>CANGYF010000003.1 GCA_947458265.1 Betaproteobacteria bacterium
GCTCGCGGTGAGCTTCGTGCAGTACCTGCGCCGTCCCGGAGACGAGGCGCCGGAGGGTGGCGCCTTCGTGGCCGCATCCGACAGCCCGAACGGAAAGGCGCTGCTGGTGGTCGCCAACGAAACGTCGAACACCCTCAGCGTCTACCAGAACCAGACCTACACGCTGCAACTCCTGCATCTGGCCGACGGTGAGGCAGGTCTACTGGCTTCGACGACTGCGCCGCGACTCGCGGCGATGATCGACCGCTTCGAAGATTCCTACGCCAACAGCATCACGCTGGCCGGGGGCGACAACTTCATTCCCGGACCGTTCCTCGCGGCAGGCACCGACAGCTCGGTGATCCCGGCGCTCAACGCCGTGAGTGGATCGACGCTCGCGGCGACCGCGACGGTACCGATCGCCGCCGCCGATATCGTGATTCACAACCTGCTGGGCGTCGAGGCTTCGACCATCGGTAACCACGAGTTTGATCTCGGCTCGCGGGTGTTCCGTGACTCGTTCATCTCCGGCAGCGGCTATGTCGGCGCGCAGTTCCCCTACCTGTCGGCCAACCTGAACTTCAGCGGCGATACCGACCTGTCCGGCCGCTTCACGAACACCACGGCCACCGCGGGACTGGAGCTCGCAAGCGCGAACAAAGGTCGTATCGTGCCCTCGGCGGTGCTCGATGAAGGGGGGCAGAAGATCGGCCTGGTGGGCGCGACCACGCAGCTGCTCGAGGCCATCTCCTCGCCGTCGGGTACCGAAGTACTCGGCTTCCCCACTGGCCCGGGCGCGAACGGGGAGGTCGACAACATGGACCTGCTCGCCACCCAACTGCAGCCGGTGATCGACGACCTGATCAGTCAGGGCGTGAACAAGATCATCCTGATGTCGCACCTCCAGGTGCTGGCCAACGAGCGTCTGCTTGCGACCAAGCTGTCCGGCGTGGACATCATCCTCGCCGCCGGCTCGAACACGCGGCTCGGTGACGCGAACGATACGGCGGTGGCGTTCCCGGGGCATGCAGCAAACTTCGCCGATACGTACCCGGTGGTCATCCGTGACAAGACCGGGGGCAATACGCTTCTGGTCAACACCGACAACGAGTACACCTATCTTGGTCGGCTGGTGGTGGATTTCGACAACGCCGGCCAGATACGGCTAAGCAGCCTCGCTGCCAACACGGGCATCAACGGCGCCTATGCAGCGACCGATGCCAACGTCGCAGCGGCCTGGGGCGTGGACGCTGCCCAGCTTTCTACTACGGCCTATGCCGCAGGTACCCGCGCCGGCAACGTGAAGACCCTGACCGATGCGGTCAAGGGCGTGATCGACAGCAAGGACGGGAACATCTACGGCCAGTCAACGGTGTATCTCGAAGGTGAGCGTGCGAAGATACGCTCCGAAGAGACCAACCTCGGCAACCTGACCGCCGATGCCAACCGTTATGCGACTGTCCAGGCCCTGGGTGCAGACGCTGCAGGCAGCTTCATCGTCTCGCTCAAGAATGGTGGCGGCATCCGGGCTCAGATCGGCACGATTTCTTCGCCCAAGCCCGACGGCACGGTCGATTATCTGCCGCCGGATGGTGGCGTCTCCCAACTCGACGTCGAGAACTCGCTGAGATTCAACAATCAGCTGATGGTGTTCGACACCACGCCCGAAGGACTCAAGGTGATCCTCGAGCATGGAGTGGCGGCGGGCACCCTTCAGGGGCGGTTCCCGCAGATCGGCGGCGTAGCTTTCTCGTGGGATCCCGACTTCACCGCCGGCGCACGGGTGAACGACATCGCGCTGGTGGGCGACAACTACAGGGTCAATCTCTACAACGACGGAACCCGGCTGGCCTCGGCACCTGCGAAGATAACGGTGGTCACGCTCAGTTTCCTGGCCAATGGCGGCGACAGCTACCCCATCAAGGCCAATGGCGAAAACTTCCGCTACCTCGTCGAGGGTGCAGGGGGCACGCGCACGCTCAGCGCAAGTGTCGATGAAGCGCTCGACTTTGTCGCCGCCGCTACCGTCCAGCAGTATGTGACCGCCCCTGGGGCCGCGGTGCTTGGTGAACAGTCTGCATTGAGGAGCTACATGCAGACCTTCCATGCCACCCCGGCAGATGCATTCGCCCAACCGGACACGGCGGCAGCGCTGGACACTCGCATCCAGAACCTCAACGCCCGCAGCGAGAACGTGCTGTCGACGTTGCTGGATGTCGGCGACTTGCGCTTCGTGGCCGCAAACGCTGACAACGTCGATGCGTTGTCCTTCATGCTTCTCAAGCCAGTCGTGGCTGGAACCCAGGTCGGCTTCACCGACCGCAACTTCGTCGAGGCGGGCGGAATGCCAGCGTCCGGCGAAGGGGCGTACCTGTGGACGGCAGACCGTGCCTATGCGGCGGGCACCATTGTCACGATCCAGCCCGACGTCGCGACGGGTACGAATCCTCTGGTGGACAAGGGCACCGTCCGTGGAGCAGGCGATGGACTGTCGGCTACCGGCGAGACGATCTACGCATTCCAGGGCGGCATCGCCGGCCTGGTCGCCGGTGGCGCGGGCGCGATCTCGATCGACCGCCTGCTGGCGAGCCTGAACGTGGGCGGCGCTGCGGCGGGTGATATCCCGACGGGCATCGCCACGACTTCGCAGAGCTTCAATGCAGACAATGCGAAGTACACGGCGTCCACCAGCGCGACCGATATCGCCGCGCTGAGCGCGTCGGTCGCCAACTCGGCGAACTGGACGCTCAACGACACGACGGCATTCGCGCTGAGTAACGGCAGTCTGTTCTGAAAATCAGCCGTACGCATCATCGTTGCCTCGAGTCTGCACCGCGGGGGCGCAAGGAAGTGGGGACTGTCCGCTGCTTCCTGCGCCCGGCGTGGGCTGCCCTGTCGATCGCCCTGATACTTCTGCCTGGCAGCGCCCGGGTTTTCGCTGCCGATGACCTGCAGCGATTGCTCGTACAGGCGCTGGCTTCGCACCCGACGATCGCCGGGCGTGAGGCGGCGCTCGGGGCCAGTCGTGCCGAGCGGGAGGGTGCTGACTGGCAGCGGTTTCCGACGCCATCCTTGGAGGCCTCGACCCGGGATTCAGCTTCGTCTGCGAGTCTGCTCGCGCTCGAGCAGCCGCTCTGGACCGGTGGCCGCATCACCTCCGGCATCCGTGCAGCCGGCTTTCGCGAGGAGGCCGCAAGATCGGCGCTCGCCGAGTCGCGCGAGACCATCGCACTACGCCTGCTCAATGCATATGGCGAAGTCGTGCGCCAGCAGCAGCGGCTCGTGCATGCAGAGATTGCGGTGCTTGAACATGAAAGGCTGGCCGCACTCATCGGTCGCCGAGTGGCTCAGGAGGTGAGTCCGCCGTCCGATCGCGAGTTTGCACAAGCGAGGCTGGCCCAGGCCCGCGTGGAACAGTCACTGGTCAGGCAAGCGCTGCAGGCCGCCCGCGTACAGGTGTCGCAACTGGTCGGAGCGCCAGTGAACACCGTCGGTGAGCCGGCACCTGGGCTGAGGCCGCTACCCGTGTCTCGGGAATCGGCCGTTGAAACTGCGTTGGCGCGATCGCCTGTCCTGGAGCGCCTCGACCGCGCAGCGCTCGCCGCCGGTGCAGATGTCGAGGCCCGTCGCTCCGTGCTCTACCCGCAACTGGCGTTCCGCCTCGAAAAACAGTTCGGCACGGCAGCCGATAACCGTGCGCTGGTCGTGCTGCGCGCCCAGCCCGGTGCAGGGTTGTCCGCAGGCACCGCCGTGGCCGCCGCCCAGCGCCGTGTCGAAGAGGCGATGCAGGCGCGCGCGGAAGCCGTGCTTGCCCTTCGAGAGCAGGTGGAAACAACCTGGGTGCAGTACGGCTCGGCCCTCGAACGGCTCGAGGGCGTCCGCCAATCGGTCGACATGAGCCAGGCGGTCTTCGAATCCTATGCCCGTCAGTATGTGGCGGGTCGGAAGACCTGGATCGATGTCCTCAACGCCGTGCGCGAAGTCACGCAATCACAGTTTGCGCTCGTCGATGCCGGCGCCCAGGCAAGAACTGCCGGCCTGACACTCTGGCTGCTCACCGGCGGCCTCGATGGCATGACAGCCGTTCCCGTCGATGCGAGGCAGCCATGAGCGACGTCATCACCGAAGCGGCCCGCTTGTCCGGCCAGCGGATTGCACGTGCCCGGCGAGACGCAGTCCGCCAGGCGGTAGAGCGCATCGACCCTGCTGCACCCGCTCTGGGGTTCAGCGCGGCCTGGCGGCTGGCAGGTCTCGCAGGAGAGCCACGGGCGGTACAGTCTGCAGCGGTTGCCGACCTGCCGCTCGCGTGTTGGCTGCCTGGCGGCGAGATCTGTCTGCTCACATCGCCCGGTCCCGACGGACGCTTCGCTGGCCGCCGACTGGATGGCCGTGCGATCCACGTCGACCCGGCCGAACCCGAAGCGCGTTTCGTCCGTATCGTGTCGAAGGCGGATGCAGCCCGCAGGTCCAGCGCACTGGCTGTAGTGACCGCAGCCATCTGGAAGCGGCGCGGCACGCTGCTCGAAGCCGTCTGCGCGACGGCCATCGTCAGCCTGCTCGGGCTCGGCGTCTCGCTCTACTCGATGCAGGTCTACGATCGGGTCATCCCGAACCAGGGGTATCAGTCGCTCTGGGTCCTGACTGTCGGCGTCGGCGTGGCGCTGTTGCTGGAATGGATCCTCAAGCAGGTACGCGCCTGGATCGTCGACCAGGCCGGCGTGGCCATCGATGGCGAGCTGTCGCGCTGGCTGTTCGACCGACTGCAGCATTCCCGACTCGATGCGCGCCCGCCGACCGTCGGCTCGCTCGCCGCGCAGGCGAAGGGGCTCGAGACCGTGCGGACGATGCTCACCTCGACCACCCTCTATGTGCTCGCCGATGTCCCTTTCGCGATCTTCTTCCTGCTCGTGATTGCCGCCATCGGCGGTGCCCTGGTCTGGGTACCGCTGCTGGTACTGCCGCTGGCGCTGGGCGCCGGCTTCCTGTTCCAGCGCGTCATCGCGAACGAAGCCAAGCGGATGACCGTCAGCGGCTACCGCAAGAATGGCCTGCTGGTGGAGACACTGGAAGGTGCGGAGTCCGTACGCGCGGCTCACGCCGAGTGGCAGCTCGCCACGCGCTGGAACCATCTGGTCGACGAGGTCGCCACCGCGGATGCCCGCATCCGCAACGCGTCGGCCTGGTCGCAGAACCTGGTGGCCTTGTTCCAGCAGGGCGGCTATGTCGCTACCGTGGCGTTCGGCGCATGGTTGATCGTCGACAACAAGTTGACCATGGGGGCACTGCTCGCGATCACCATCATTGCCAACCGTGCAATGGCGCCCATCATCCAGCTGCCCGGGCTCATGGTCCAATGGGCTCACGCGCGGGCTGCGCTCGACGGCATCGATCAGATCGTCGTGTTACCGAACGACCTCGACCCGGAAGCCGGGCGGACCGCGCCGGAGACGCTCGCCGGAGACCTTCGGCTGGAGGCCGCCACGTTCGCCTATGGCGGGCAACGCGTCGTGCTCGACGTGGAATCGCTGCAGATTACCGCCGGAGAGCGGGTGGGTGTGCTGGGTACCATCGGTTCAGGAAAGTCTGCACTGATCAAGGTGCTGTCCGGGCTGTACCGGCCGACTGCCGGCAGGGTTCTGCTGGGCGGCGTCGACATGGCAGCGCTGGACCCCGCCTACTCACGCGAAGCCATCGGCTATCTTCCGCAGGAATCCCGACTCGTGAGCGGCACCCTTCGCGAGAACATCCTGCTCGGCCTGCCCGATCCGGGCGATGAGGCGATCCTCGAGGCTGCGCGAAAGACCGGCCTGATCGACCTGGTGAGCCGGCATCCCCAGGGCCTGGCGCTGGGCATCACCGAGGGTGGACGAGGCGTGTCCGGTGGGCAGCGACAGCTGATCGCCCTTACCCGTCTGGTGCTGGCCAAGCCCCGGATCTGGCTGCTGGACGAGCCGACCGCGTCGATGGACAACGAGTCGGAGCTGCGAGTCCTCCAGCTCCTGCAGTCGAGCGTCGGCCAGCAGGACACGCTGGTGGTCGCCACGCACAAGAGTGCCTTCCTGCCGCTGCTCACCCGGATCATCGTGATCCGCGATGGACGCGTGGCGATGGACGGCGCGCGCGACCTTATCCTGGCGGCACTGCAGTCCCGGGTGCCGGCCAACGGCGGGCCGCCGACGCAGCGAGGACAGGGATGAGGCAGACGAGGTTGGTATCCTGCAAGGGACGTGCCGCGGTTCATGTGCTGCTCTGGCTGTCGATCGGCGCGGTCATCGCCTTCGTGATCTGGACGCGCTGGGCGATGGTCGACGAGATCACCCGCGCGCCAGCGCAAGTGATCACGACCTCGCGCAACCAGGTCATACAAGCGCCGCCCAACGGCGGCGTGGTCGAGGCCATCCTGGTACGGGAAGGCAGCACGGTCACAAGAGGCCAGTTGCTGGTCCGCTTCGAGCGGCCGCGTCTCCAGGCTACCGTCGATGAGGTTGCGGCCCGGGTGGCGGCCCAGCGCGCCACCATTGCCCGTCTCGAGGCCGAGGTGTTCGGCCGGCCAGAGCCCGTCTTTCCGCGAGACCTCGATCCGTGGCCCCAGTTCCGAACGAACCAGCTCGCACTGTTCCAGCGGCGCGGCAAACTGCTGGCTGAGGAGTTGTCCGCCCTCGACCGGCAGCGTGAACTCGCCCAGCAGGAACTCGACCTGAACATGCCGCTGCTGGCCAGTGGCGATGTCAGCCGGGCGGAGATCCTGCGCCTCCAACGCCAGGTCGCCGATTTCGCCGGGCAGATCGTGAACAGGCGAAACCGTTATCTGCAGGACAGCCAGGCGGAGCTGGCCAAGGCGCAGGAGGACCTCGCAGGTACCACTCAGCTCGTCGCACAGCGCCGCGAGGAGCTCGACCTGACCGAAGTGCATGCGCCCATGGACGGCGTCGTGCGCAACGTACGTATCACCACGCGCGGTGCCGTCGCCAGGCCGGGCGACGAGCTGATGCAGATCGTGCCGGTGGACGATCGCCTGTTGATCGAAGCCAAGGTCCGACCGACCGACATCGGATTCGTGCGCACCGGCCTGCCGGCGAGCGTGAAGCTCGATGCATTCGACTACGCGATCTATGGCGCCCTTTCGGGAAGCACCACCTTCGTGAGCGCGGATACCCTTACCGAGCAGGTGGGTGGCCAGGAAGTCGCCTACTACCGAGTGCATGTGCGCATCGACGAGTCTCGCCCGCGCACCGGGCGCGGCGACCGGATCCTCCTGCAGCCCGGCATGACCGGCACCGTGGAGATACGCACTGGCGAGCGCAGCATCTGGCGGTATCTGACCCGTCCGATCACGCGCACGCTGGACGAGGCGCTGCGCGAGCGCTGAGCGCGCACCCGGGCGGAGAGCCCCTCGGCTATAGCCCGCCTGGTGAGACTTGCGTCGGGCATCGCCGCCTCGCGCACGATGGACACTGGGTGGACCGCCGCAGGACTCGGCGCCCGTCCGCGAACGTCATCGCATCCAGGATGGTCAATGCCACTGGAGAAGACACCAAACCCGCGGTGGTTTGCCCGAGAGGCTCATCTGGTGATGCGGGAGCCGTCTTCAATGTGTGTCTGCGCCACAAGGGATCTCACCCGGAAGGCGCGCGACCACGCGCCTGTCCAGTTACCGGTCTGTAGCGGGATGGCGCTCCACCAAAGGAGAAGACATGATTCGCGCACGCTTGATCGCCTCGCTGCTCGCTGTTGCCAGTACCGGGTCCCTCGCACAATCGTCCGTATACATCGCCGCCGGCCTCGGCGCCGCGCGCGTGGAAAGCGACATCACGAACCAGTCGCAGACCAGCGGTAACCTCACGTTCACGCAGAGCGCCGATACCAGCGCCACTGCGTTCGGCCTGCTGGTCGGCCACAATTTCAACAGCCAGTGGTCTCTCGAAGGTGGCTACCTCAATATTCGGAGCCTGTCGGCGAACGCCTCCCTCGTCGCGACGAACGCGGTCGTGCAGGGCAACGTCTTGAACGGATCGATCAGCCTGCGGCAGGAGATATCCGGCTACGCCCTGACCCTGACGCCGCGCTTCACGCATCGCATCGGACCCGTCGACCTTTTCGTCCGCGCAGGCCTCGCGCACGTCAAGGTCGAGAACGATGTCACGCTCAGTGGCAGCGGAACGGTCAACGGTAATCCCGCCACGGCCATTGCACGGCAGACTTTCAAGGACAGCAGCACCGTACCCATGATCGGTATCGGCGCGCAGTTCTTCGCCACGCGGAATATCGCCGTGCGTGGCGATTACACGTACATCAGCAAGGTCGGAGATCGTGCCACGACTGGCGAGTCCTCGATCAACCTGTTCATGATCTCGGGCGTCTACCAGTTCTGAAGGGGCGGTAACCCGGTGCAGCACTGGTTCGCACAATCCCGAACGCTGAGAACCGGGCTCGTCCCTTGAATGGTGAGGCAGCGATCGTGACAGTCCCGGCGCTAGGAGGGCGCGCCGGGAGCTGTGCTTGACGCGGGCGTGCAACCGTTCCTACACTGTGCCGTTTCCTGCATCTTCACGCGCCGCGACAGACGGTGCCAAGGTCCGGAGGAGAACCGATGTCCCAGTCCCGTTTGCCCCGCCGGCTGCGGTGCCGCGCACGTCTGCCCGTCCTGCTTGCCTCGCTGATGGCCCTGCTTCTGCCGACCGCGATGCCTTCTGCGGTGCATGCGCAGGACTTCCCGGCAAAGCCGATCCGCCTGATCGAAGGCTTCGGTGCTGGCGGCGTCGTCGACCTTGTGGCGCGGCTGGTGATGCCTAAGCTGTCGGCGGCACTCGGCCAGCCGATCGTGCTCGAGAACCGGGTCGGCGCCGCCGGTGTCATCGCCAGCAGCGCCGTCTCGAAGGCGCCGCCCGATGGCCATACCTGGCTGATCACCACCGGTTCGCATACGTCCAACACGGCGTTCAATGCAGCCAACGTCCCCTACGATCCGATCAAGGACTTCACCCCGATCACGCAGATCGCGCGCACCTACGGCATGGTGCACCTGGTGCATCCGTCGATCCCCGCGCGAAACGTCAAGGAGTTCGTCGCAATCGCGCGCAAGCATCCTGGAAAGCTGAATTACGGCGCCGCGGGTGTCGGCAATATCCTGTTCATTGGCGCCGAGATGCTGAAATCGGTGACCGGTACCGATATCCGCTACGTGCAGTACAAGGGCGCCGCGCAGGCCACCAACGACCTGATGGGTGGCCATATCGACACCCTGTTCCTGACCACGCCGGTGGCGATGCCGCTGATCAAGGGCGGCAAGGCAAGGCCGCTCGCAATCACCGGGCCGATCCGCTGGAAGGGGCTGCCCGACGTTCCAACGATGCGCGAGTCGGGGTTCCCGGACTTCGACCTGATCGGCTGGTTCGGGCTCTGGCTGCCGCCCAACACGCGCCCGGAGATCGTCGCCCGCCTGCATGCCGAAGTCGACCGTGCCCTTGCCGACCCGGACCTCCGCAACCGCTTCGATGAACTCGGGCTGTTGCCCGGTGGCATGAGTACCGCGGAGTTCGCGCGCTACGTGGTGCAGGACCTCGCGCAGATGCGCGATCTCGCAGCCCGCATCGCCAAGGCCGGCGGGCTCAAGCAGGAATGAGCTGTACGACCTTCACCGCTATCACCATCCGTCCGCAGGCCCGCACATGAGCACGACCCCGAACCCTGAAGATCCCTACCGCAACGCCTGCCGCAGCGAAGTGCGCGATGGCATGCAGGTCGACTGGGATGTTCCGATCACGATGGACGACGGGGTGGTGCTCCGCGCCGACGTTTTCCGCCCGATCGGCGGCGGCCGCCATCCGGTGATCCTGTCGAGCGGTCCCTATGCCAAGGGCCTCGATTTCCAGGAAGGGTACCCGAGCCACTGGGCCCGGCTGGTAAAGGCTGCGCCCGAGATCCTCGAAGGGTCGAGCAACAAGTACCAGAACTGGGAACTGGTCGATCCGGAGAAATGGGTACCGGACGGCTATGCCTGCGTACGCGTCGATTCGCGCGGTGCGGGGCGTTCGCCCGGCGTGATCGACTGCTGGTCGCCGCGCGAGACGCTCGACATGAAGCTGTGCATCGAGTGGGCGGGCGAGCAGCCGTGGAGCAGTGGCAAGGTCGGTCTGAACGGCATTTCGTACTACGCGATGAACCAGTGGCAGGTCGGCGCGCTCAGGCCGAAACACCTGGCCGCGATGTGCATCTGGGAGGGTTCGTCCGACTACTACCGCGAGCTGTCGCGTCATGGCGGCATCCTGTGCGGCTTCCTCGACGGCTGGTACCGGCGGCAGGTGAAGTCGGTGCAGCACGGCCTGGGCGCGCGCGGACCGAAGAGCAAGGTGACCGGCGAGCCGGTCGCCGGTCCGCTTGAACTGAGCGAGGCGGAACTCGAAGCCAACCGTGTAGACCTAGGCGGCGAAGCGCTCGCGCGGCCACTGATCGACGACTACTACCGCGCGCGCATGCCGCGCTTCGAAGACATCGAGGTGCCGCTGGTGTCCTGCTCGAACTGGGGCGGCATGGGCCTGCACCCGCGCGGCAACTTCGAGGGCTACCTGCGCGCGGGCTCGAGCGAGAAGTGGCTCGAGATCCATGGCGACACCCACTTCACGCATTTCTACACGAGCTACGGCATCGGCGTGCAGAAGCGCTTCTTCGGCCATTTCCTGAAGGGCGAGGACACTGGCTGGGCGAAGCAGCCGCGCGTGTCGGTCAACGTGCGCCACCCGGGCGAGCGCTTCGAACTGCGCGATGAGCAGGAATGGCCGCTAGCCGGCACCCGCTTCACGCCGTTCTACCTCGACCCGGCCAGCCGTACGCTGACCACCACGCGCCCGTCGGCCAGCACCACCCTCGACTACGAAGCGATGGGCGAAGGGCTGACCTTCAGCACGCCGCCGCTCCAAGCACCGCTGGAGATCACCGGCCCGGTCGCGGCGAAGCTCTGGCTGTCCTCGCGCACCCGTGATGCAGACGTATTCTTCGTGGTGCGCGTGTACGACCCGCAAGGCAAGGAAGTCACCTTCATCGGCGCCAACGATCCGCGCGTGCCGGTGGCCATCGGCTGGCTGCGCGCATCGCAGCGCAAGCTCGATGCTGGCGAAAGCCGCCCATGGCGGCCGTGGCACACGCATGACGAAGCCTGGCCGCTGCAACCAGGCGTGCCGGTGGAACTCGATGTCGAAGTGTGGCCGACCTCCATCGTCGTGCCGGTGGGTTATCGGCTGGCAGTCACCGTGCTCGGACGCGACTACGAGTTCGACGGCACGGATGCCTCGCCACCGAATGGCCCGTACCCGATGAAGGGCGTGGGCCCGTTCCTGCACAACGACCCGGTCGATCGCCCGCCCGAAGTGTTCGGCGGAGTGAACACGCTGCACTTCGATCGCGAGCGGGCGCCGTATGTGTTGTTGCCGGTGATCGGGGCACGGTAGGCGTAGCCTGACGCGAGGCATACCTCCGCACGTATGCCGTGCTGCCGCGGGGTTGTCTGGTCTTCGGATCCCCTGTGGCCGAGTCTTCTGCCTGGTTGCCTGTCGTCGCGGCGCTTGCCGATGGCCCTGATGCCACGGTAACCTGAGCCGATGGCGCACAGACGCCGACGGAGGAGGAGAAGCGATGTACAACCGGATCCGCATCGGGACGGTGCTGCTGCTGGGCGCGATCGTACCTGCAGCGGCACACGCGCAGGCTCCGGCCGCGGGATACCCGGCCAAGCCGATCCGCATGGTCATCGGCTTCTCCCCCGGCAGCAACAGCGATTCGCTGGCACGGCCGATGGCGCAGCGCCTGTCGGAACTGGTCGGGCACCAGGTGATCGTGGATAACCGCCCGGGGGCTGCCGGCAACATTGCCATGGAGATGGTGGCCCGTGCCGCGCCGGATGGCTATACCGTGTTCAGCGGGCCGGGCTCGTCGATCACCGTGAACCCGCACATCCAGGCGAAGATGCCGATCGACGTGCTGCGCGACCTGCTGCCGATCGTACCGACCGGCCAGTTCTCGGCGCTGCTGGTCGTGCATCCATCGCTGCCGGTGAAGTCCGTCGGCGACCTGGTCGCGCTGGCGAAGCGAAAGCCCGGGCTGATCAGCTTCGGATCACCCGGCCACGGCACCGGCTTCCACCTGGCGACCGAGCTGTTCAAGGTCCGCGCCGGCATCAATGCCACCCACGTGCCCTACGCCAACGCCAGCGCGATGACGTCCGACCTGCTTGCGGGCCGTGTCGAGATGATGATCTTCTCCGCGATCGTGATGCAGCCTCATGTAAAGACCGGCAAGCTGCGTGCCCTCGCCACTACCGGCCGCGAACGCAGCAGCGTGATGCCGGAGCTGCCCACGATCGCCCAGGCCGGCGTCGCCGACTACGAATACACCGGCTTCCAGGGCGTGTTCGGCCCGGCGGCGATGCCGCGCGAGGTGGTCGACCGGCTCAACATGCTGGTCCTGAAGGTACTGGCGCTGCCGGACGTGCGCGAGTTCTATGCGACGCAGAACGTCGATCCGATGGTCCTGAACCCGGCGGAGTTCGCGGCCAGGGTGCGGCAGGAGCACGACAAGTGGGGCAGGCTGATCCGGGAAGCCGGTTTGAAGGGCGGGCAGTGACTGAGGACCGCCATGTCGAATGAAGCTTCCCTGCTGCCCGGTGCCACGCGCGACCTGGCGACCTTCGCTGCCGGACTGACCTACGAGGCGATCCCCGCCGAGGCGGTCGAGCGCATCAAGTCGAGCGTGCTCGACAGCATCGGTTGCTTCCTTTTCGGCTCCACGCTGCCATGGACGCGCAAGGTGCTGACACTGGCCCGCGCCGAAGGAGGGACCCCGGTCGCGTCGGTCTATGGCACCGGCGAGCGGACCTCGCTGTCGCTTGCGGCGCTGGTCAACGGCACGTCGGGCCATGCATTCGAACTCGACGACATCCACAAGGAATCGATCGTGCATGCGGGTTCGATCGCCACGCCGATCGCCTTGTCGTTCGCGGAGAAGCAGGGTGGTGCATCGGGGCGGTCGGTGATCACCTCGATGGTGGCAGGCTACGAGGTCGGGCATCGGGTGGGCAGTGCAGCGACGATGAGCCTGTTCTTCCGTGGGTTCCATCCGCAGGGCACCTCCGGCGCGTTCGTCGCGGCCGCAACGGCGGCGCGCGCGATGAACCTGGATGCACATCGGTTTCAGCATGCGCTGGGCATCGTCGGCTCCCAGGCCGGGGGGCTGATGGCTGCGCAGGAAGGTGCGATGGTCAAGCGCTTCCACAGCGGCCGCGCCGCGCAGAGCGGCATCTATGCGGCCACCCTCGCTGCCGACGACTTCACCGGGATCACGGATGTCCTGGAGGCGGGTTACGGGGGCTACCTGAGCTCGTACTCCGACAAGCCGGCCCCGGCGCGGCTGACCGACGGCCTCGGGACGCAATGGGAGACCCTCGCGGTCGGCTACAAGCCCCATGCGAGTGTCACGAGCATCCATACCGCGCTCGACGGTCTGGGCGAGATCCTGAAGGAGCATTCGCTGACCGCGGACGACGTGGTTCGCGTGGACGCGGGGTTGAGCCCGATGACGCACGTGCACTGCGCCTGGGAGTACAAGGCGCAGGGCGTGACGGCCGCCCAGATGAACCTGTACTACGGACTGGCCGTGATCGCGGTCGATGGCATGGCGTTCACCGAACAGTACCGCGAGGACCGGCTCAAGGATCCCAGGCTGCTCGATTTCATCTCCCGGGTGTCCGCGACCGTCGATCCGGAGATCGAGGCGATGGGTGCCCCGTTCCGGCACGCGGCGCGCATCCGGGTGACGACGCGTGACGGCAGGGTCATCGAGAAGATGATCCTGCATCGCCGTGGCAGTCCTGAAGCGCCGCTTAAGCCCGAGGACATCGAATACAAGTACCGCCATGTCGTCCGCTCGTGCATTCCCGAGGCACGCATGGAGCGCATCCTCGAACTCGTGCGGCGGCTGGAACGCCTGGATACGACCGCCGAGCTGATCGAACTGCTCGCCGCACCCACCCACTGAACCGGACGCAAGCGCTGACGCGGAGTTGCGTGGCGGCGTATCGCAGCCACGCCCGAGGCTGCGGGGCCCGCTGCGGCGCAGCCTTATACTGACAGGCCCGCCACCGACACACGCCCCAGCCATGGACCACGCCCCCGCCTCCCCCTCGTCCGACGAAACCCGCATGCTGCAGGACCTGGTCGCGAAGTTCGTCGACCATGACCTGATCCCGCTCGAACCGGCCGTCCTGAAGCGGGAGGCACAGGGCGAGGGCTACCGGCTGACCGAAGACGAAGAGAAGGCGCTGCATGCCCGCTGTCGCGAACTCGGCCTGTGGGGTCTCGACGTGCCGGAGGAATTCGGCGGCGCCAACCTGCCGCTGCTGTCGCTGGCAGCCGCGGAGGAAGAGATGGGCCGCGCCTGCGTACCGTTCCTGATCCCGCCCGACAGCCCGAACCTGCACATGATGCTGGCGGTCGCCTCGCCGATGCAGCGCGAGAAATACCTTGCGCCCTACGCGAAGGGCGAGCTGAGATCTGCGGTTGCGATCTCCGAGCCGGGCGCCGGCGGCGATCCGGCCGGCATGATCACGCGCGCGGTGCGCGAGGGCGACGAATGGGTGATCAACGGGCGCAAGATCTGGGTGTCGGGCATTCCGCGGGCCGACTTCATCATCCTGATGGCGCGTACCGGCGAGGGCAAGCGCCAGGACGGCATCTCGGCGTTCATCGTCGAGAAGGGCACGAAGGGTTACATCATCGAGCGCGAGATCCCGATGATCGGCGGGCGCAGGACCTACGAACTGGTGTTCGACGATTGCCGCATCCCGGCAGGCAACCTGCTCGGCGAACTCGACCGGGGCTACGCCCCGATGCAGTTGCGGCTGAATGTGCGCCGCATGCAGATGGGTGCCCGATGCGTCGGCATGGCACGCCGCGCGCTCGACGTCATGGCCGAGCATGCGCGTCAGCGCGTGACCTGGGGCGTGCGCCTCGCCGACCGGCAGGCGATCCAGTGGTTCGCGGCCGAGGCCGCGATGGAGATCCACGCCTGCCGGCTGATGGTCAACGACCTCGCGATGAAGATGGACGCGGGCATCGACGTGCGCAGCGAAGCGTCCATCCTGAAGGTGCGTGCGACCGAGATGGCGCAGTCGGTGATCGACAACGCGATGCAGACGCTCGGTGCGATGGGCATGACCAAGGAGCTGCCGCTGCAGCTCATGCACCAGCAGGTGCGCGTGATGCGCATCTACGAGGGCCCGACCGAGGTGCATCGCAGCGCCATCGGCCGGCGGGTCCTGGGGTCCAAGGTCTGACGGCGGCTCGTCCGGCCCGGTGGATCCCGATACCGAACGCTACTACCGGCTGAACGCCAGCGACGTCGCCGGCCGCTACGAGGCGGTGGCGAGCCCGGTCGCCCCCTACTTCGGGCTCGCCTTCCCGGAAGGCGGGCGTGTGCTCGATGTCGGTGCCGGCTCAGGGCGCGACCTCGCGGAGCTGCTCGCGCTCGGCTACGACGCCTGGGGCGCCGAGCCGATCGGAGAGATGGCGTCGGCCGCCCGGGCTGCCCATCCGCAGCTGGTGGGCCGCCTCGCCGATGCTGCGCTACCGGCGCTCGGCCAGCCGTTCGGCGGCGGCTTCGACGGCATCCTGTGCAGTGCGGTGTTGATGCACTTGCCCGAGGCCGACCTGTTCGACGCGGCATTCGCGCTGCGCAACGCACTGCGTCCGCATGGCCGGCTGCTGCTGTCTCTGCCGCTGTCGCGCGGCGACGTGGCTGGAGGCGAACGCGGCGCCGATGGGCGGCTGTTCAAGTCGTACGCACCGGAGTACCTGCAACTGCTGTTCGAGCGCATCGGGTTCCAGCAGGTCGGACGGTGGGATTCCGACGATGCGCTCGCGCGTGCCGGGACGCGGTGGTACACGTTGCTGCTCGAACTGCGCGCTGGCGGGCCGATCCACGCGCGCCGGCCTGGAGTACAGTAATGCCCGACCGACCCGGCACAGACCGGGCGGCCCACCCGAGGAGGAGCGTCATGCCAGGACCGTACCGTTCAACGGCAGCCGTGGTGCCGGCCGCCGCCATCGCCCTTGCCGCCGCATGCCTGCCAGTGCTCGCGCAGGACTATCCCGTGAAACCGATCCGCATGGTCGTGCCCTTCGCGCCCGGCGGTAACACCGACATCATCGCGCGAGCGATCGCACCGGGGATGGCACAGGACCTCGGGCAGCCGGTGATCATCGAGAACCGCGGTGGCGCCGGCAGCACCCTGGGCACTGCGATCGGTGCGAAGGCACCATCGGACGGCTACACGCTGCTGATGGTGTCCAGCGCGCACGTGATCAACCCGGCGGTTCGCAAGAGCCTGCCCTACGATTCGGTGAAGGACTTCGCGCCGGTGACGCTCGTGGCCGACGTCCCGAACGCCCTCGCGGTGCACCCGTCGGTCCCGGTGAAGGACGTGCGCGGTCTGATCGCGTTCGCGCGCAAGCGCCCGGGTGACCTCACCTATGCGACGCCGGGCGCTGGCACCTCCTCCCACCTCGCGGTCGAGATGCTCGCCGCGGCCGAGAAGCTCAACCTCGTGCAGATTCCCTACAAGGGGGTCGGCCCAGCCACCGCGGATGTCGTCGGCGGCCATGTGCACATGATCTTCTCGAGCATGCCGGCACTGATCGAACACGTGCGCGCCGGGCGCCTGCGCATGCTCGCCCAGGCAGGCCTGAAGCGCACGTCGGCCGCACCGGATGTGCCGACGATGATCGAGGCCGGCTACAAGGACTTCTACGTCTCCAGCGGCTTCGGCATGTTCGCGCCGGCCGGCACGCCGCGGCCGATCATCGACCGTGTCAACGCCTCGGTGCGCAGGGCGCTGGCGGACCCGGGCGTACGCAAGCAGCTCGCCAGCCAGGGTGCGGAGCCGGTGGGCAACTCGCCCGATGAATACGACCGCTACAACCGGTCGGAGATCGAGCGCTGGGCAGCGGTAGCCAGGCAGGCGAACGTGCCGATGGAGTAGGGTGGCGGCATGAATGCGTGCGTTGAGTCGGTTTTCTGCCTTCGCAGACCTGACTGTCCCTGGATAAAGTACACATGATCTCTTACTGGGCGATCGCCCTGCTGATGCTTGTGTCGTCGTCCTCCGCTCTCGCCCAGGGCGGATCCGCCCCGGCGCCGGCAGCCACCTGGCCCGACCGCCCGATCCGCCTGATCGCCCCGGTCTCCCCCGGCGGCGGCGGCGACTTCTCCGCGCGGCTGCTGGCGAAGTCGCTGGCCGCGTCGCTGCGCCAGCCGGTGCTGGTCGACAACCGCCCCGGTGGCGGCGGCGTGCTGGGTACTGCACTGGCCGCACAGGCCCCGGCCGACGGGTACACGGTGCTCTGGGTGTCGGGCTCGCATGCGATCAGTGCCGCGTTCGAGCGCAACCTTCCCTATGACCCGGTGAAGTCGTTCGAGCCGGTCGCGCTGTTCGCGAAGCTGCCGTTCATTCTGGTGGTGAGTCCATCGCTCAACGTCTCGACGATGCCGGAACTGATTGCCCGACTGCGTGCGAACCCGGGCAAGCTCAACTATGCCAGCAGCGGCATCGGCAGCATCTCGCATGTCGGTCTCGAGATGCTCAAGCTGATGGCGAAGGTCGACATGGTCAACGTGAACTTCAAGGGTGCGGCCCCGTCGATTGCGGCGCTGCTGTCCGGGGAGGTCCAGATGGCGATGCTCGGCCCGCTTTCGGTGAAGCCACAGATCGCCAACGGCCGGCTGCGGGCGCTGGCGGTGAGCACTGCGAAGCGCTCACCCGCATTGCCTGGCGTGCCGACCTTCGCGGAATCCGGCGTGCCGGGCTACGACATCGCATCCTGGTACGGCATGGTTGCGCCGCGCGGTACGCCGCGGGCCGCGATCGAACGGCTCAACGCAGCGATCAACGCCGCAGCGGACGAGTCCGTCGTGCGCGAGGCGCTGGCCGAGGAAGGCGCGGAACTGGTGAAGGGCACGCCTCAGGCGTTCGACACTTTCCTGCGCGCGCAGGTCGCACAGTTCGTCGCGCTGCGCGGCAAGATCGACCTCCAGCTGCGCTGACGCGACCGCTGCAAAGCCTGTACCGTAGCGCGGTAATGCATCCCGGAGCCCCAGCATGACCCGTGAATCCGCCGTCTCGCGCGCCACGCGCCATTTCGATGAAGGTCGCTTTATCGAGGACCTCGCGCGCCGCGTCGCGATCCGCACCGAGAGCCAGGTGCCGGCGAGCCGTCCCCACCTCGATGCCTACCTGCGCGAAGAGATGACCGGTGCCTTCGAGGCGATGGGCTTCCGTGTCGACATCCTGCCGAACCCGGTGGAAAGTGCCGGGCCGATCCTGCTCGCCGAGCGCATCGAAGACGAATCGCTGCCCACCATGCTCTGCTATGGCCACGGCGACGTGATCCGCGGCCTCGAGGGTCAATGGCGCGACGGCCTGTCGCCCTGGGTCCTGAAGCAGGAGGGCGAGCGCTGGTACGGACGCGGCTCGGCCGACAACAAGGCGCAGCACTCGATCAACATGGCTGCGCTCGCGATGGTGATCGCCGAGCGCGGCCGGCTCGGCTTCAATGCGCGCTTCATGCTCGAGACCGGCGAGGAGATGGGCTCGCCCGGCCTGCGCGAGTTCTGCGACCAGCATCGCGACCGGCTGCGTGCCGACGTGCTGATCGCCTCCGACGGACCCAGGCTATCGGCGTACAGGCCGACGCTCTACCTGGGTTCGCGCGGTGTGATGAACATCGACTTCGCGATCGATCTGCGCGAGGGCGCGCACCATTCGGGCAACTGGGGCGGGCTGCTGGCCAACCCGGGCATCGTGCTGGCGCATGCGCTGGCGAGCATCGTGACGCGCGATGGCAAGGTACTGGTGCCGGGCTTGCTGCCCGACGGGATCCCGGACAGCATCCGCGAAGCCCTGGTCGACTGCGCACCACGACCCGAGCCGGGCGAACCGTCGATCGACGAAGGCTGGGGCGAGCCGGGCCTGACCACCGCCGAGAAGCTGTACGCCTGGAATACGTTCGAGGTGCTGGCATTCCGCACCGGCAACCCGGACAACCCGGTCAATGCGATCCCCGGCCGCGCGACGGCGACCTGCCAGGTCCGCTTCGTGGCCGGCTGCGATCCCAGGACCTTCGTGCCGATCCTGCGCAGCCACCTCGATGCCGCGGGATTCCCGACGGTCCGGGTGAGCCCGGCGCGCTCGAGCTTCATGGCGGCTACGCGCATGGACCCGAAAGATCCGTGGGTGCAGTGGGCCGCCGAGTCGATGGAGCGCACCACCGGCGAGCGCCCGGCGATCCTGCCGAACATCGGCGGCTCGCTGCCGAACGACTGCTTCGCGCACCTGCTGGGCCTGCCGACGCTGTGGGTGCCGCACTCCTATGCCGGCTGCTCGCAGCATGCACCGGACGAGCATGTGCTCGCGCCGGTCCTGCGCGAAGGACTGCAGCTGATGACCGGGCTGTTCTGGGATCTCGGCGAGAAGGACGCGGGGGCCGCCGTTCGGGCTTGATGTCGGCGGCTCTCCTGCCCACCGAGCATCGCTCAGCCCCCGGTTTCCAGCCTCGAAGCGAGTTCCGGAGCGAGCCCGAGCGTGGAGACCGGCTCGGGCCGGGCGTACGTGCCGGCAACCGCCTTCTGCAGCGCGAGCCCGCCCAGGGCTTCCGCGGCGCTCACCACCGCATGCACTGAATCGATGAGCGGGACGGGGACGCGATGCGCGATGCGCGATGCTAGCCCGGCCAGCCCGGCACCGCCGAGTATCACGGCTTCGGCACCGTCCTCCTCGACAGCCGCCACGCATTCCGCTGCGAGCAGCGCAAGGGCGGACTCGGGGTCGGCGGCGATGGCCGCACCGGTTGGTGCCACCGTGCGTACCGAGGCGAGCCGGCTGGACAGGCCGATCGACCCCACGAACTCCTCCAGCATCGGGCCCCAGCGCGTACCGCCGGTGACGATGGAGAACCGGGCGCCGCGCGACGCCGCCAGCATGCAGGAGGCTTCGGCCATGCCGACGACGGGTTGGGTCGCCAGCTCCTTCAGGGCGGCGAGCCCGGGGTCGCCGAAGCAGGCAAGGACGATGACGTCGGCCGTGTCCCCGTGCAGTGCGTAGGCATCGAGCGCGGCGTGGGCCGCGATCGCGGCGGCGGAGCGCGTGCTGATGTAGCGCGCTCCGAACCGGCCGGTGGCGCCGGCGACCGTCGTCCCGGGACGGGCGACGGCGCGGGCGGCCAGGACGACCTTGTCCGTGATCTCGGGACTGGTATTGGGATTGATCAGGAGAAGGTTCATGTTCGGCGATGCGTGACGGAGCGTCCATGCATTAGACATCATCGGGCAGGGGCCAGCCAGCAGGCGCGGCAGCCTTGCGGACGTGCACTCCCTCGTAGTGCAGCCTCGCGGACGTTGACACGGCCAGCCGCGCAACCCCAAGCTCTGGTAGCCGCGCCGGCGCATCCGCCAGGCGCATCCCGTGCGAAAGTGCCTCCGATGTCCCGTCGTCTTCCCGTGCCGTGCCTGCAGTCGGCGATCGTCCTGCTGCTGGCCGGACTGCTGCCCCCATCGCTGGCGCCGGCGCAGGCGCAGGCCTGGCCTGCAAAGCCCATCCGCATGATCGTGCCGGTTGCACCGGGTGGTGGCGCGGACATCACGTCCCGGCTGGTCGCGGCGAAGCTGTCCGAGCGCTTCGGACAGCAGGTGATCGTCGACAACCGTTCCGGGGCGGGCGGCATCGTCGGACTGGAGATGCTCGCGCGTGCGAACCCGGATGGCTACACGATCTCGCAGGGCGGGGTGGGTCCGCTCGCGGTGAACCCGAGCCTGTACGCGAAGCTGCCCTACGATCCGCTGAAGGATTTCGCGCCGATCCTGCGCGCGGTGTCGGCGCTCAACGTGCTGGTGGTACATCCGTCGGTGCCGGTGCAATCGGTCAAGGAGCTCATCGCATTCGCGCGCGCGAATCCGAACAAGCTCAACTACGGTTCATCGGGCGCGGGGCGCGCCGACCACCTCGCCGGTGAACTGTTCTCGATGATGGCCGGCGTGCGCATGCAGCATGTGCCGTACAAGGGCGGCGGTCCGGCGATGACCGACCTGGTCGGCGGCAACCTGCAGCTGATCTTCGCCACCGTGTCGACTGCGGCCAGCCACATGAAGAGCGGCAAGGTACGCACCATCGCCAACACCTCGGCCGTGCGATCGGACCTGTTCCCCGACCTGCCGACGATCGGCGAATCGGGCGTGCCCGGCTTCGCGATCGACAACTGGTACTCGTTCATCGCACCCGCCGGCACGCCTGCGCCCATCATCGACACGCTCAACGTCGAGATCGCCCGCACGCTGTCGCTGCCGGACGTGAAGGAGCGGCTGCAGGTGCTGGGCATCGTGCCGTTCACCACGGCGCGGCCGGCCGAGTTCGCGCAGTACCTGCGCGCCGAGATCGTGAAGTACGCGAAGCTGGTAAAGGCCGTCGGCATCACGCCGGAGTAACCCGATGCCGCGCTTCCTGCACACCGCCGACTGGCAGATCGGCCGCCAGTACAGCCAGTTCCCGCCGGACGACGGCGTGCCGCTGGCCGAGGCGCGGCTCGAAGCGGTCGGCACGATCGCACGGCTGGCCACGGATCATGCGGTCGATGCGGTGCTGGTGGCCGGCGACGTGTTCGATGCGCAGGCGGTGTCCGAGCGCACGATCCGCCGGCTGTTCGCGCAGCTCGCCGGCTTCGCGGGTCCCTGGCTGATGATTCCCGGCAACCATGATGCCGCGCTGGCCGAGAGCGTCTGGACCTGCGCGCGGCGCATCGGCGCGGTGCCACCCAACGTCCACCTGGCCCTCGAACCGGGCGTTCTCGACTTCGCGGCGCTCGGCTTCGTCGCGCTCGCGGCACCGCTGACCCAGCGCCACACCTACAACGACCTCACCGAGTGGTTCGATACGGCAACGACGCCCCCGGGCCTGCTGCGCATCGGCCTGGCGCACGGCTGCGTCCAGGGCCAGCTGGCTGAGGACATCGATTCGCCGAATCCGATTGGCGCCGACCGGGCACGCCAGTCGCGGCTCGACTACCTCGCGCTCGGCGACTGGCATGGCTGCCGCCGGATGGACGAGCGCACCTGGTACAGCGGCACGCCGGAGCCCGACCGCTTCCGCGACAACGATCCCGGCCATGTGCTGCTGGTGGAGATCGATGCACCCGGGGCGCTGCCGGTGGTCACGCGTGTCGCGACCGGCCGCTACTGCTGGCGCACGCTCGAGGCGCCCCTGTCGGTCGCGAGCGACGTCGAGCAGCTGGCCGCGACGCTCGCCGCCGCACGGCCGTCGGACGTGCTCTCGCTACAGGTTGCCGGCGAAGTGGACCTGCCGGGGCTGGTACGCCTGCGCGAGGCGATCGGCCTGGCCGAGGCGGGTGTGCGCCACCTGCAGCAGGATCTCTCCGCCCTGCGGCTGGTGCCGACCGCGGAGGACATCGCCGGGCTGGACGCGGACGGCTATCTCGGCGAGCTGATCGCCGAGCTTCGGGATGCGCAGTCGCAGCGTACCGACCCCGAGGCGGCGCGGGTGGCCAGCCATGCGCTGACCCTGCTCGCCACCTTACTGCTCGAGGGCCGAGGCGTGGAGTCCCCGGCATGAGGCTGCAGCGGCTCAAGGTCGAGCAGCTGCGCCAGTTCCGCGCGCCGTTCGAGATCGACGGCATCGAACCGGGGCTGAACCTGTTCGTCGGCGAGAACGAGGCGGGCAAGAGCACGCTGGTGCGGGCGATCCGCGCTGCCTTCTTCGAGCGGCATCGGTCGTCCACCGTCGAGGATCTTCGGCCGTGGGGCGAGACCGCCGCGGCACCGACCGTCGAGCTCGACTTCATGGTGGGCGACACCGCTTTCCAGCTGCGCAAGTCGTTCCTGCAACGCAAGCGCTGCGAGTTGAAGTACGGGGCCCGCACGCTCGATGGCGAGGATGCGGAACAGTATCTCGCCGAGCTGCTGGGTTTCAGCTTCTCCGTCAAGGGTGCCAGCCGTCCCGAGCACTGGGGCATCCCCGGGCTGCTCTGGATCGAGCAGGGGCAGGGACACATCATCAAGTCCTCGGTCGAGAATGCGGCCGACCACCTGCGCAAGGCACTGGATGCGTCGGTCGGCGAGGTCGCGAGCACGCAGGGCGACGCACTGATCGCGAAGGTACGTGCCGAGCGCGACCTGCTGCTGACCCCGAAGGACGACAAGCCGCGTGGTGAACTGAAGCGTGCGCTCGACGAGCGCGACGAACTGCAGGTGCAGCTCGCCGAGCTGGATGGGCGGATCGAGGCCTACCGCCGGCAGGTGGACCAGCTTGCCGCGCTGAAGGCGGAACATGCACTGGAGCAGGCTGCGCGGCCGTGGGATGCGCTGCGGCTGCAGCAGCAGGCGGCGGAACAGGCGCTTGCCGCGAGCGAGGTCCTCGCGCAGCAGCTCGACGCGGAGAAGGCATCGCTGCAGAGGGTCGAGGAGCGGCTGCAGATGGTCGAACAGCAGCTGGCCGGCTTCGAGGAAGATCGGCGTGCACTGGCGCAGCGCGAAGCCGGGCTGTCCGAGGCGGCGCAGCGCCTGGAGGCGGCGACGGCGATCGAGGCGCGCCGTGCCAGCGAACAGACCCAGGCCGAAGCCGCCTGCGGCCTGACCGCGGCCGCGCTCGAGCGGGCGCGCCAGGACGACCTGCGCCGCGACCTGGCCGAGCGCGCTGCCGACGCCGACACGCGCGTACGGGAGCTGGACACGCTGCTGCAGCGCGCAGTCGCGGAGCAGGCGCGCATCGAACAGTTGCGCCAGCAGGCCGCAGCCGCTGCGATCGACCCGGCGGATGTCGAACGGCTGCGCAGCCTGGCCGCGGAACTCGAGGCCTTGCGCATCCGGCAGCAGGTCGTTGCAACCCGGATCCGCTTCCGGCTCGCCGACGGCGCCCGGGTGACGCTCGCTGGCGAAGCCCTGCAGGGCGAGGGTGAGCGTATGCTCACTTCCGCGGCATCCATTGAAATACCAGGAGGCCATCTCGAGGTCGTGCCCGGCGGCGATGCGCTGGGCGCACTCGCGCGGGACGAGGCCGATGCCCGCGCGGCCTGCGATGCGCTGCTGCAGCGCTGCGGCGTGGTGACCGTCGCGGACGCTGAAGCGCGCCTGTCCGGGCATCGGCAGGCGCTGCAGGACGGTGCCCAGGCGGCGCGGACCCTGGCGAGCCTGGCGCCGAAGGGCATCGATGCGCTGAAGGCCGACCGGGTCGGGCTGCTCGCCCGGATCGAGGCGGTGCAGCAGCAGATGGCGGCACTTCCGGTGGACGACCGGGCCGCCGGCGACCAGGGCATGACAGCCTCGCTCGCCGAGGTCGAGACCAGGCACGAGATTGCGCGCGCCCAGGCCGCGACCATCGGTACGCAACTGGCCCAGGCGACGCAGGCGCGCCTGGTCGCGCATGAACAGCATGCCGCGGCGATCCGGGAGCACGCTCTGCTGCAGGTCCGTCTCGGCGCGGCCGACCGGCAGTCGAGGGAGCAGGATGCAGGCCGGCAACTGCTCGCCGCCCGTGCCGAGCGGCAGGCACTGCTCGCGTCGATCGCGTCGAAGTCGGAAGCGGTCGCGGGTACGCAGCCCGACATCCTGAGGCAGTCGGTGGAACGCTTCCGGCGCAGCGCAGACCTCGCCGAGCGCGCGCACCACGACCGCGAACTGGAAATCACGCGGCTCAACGGCATGCTGCAGGAGGCCGGCGCGCAGGGCTTCGAGGAAGCCCGCGCCGCGCTGGCCGTGCGCCTCGAGGCCACACGGCGCCGCCAGCGAGAACTCGACCTGCGCGCCAGGGCGCTGCACCTGCTGCTCGAACGGCTCGAGGCGAGCCGCCGCGAACGCACGCGCCAGTTGCGCGCGCCGCTGCAGGCGCGCATCGACCACTACATCCGGCTGCTTTTTCCGAAGGCCGCGCTGGAGATCGGCGACGACCTGCTGCCCGGCCTGCTTACCCGTCCGGCGATGCAGGGCAACGAGTCCGGCGCGGTCTCGGAACTCAGCCACGGTGCGCGCGAGCAGATGGGCGTGCTGACCCGGCTCGCGTATGCCGACCTGCTGCAGGAGGCCGGTCGCCCGACGCTGTTGATCCTCGACGATGCCCTGGTGCACAGCGATACCCAGCGGCTCGACCGGATGAAGCGCGTTCTGTTCGATGCGGCGCAGCGCCACCAGGTGCTGCTGTTCACCTGCCATCCGGCGGCGTGGCGCGACATGGGCGTGGTGGCGCGCACGATCATGCGCGGGTAGCGCCGTCGTGGGCGGCGGCGTGTAACCTGCTACGCTCGCCGGCTTCGAGGATGGCACGCACATGAGCAGCAAGACTGGCCGCAACGATCCCTGCCCCTGCGGCAGCGGACGCAAGTTCAAGCTCTGCCACGGCCGCGACCCCGGCCCGGATGCGGCAGGCGACGGTTCGCATGCCGATGCCGGCCGGCGCGCACTCGAGTGGATCGGCAACCGGCACCGCAAGGCGCTCGAACGCGAGACGACCGATCTGCTGTTCGAGGATCTCTGGCCCGAGGACGGTCCGCATCCCGAGGACGTCGACCCACCGTTGATGCAGCAGATCATCACCAACATCAACGAGTGGATGCTGGCCGCCGGATCGATCGAGATCCGGAAGGAGATGCACCGGCTCAATGACATGGTCCTCGCCGACGGCGGGCCGCCACTGAATCCTGCGCAGCGTGAGTACCTGCAGCAACTCGGGACCACCCCGCTCGGCCTCTACTACGTGACCGACGTCACCGAACGCGCCGGCGTGACCCTGGTCGATGCACTGGAGCCCGGGCAGCCGCCGGTGTTCGTCAACGACGTGGCGCTCTCGGATACCGCTGATCCAGGCCTGCTGCTCGGTTGCCGCATCCTGAAGCTCGGCGATCGACACGAGCTGTCCGGGTCGGTCTATCCGTTCCCGGAGCTCGGGGCCGGACACGCCATCGACGGCGTGCGCGAGCACATGGCGCACGAGGACATTCCCGCCGACGAGCGTCAGTACGAGCAGGGCTGGGCGATCATGGCGATCTGGCTCGACCATGTACTGATGCCGGTCGAACCTTCGGAACTCCTGGACGTATCGACCGGCGAGCCGCTGGCGTTCGTGACCGACCACTACCGCGTGCCGGATGCCGGTGCGCTGAAGGCCGTGCTCGACGCGTGTCCCGATCTCGAGGCCGATGGCCAGGGTGGCTGGGTGAAGCTCTCCGTCGCCGAAGACGGCACCCAGCGCGCCGCACTTCAGGTCCATCCGGGCAAGGTCGCGTCGCGGCTGGAAGTGTTCTACCGCACCGAGGCCCTGGCAGATGAAGGCCGGCCGTGGTTCGAGGGCGTGGCCGGAGATTCGGTAAAGCACCTCAGCCGGGATCGCACCGACCCGCTCGAAGTCCTGCGCGGTGGGCTCGAGCAGGACGACGAGCGCTGAGGCGCAGCGCGCCGGGCCGCCTCGATCAGATACTCGCTGGCTGCTGCCCTTGGGGTAGCGCCGCGTAGTGGGCTGCGATGTCCTTCGGCATCGCGACCCAGACATCGTCGCGGTGCGACAGCATGTGCTGCAGCGCGCGCCGCAGCCGCGCCAGCCGGTAGGGCTGCCCGACGACGAAGGTGTGGATCGAGATCGCGAAGACGAGCGAGGTGTCCTTCGAATTGCGCAGCATCTCGTCGAAGTTGTCGACCAGCATCTCGGCGTACTCCGCGCCGGTGTTGCGCCGGTAGACCACCGCCGGCTGGTCGTTGAGTTCGATCGGATAGGGCATCGCCAGCATGCTGCCGGTCGCCGACTTCACCCAGAACGGCTGCTCGTCGCAGATGCCCCAGTCCATGCAGTACTGGTATCCACTCTCGGCCAGCAGGTCGGTCGTGTGCTCGCTTGGCGTGAGGTAGGGCGACATCCAGCCCACCGGCTTGACGCCGTTGCGCTCGGTGAAGGTACGGGTGACGTCCTGCACCATCTCGCGCTCCTGCTCGAGCGTCATCTCGATCTGGCGCTCGACCTGGTTGCGGCCGTGCGCGATCAGCTCGTCGCCGCGCTTCACGTGCGCCTCGAGTACCTCCGGGCAGTGGTCGTAGATTGCAGTGTTCGCGATCACGCCCACTGGCAGGGCGAGTTCATCGAACAGGTTCATCAGGCGCCAGGCGCCGACGCGGTTGCCGTATTCGCGCCAGAGCCAGCTGCGCTGGCTCCAGGGCAGCGTTGGACGGTCGAGGTCGGGGCCGGAGTTCTGGCCCCAGGGGAAGTGCTCGACGTTGACCGACACGTAGAGCGCGAGGCGCTTGCCGTCCGGCCAGGTGAACGCGGGCCTGCGCGAGACCGGCGAATAGCCGAACCGCTCGGGTTCCTTCAGCATGGTGTCCTCGGTGTCTTGTTCGGGGTGGTTCAGATCGACGGCGGGTCTTCGCGCACGATGCGCTCGGCGAACCGCAGGTCGACATAGTCTTCGTATGCGCCGGGCTTCGAGATCGCGCCGCACGACAGCATCGCGTCGCGCTTCCACTCGAGCCCGGCACGCTGGACGATCGGGTCGGTGCTCCAGACGCCGGTGGCCTTGTAGCCGTCGAAGCACGCGGCCAGCATCTCGCGTGGGACATCGGGCAGGTAGCCGGACACGACGGCGGCCAGTTCCGCCCCCGAGTGTGCCGCGATCCACTTCTGGGTGCGGTACATCGCCCGCGTCACGCCCAGCACCGTGTCCGGATGGCTGCGGATGAACGCCCGCGTCGTGTTGAGCGTGGTGTAGCAGGCCAGGCCGCGGTCGGACGCGCGGTACCAGACATGGCCGATGCCCTCGTCGAGGGCCGCCTGCGCGAACGGCTGGAACACCTGGATCGCGTCGACCTCGCCCACGCGCAGGGCAGCCACGTTCTCGGCCATCGTACGCTCGGGCGCGCGCGTCACCTGCTTCGGATCGATGCCTGCCAGCACGAGGTCGCGCTGCAGGCAGATCCAGGGCGTGGGTACTTCGCTCACCGTGGCGACTCGCGACCCGACCAGGTCCTTCATCGTGAACCCGGGGTTCGGCGTGCGCCCGATCACGAAGAACGGATCGCGGCCGACCACTTCGCAGAAGGCCACCGAGTCGGACGCCGGATCCTTGTCGAGCGCGATCATCAGGCGCATCGGGCCGCCCCAGGAGACTTCGGCGCCGCCGGCTGCGAGGATCTGGATCGTCTCGGCCGAGGTCTTCGGCGTGATCATGCCCACGTCGAGGTCCTCGGCGCGCCACGCACCGAGTTCGGCGGCGGCGTAGAAGGGCGCGTAGAACAGGGCGCGGAAATTCTCGATCAGGGTGAGCTTCATCGGGGCGTGTGCTGCGGACGATATGAGCGTGATTGACGATCCTACAATGCATCCTCAGGGCGTGCTCCGATCACGCCGGCCACCGATGCTCAGGCGTACATCGCCAGCCATGGCTGGCAGCCGGGCAAGCACGCGCGATGAAGCCTCAGCCGACCGCGCGACTCACCGCGCGGGTCGGCCCGCTCCAGCTCGGGATGTAGGCCGCCTTGCGGCCGACGCCGCCGCAGACCACCAGCAGCA
The DNA here is from genome assembly GCA_947458265.1 of Betaproteobacteria bacterium. Taxonomy (GTDB): domain Bacteria; phylum Pseudomonadota; class Gammaproteobacteria; order Burkholderiales; family CAIKXV01; genus CAIKXV01. Next base: position 28,571 of record CANGYF010000003.1, read on the forward strand.
GGTCTTCCGGCGTCGCGCCGACGGGCAGCCCGCCATGCGTGAGCGCCGCACCCTGTTCCGCCAGCGAGCGGCGTACCGGTTCGCCCAGCCAGTCCAGGGGCAACCGTGCGCGCGCGTGGATCAGTGCTGCGGCCTGTGCCTTGCTGCAGCCGCCGCGCTGGAACAGCAGCGCGTGCTCTGGCGGCACCAGCAGCACCGCCTGTCCGCCACCAACGGTACCGCCCGAGCCGACATTGCCTGCCGCCGGCATCGAACCGGCATAGGTTTGCGCGAGGTCGGCCGGGTCGCGGCTGGAACTGTCGTTGATCTCGATGCTGCCCGCGGCGCCGACGACGGTGACCACGCCCTGCGCCGGATCGAAGCCGCGGTCGACATGCAGCGCCGTCCACGGGCTCTCGGCCTCGTTCTCGGCGACGCAGAAGCTGTACTTGCCCGGCTGCCCGAGCGTGGCCATGTCGACCTCGCCGGGTATCGCGCCGCCTACATTGCGCAGCACCAGGCCGACCGCGCGGCCGATCGATGCGTTGGCCGCGTTGCCCGGGCCGAGCGCGTTGGCGCCCGCGTTCATTCCCGCTGCAACGGCGGCAGGCCCGTTGACGATGATCATCGGGCAGGCCGAGCCGGTCGTGGTGGCAATGCCTAGCAGGTTGAACTCGTCAGCGCACATCGCGGCGATGGCAGCGCCGACGATGCCGAGGCAGGGCGGCGTGCACCCGGCCATGACCGCATTGATCGCGACCTGCTGCCAGGTGACGTCGACATAGGTCGGCGGAAGCACGCCCAGCGTGCCTGCCGGGTCCAGCCCGGCAGACTCGAGCATGCGCGCGACCCGGTCGGCGGTTGGCGGGATCGCCGGCAGCCCGTCGGTGATGCCCGCGGCCAGCAGCGCGGCCTGGGTGAGTTCATAGTCCGACGACGGGCCCGTCCAGCATTCCATATGCATTCCCCGGCAGTGATACCGCAGCGCCGCCGCCCGCGGCTACTGCAGCGTGATCTTCGCAGCCTTGATCACCTTGCGCCACGCTTCGAACTCTGCGCGCATGAACTTGGCCAGCCCTTCGGGCGAAGTCGGTGCCGGTTCCGCGCCCTGGCTCGCGAACAGCTCGGACATGTCGGGCTGGTTGAGCGCTTTCACCGTTTCGGCGTTGACCTGGTTGATGATGTCCTTCGGCATTGCAGCTGGGCCGAACAGCCCGTACCAGGTCGTGTACTGGAAGCTCTGCAGCCCCGGTGTCTCGGAGACGGTGGGCACGTCCGGCGCGGCCGGGGAGCGCTTTGCACTGCCGACGGCGATGGCGCGCAGCCGTCCCGACTTGATGTGCGGCAGCACCGACGGCATGCTGTTGAACAGCAGCGAGACCTGGCCGGATATGACATCGGTCATGGCCGGCGTGGTGCCTTTGTAGGGGATGTGCACCATGTCCATGCCGGTCATCGATTTCAGCAGTTCCATCCCCATGTGGTTCGGGCTTCCCGGCCCGACCGATGCATAGTTGATCTGCCCCGGCTTCGACTTCGCGAGCTTGACCAGCTCGCTCACCGTTCGCACCGGCAGCGACGGGTGCACCACCAGGATCTGTGGGTTGATCACCAGCAGGGCGATCGGTGCCAGGTCGGTGAACACGTCATAGGGCAGCTTGCTGACCGCCGGCGCTACGGCCATCGAGCCCGATGTGCCCAGCAGCAGCGTGTGCCCGTCGGGTGGCGAGCGCAGCACCAACTCGACGCCGACCACGCCGCCGGCGCCGGGGCGATTCTCGATCACCACCGGCTGCTTCCAGGCATCGCTCAGGCGCTGCCCGAGCGCACGGGCGACGAAATCCACCGGGCCCCCGGGCGGGAAGTGCACGACGATACGCAGCGAGCGGTTGGGAAAACTCTGCGCATGGACGGACGCCGCCCCGGCCAGCAGGCCGATGGCAACGCCCAGGCGCAACGACCTGGACCTGTACATTCGATGCTCCTCCGGACGATCTGTTCTTGTATGCATTGAATCTAGCACGCCGTGCCGCTGCCGCTGCCGGAACACGCTGCGGGACGATTCGTGTACTGTCGATCGACCGCATTCGACGAGACTGGCTCCATGTCATCGCTGTCCCGGCAGTCGCCGCATCCCTGGCAATCGACAGTCATCGAACTGTCCGCACTCATGGCGCGCAAGGCACTGTCGCCGGTCGAACTGCTCGAGATGTACCTCGCTCGAATCGAGCGCATCAATCCGGTACTCAATGCGATCGTCGCCTTCGACATCGACGGCGCGCGAGCCGCCGCGCAGGCCTCCGAGCAGCGGATGATGTCCAGCACCCGCCTGGGCGTGCTCGACGGCATTCCCGCGACCATCAAGGACAACCTATTCGCGAAAGGCCTGCCGGCGACCTGGGGCAGCCGGCTGTTCGAAGGATTCATGCCGGCGGACGACGATCGCGTCGTCTCGTACCTGCGCGCGGCGGGCGCGGTGATCGTCGGCAAGACCAACACGCCGGAACTTGCCCTGGCCTCGCACACCGACAACCTGCTGTTCGGCAAGACACGCAATCCGTGGGATACGGCGCTCACGCCCGGCGGCTCCAGCGGCGGCGCGGTCGCGGCGATCGCGGCCGGGCTGGCGCCGATCGCGATCGGCACCGATGCCGGCGGCTCGATCCGGCGTCCGGCGGGCTATACGGGCATCGTCGGCCTGCGCCCGTCGACCGGTCGTATACCGCGCCGGCATGGATTCCCGGCGCTCGCCAACGATTTCCAGGTGATCGGCCCGGCGGCACGCACGGTGGCGGAACTGTACGAGGTGTTCCGCACCGTGGCGCAGCCGGAGGCCGCGGATCGGGCCTCGCTGGCCTTCGGCGACCAGCCGCTGCCGCCGGCGCTGCAGCCCGGGACGTTGCGCAGGCTGCGCATCCGGTACGTGTCCGGCATCGGCAGCGAGCCGGTCGATCCGCAGGTGCGCGCCGCGATCGCCAACGCAGCGCAGCAGGTGGCCGCGCTCGGCCATGAGGTGGTCGAGGGCCCGGTGCCGTTCGACATCGACCAGGTTGATGCGATCCGTGGCGTGCTCAGCGGCGCGGCCGTGGCGCGCGTGGTCGAGAAGCATGCCGACTGGCGCGAGAAGGTCGGCGAAGCCATCCTGGACTGGGGCACGAAGGGCCTGCGCCTGACGGCGACAGACTATGTGAACGCCCTCGATTCGCTGCAGGCGCTGCGCGCCCGCGCGACCGCGGAGTTCGAGACGTTCGACATCCTGTTGACCGCGACGTCGACCGCGATGCCCTGGCCGGTCGAGCATCCGTTCCCGAAGGAGATCGATGGCCGTCCTGCGGCCGCGCGCGGTTCCGGGCTGTTCTCGGGCTACGTAAATGCTGCGGGGCTGCCTGCGATCAGCGTGCCGGTCGAGTCGTCGTCAGCCGGCCTGCCGATCGGCATGCAGCTGGTGGGTGCGTTCGGCGACGACCTGTCCGTGCTGCAGCTCGCGCAGCAGTTCGAGGATGCGCATCCGTGGGCGCACCGCTGGCCCTCGATCGCGACCGCGTGACGCATCCACCGGCTGCGCGACTTCGCGCCGATTAATCAGGTCGATTGAGCCGGGACGGACCGCCCGCCGACTGGTCGTCGAGCCGACCATACGTTCGGACCGTTACCGGCTCCGGATCGGACCGGCGCAGTCGATAGACGGACACGCCATGCCCGGTGCCTGTCGGCGTGCCGGCGTAGTACCATCCGCGCCTTTGCCCTGCAACCCGCAGGCAATTATAGAGGCGCGACCGTGTCGCTGCCGCCAGAGCCCGCCCGGAGACAGCATCCTGCCCGCCTTGCGCTACCTGCCACCTGCCCGATGGTTGCACTGGATCACCGCCGCCCTGATGCTGGTGATCATAGTCGCTGGGCTCTGGATCGTATACTTCGAGCCGGCCGACCAAGCGTTCAAGATGCGCCTTTACAACGTGCACGAGAGCCTGGGGGTGATCGTATTCGTCCTGGCACTGGCGCGCATCGTCTATCGTCGGCTGAATCCGCCGCCTCCGCTGCCAAAAGATACGCCGGCATGGGTCCGCGTGTGCGCGCATTTGACCCATGGCGCGTTATACGCCCTGCTGCTCCTGATGCCGGTGATCGGATTCCTCGCGACCAATGCCTGGGGTTTCCCGCTGTCGGTATTCGGCGTGCTGCCGCTGCCATCTCCGATTGGCAAGAATGAGTCGTTGGCGCAATGGCTTTCGCTGTTCCACTGGTGCGGGGCGATCACGATCATCCTGCTGATCGGAGGCCATCTGGCCGGCGTGGTGTACCACACGTTCGTCCGCCGGGACGGCCTCCTGAAACGAATGACCTAGCAGGCGATACAGATGTCGAACGAAACACCCTCCGCCGACCAACTGGCCGCGGCTCCCGATAGCAACCGCCCCTCGATGACGTGGCGCCGCGTCGGCTTTGCCACGCTGGTCCTGTCGACCTCAGGCGCGCTGCTCTGGTTGATGGCGCTGACCCTTTTCGTCGAAGGTGTCGACCCGATCGGACTGCTGATGCTGGCGCTGTTCGCGCTGACCCTGCCATGGACCGCGATCGGATTCTGGAACGCGGTGATCGGCTTTGCCGTAATGACCTTCAGCCGCGACCCGGCCCGGGCCGTATCGCCTGACCTGTGCGACGTTCCGGACGACCTGCCGATCGACACCACCACCGCGCTGCTGGTGTGCATCCGCAATGAGGATACGCGGCGGCTGCAGCGAAACCTCGAATGGATGCTGCAGGGAATCGTCAGCACCGGCCATGCGTCTGCCTTTCACCTCTACATGCTGAGCGACAGCGACGACGCAGCCATTGCCGCTGCCGAAACGGAGACGGCCGCGGCGCTGTCCGCGCGCTTCGACGGCCTTGTGCAGGTGACCTACCGGCAGCGTGCCGTCTGCACCGGCTATAAAGCGGGCAACATCCGCGACTTCTGCGAACGCTGGGGCGACCGCCATCCATTCGCGATCGTTCTCGATGCCGACAGCGTGATGACCGCGCAGTCGATGCTGCGGCTGGTGCGCATCATGCAGGCGCGTCCGCACCTCGGCATCGTGCAGACGCTGGTGACCGGCCTGCCGAGCGCGAGCCCGTTTGCACGGGTGTTCCAGTTCGGCATGCGCCTTGGCATGCGGTCGTACACGCTCGGCTCCGCATTCTGGCAGGGCGATTGCGGTCCGTACTGGGGCCACAACGCGATCCTGCGTGTCGCGCCGTTCACCGCGCACTGCCACCTCCCGGTGCTGCCCGGCGGCGCGCCGCTCGGCGGCCATGTGCTCAGCCACGACCAGGTCGAGGCGGTGCTGATGCGGCGCGCCGGCTTCGAGGTGCGTGTGCTGCCGGTCGAGGATGGCAGCTGGGAAGAGAACCCGCCGGCGCTGCCCGAGTTCATCCGTCGAGACCTGCGCTGGTGCCAGGGCAACATGCAGTACCTGAAGCTGCTCGGGCTGCGCGACCTGCTGCCGGTCAGCCGCGTCCAGCTGGTGCTGGCGATCGCGATGTACTTCGGCTCGCTCGCCTGGCTGCTGCTCATGTTCGCGGGGCTGGTGCGACAGATGCCGCTGCGCCCCGACACCGGGTTGATGCTGTTCGCGGCCATCCTTACGATGACCTTCGCGCCGAAGCTGGCCACGCTGTTCAACGTGCTGGCGCGCGCGCGGCTGCGTGCCGCCTTCGGCGGGACGCTGCGCATCCTGGCCAGTGCCTTCATCGAACTGCTGCTGACCACGCTGCTGGCGCCGGTCTCGGCGGTCGCCATCAGCATCTTCCTGGTCGGACTGCTGTTCGGCCGCCGCGTCGGCTGGACCTCCCAGCAGCGCGACGCCGCGCAGGTGCCGCTGTCTGTGGCGGTGCGCTGCCTCTGGCCACAGGCGCTGACCGGCCTGGTCCTGGCTGGCGCGACGCTATGGATCGCGCCCGGGGCGTTCTGGTTCGGCCTGCCGATCTACCTCGGCCTGTTGCTGGCGATACCGCTCGCGATGGCTACGGCCTCGCCCGCCCTCGGTCGGACGATGGCGCGCGCCGGTCTTTGCCGCACGCCCGACGAGACATGGCCGGCTGCGGCGGTGGCGACCGACGCCGTTGCCGCCGAACTGTTCGCACCGGGCCTCGAGCCTTCACTGGCGGGGAACGGCTGATGCGCAAGATCCTTGTCTGCTCGCTGGCGGCCGCTGCGCTGGCTGGAACGGTCGGCTGTACGATCATCGACCCGGCGCGCCGGGCGACGATGCCGGTGCAGGCCGAGTTCATCAACGCGAGCCAGCCGACGCTGTGCGCGGAAGAAGACAACGTCTATGTGAAGGTCGTGGGCACCGGCATCTCCGCGTTCCGGATCGTGGCCGAGCATCCGCCCTACATCGCCTCGGTGGTCAAAGACAGCACGGAGCCCGACTTCACGAACTGTGACATGTCGAACGACCCGGTCTTCAAGTTCGAACCTCGGACGGTGACCCTGTACGAGGACGCCCATACACGGCTGGTGGGCCACGCATTCCCGACGTTCTGGCGGCCGGAGTCGGTCGACTTCCGCGTGGGTGACCGCGTGGAACGCGGCCTGCATCTCGTGCAACTGGTGCGACTGGCGGTTCCCGGCCCGGAGCCCAAGCCGCGCGATGTCGAGATCCTCGTGCTCTATCCGTCGGACGGCTACTGGCGTCCGAAGCCGTTGCCGCCATCGACGCTGCCCGACAGTGCCTATGGCAGTTCCTTCCTGTTCGGCCCGGTCGAGCACGACGGTCGCCCGTATGTGGCACTGCGCGAAGTCACCTTCGACCCGGTACGCGAGAACTTCGACCTGGTGTTCCGCGATGGTTCGCGCGGGCGCCTGGCCATCACCGAGGTATCGCGCAAGCAACTCGTACTGTCGATGTCGCTCGACACGCCGGTGTCGTCCGGCCGGCCGTTCGCGGCGCTGCGGTCGATGTTCGTCACGACGGAGCAGTCGGACGTGGCGCTGGTCGCCTGGAACGCCGGGGCTGCCGGCAAGCCGTCGACCGCACCGGTTCTTTCCTTCGAGAGCATGCGCGCGCCAGCCGCGCGCTTCGGCCGCAGCGAGCCCTCGCACCACAACCTCAGCGCCCCGGATATCGTGTTCGATGGCTTCACTGCCGTCGCTCCCCGCTGATATCCCGCCCGCACCCGATCCGAACACCGACACATGCCGCCCGAAATCGACGTGACTGCCCATCCTTCCGCTGAGCCGGAGCCTGCCGGCGGCGTGCAATGGCAGGCACTCCTCGATGGCGACATCGAGGCGCTCGCGCAATGGCCGCACGACCCGCTGGTGTCGTTGTATGGACCGCTGTGTGCGGGACCACGGGACCGGCCGCTGGTGGTGGGCCATCTCGCGCAGAGCCTGGACGGCCGCATCGCAACCGCCAGCGGTATTTCGCGCTGGCTCAGCGGTGCCGAAGACCTGCTGCACACCCACCGCATGCGCGCGATTTCGGATGCCGTCCTGGTGGGCGTGAATACCGTCCTGCACGACGATCCGCAACTGACTGTGCGCCTCTGCCTCGGCCGCCATCCGGTGCGGGTCGTGATCGATCCCGAGCGGCGCCTCGATGGCACGCAGCGCGTGTTCATGGACGATGTCGCGCCGACGCTGCTGCTGGTGGCAGCGGGTTTCGGACATGAAGGCGAACGCCTCGGCCATGCGCAGGTCGTGCCGATCGAACGCGGCGCATGCGGCCTCGATCCTCGGGAGATCTGCCGTGTCCTCGCCCAGCGTGGCCTGCATCGGCTGCTGGTCGAAGGCGGCGGCATCACCGTGTCGCGATTCCTCGACGCGGGCGCGCTGCACCGGCTGCAGGTCACGGTGGCGCCGGTGATCCTGGGTTCGGGCCGTCCCGCCATCACGTTGCCCGAGATCAGCGATCTCGAGCAGAGCCTGCGTCCGCGCACCCGGCGCGTGATGCTCGGCGAAGACGTGATGATCGAATGCGATTTCGAGGCAGTCGACGCAGTACAGGCTGGCGATGGCTGATCGCGATGCCGGCGATGCCGGCGGGGCCGCTGCCCCGGTCGCGTCGTCGAGGTCGTTCTGGACCACCGGGCCGTCCCGTGGCGAACTGCGCGACGCACCGCTGCCACCGCCCGGGCCGGGCGAGGTGCTCGTGCGCGCGCTGTACAGCGGCATCAGCCGCGGTACCGAGTCGCTGGTGTTCCGCGGCGAGGTGCCTTCTACACAGTGGCAGGCGATGCGCTGCCCCTTCCAGCAGGGCGACTTTCCGGCGCCGGTGAAATACGGCTACTGCTCGGTCGGTGTCGTCGAGGCCGGCGTCGATGAACTGGTCGGGAAGCACGTGTTCTGCCTGCACCCGCACCAGGATCGCTACGTGGTGCCGGCTGCGTGGACCACGGTGCTGCCCGGGTCGCTTCCCGCACCGCGCGCGGTGCTTGCAGCGAACATGGAGACCGCTGTGAACGGTCTCTGGGACGCCGGTCCACGCGTGGGCGACCGGATCACGGTCGTCGGTGGTGGCGTGGTCGGCCTGCTGGTCGCGACGCTGGCAGCGCGCATCCCCGGGACCGAGGTCGAACTGGTCGATCCAGACCCGCAGCGGGCGGCGGTCGCCGGCCGCCTGGGTCTGCGCCACGTGCTGCCCTTGGATGCCGCTGGCGACCGCGACATCGTCGTGCATGCGAGCGGCCATCCGGACGGCCTCGCCACCGCACTGGCGCTTGCCGGCTTCGAGGCGACCGTGCTCGAGATGAGCTGGTACGGCGACCGGCGGGTGCCGGTGCCGCTGGGCGAAGCGTTCCACAGCCGCCGTCTGGTGCTGCGCTCGTCGCAGGTGGGCAGCGTCGCCACCGCGCAGCGCGCGCGCTGGGACCACCGCCGGCGCATGGCGCTGGCTCTCGACCTGCTCGCCGACGACGCCTTCGATGCACTGGTCGAAGCACGGGTTGCCTTCGACACGTTGCCGGCCGCGATGGCCCGGCTCGCCCACTCGCCCGACGGAGCCTTGTGCACCGTCGTGACCTACCCCTGATCCTGGAGCATCCGCATGTACAGCCTTGCCGTTTCCGACCACATCATGATCGCGCACAGCTTCACCGGAGAGATCTTCGGCCCGGCGCAGCAGTTGCACGGCGCCACCTACGGGGTGGAGATCGACGTGAGGCGCGAGGCGCTCGACGAGAACGGGCTGGTGTGCGACATCGGCCTTGCGTTGCAGGCCCTGCGCGACGTACTCGCCGGGCTCAACTACAAGAACCTCGACACGCTGCCCGAACTGGCCGGCCGCAACACCACCACCGAGTTCATGGCAGGCGAGATCTTCCGCCGCCTGCAGGTGCGCATCTCCGCCGGTGACTTCGGGCCCGGTACCGCCGGGCAACTCGCGTCGATGCGGGTCACGCTGCGCGAGTCGCCAGTGGCCTGGGCGAGCTTCGAAGGCGCATTGCGTTGATCGGAGCGCCAATCGCGATGGTCGTGCCGGGCGCGCTGGACCAGTTCACCGGCGGCTATCTGTTCGACCGCCGGGTGGTCGACGGCCTGCGCGCCGCCGGGCGCAGCGTGCGCGTGGTCGAGTTGCCCGGCTGCTATCCCGACGTCGACGCGTCGACCCGTGCCGCCGCGGCAGCGGCCCTGGAGGCACTGCCTGGCGACAGTGTCGCGGTGATCGACGGGCTGGCCCTGCCGGGATTCGCAGACTGCCTCGATACGCAGGCTCGCCGCCTCCGGCTGCTCGGCTTCATCCATCATCCCCTGTCGCTCGAGACCGGCATCGCGCCGGCGTTCGCCCGGCGCATGGATGCGACCGAGCGGCGGCTGTGGCCGATGCTGCGCGGCCTGCTCTGCCCGAGCGCACATACTGCCCGCTGCATCGCCGACGCGGGCATCGACCCGGCGCGCATCGAGATCGTGCCGCCTGGCAATGACCTGCCGGTGTACAAGCGGCCGGGTGACGACCGGCCGGGGTACGACCAGCCGCCAGCTGGCGAACACGATGCGGACACACTGCGGCTGCTGATGGTTGGCAGCGTCGTTCCGCGCAAGGGACACCTGTCCCTGGTCGAGGCGCTGGCCGGACTGAAGCACCTGCCCTGGCGGTTGACCTGCATCGGCAGCCTGGAGCGCGACACGGCAGCGGTGGTCGCATTGCGCGCCGCGATCGAACACCATGGACTCGGCGACCGGGTGGACCTTGCCGGCGAGCGTCCACCGGCAGCGCTGGCCGATGCGTGGCACGACGCCGACGTGTTCGTGCTGCCGTCCAGCCACGAGGGTTATGGCATGGCCTATGCCGAAGCGATGGCCCATGGTTTACCGGTGATCGGCACCACCGCCGGTGCCATCCCGGACACCGTGCCCGAGACGGCAGGGTTGCTGGTCGCACCTGGCGACGTCGCCGCGCTGCGCGAAGCGCTGCACCGGATGCTGGTCGATCCACCGTTGCGCAGGCACCTGGCTGCCGGCGCGCGGCAGGCCGCCGCGGCGCTGCCAGACTGGCCGGCTGCGGTACGGCGCTGGGCCGAAGCCGCCGATCGGCTCGCGTCATGACAGGCTTCGATGCAGGCTGGCTTGCGCTGCGCGAGCCGTTCGATGCCGCCGCGCGCGACGGTGAACTGGCGGCACGGTTCGTGGAGGCAGTCGTTGCACGTGCTGACGCACGCAGCGGATCGCAGGCTCCCTCCAGGCCGGCATCCTGGCGGCCGCATGCCTGCCGGCTGGTGGACCTCGCGGCCGGCAGCGGCGCCAACCTGCGCGTGCTGGCACCGCTCGTGCCCGGCGACCAGGACTGGCTGCTGGTCGACCACGATCCCGAGCTGATCGCGGCCCAGGCGCGCGAACTGGGGCGCTGGGCAGTCGCGAACGGCTGGAGTTGCCGTGTCGCTGAAGGGGGGCTGGTGATCGATGCCGGCCGCGCTCAGTGGCGCGTGCGCGCGCGTCGGCTCGACCTGCAGGGATCGTTCGATCAGCTCGTGCTCGGATCCTTCGATGGCGTGACCACCACCGCCTTCCTCGATCTCGTCTCGGACGCATGGCTCGGACGGCTGGCCGATGCCATTGCACGCGCGGCAGTACCGCTGCTGGCGACCCTGACCGTCGATGGCCTGCGCGAATGGTCTCCGACCGACGCCGGCGATGCCGCGATCGCGTCCGCGTTCGAGCGTCACCAGCAGGGTGACAAGGGGTTCGGTGCTTCGCTCGGCCCAGCGGCCACCGAGCGCCTGCGGGCGAAGCTCGATGCGCGGGGCTGCATCACCAGTGCCGTGCGTGCAGACTGGCAGGTCGGGCCGGGCCGCGGCGAGCCAGCAGGCTCGATGCTGATCCGGATGATCGACGAGGCTGCTGCGGTCGCGCGCGAAGTGGAGCCTGCAGCCACACCGGAGATCGACGCATGGGTTGCCCGGCGCAGGGCGCAGGTCGCGCAAGGGACGCTGTCGCTGTGCGTCGGCCACCAGGACCTGCTCGGGCTACCGCACGTCGAAGACTGAACCCCAGCCGCCTGCGACCTGTTGCGTGGGCGCGGTGTCCTAGGCTGGCGGTGCGACCGTCAGCCCGTGCCCGACGTTGTTCTGTTCGATCAGCTTCGCCACCAGGCCAGACGCCTTCGCATCCTCGATGAAAGCGCACAGGAAGGCGTTGCCCGCAGCGCGGCCCTTGGGCGTGCCTGCGGCCTGCTGCACGGCGGCGAACTGCCCGGGGATCAGGTGCGTGCCGGGGATCTTCTTCACGTCCTGGACCAGCCGGTCCTTCAGGCCGGCGAGCGCATCGAACTTCTCGTCGACGAAGCGCTGCGCGGCCGTATCGGCGGTGTCCACGCCGGTGAGCTTCGCCTGCTTCAGGTTGGCGGCGAGCCAGAGCCCGTAGGCGGCCTTGGCCGGAACGACCACCGACACGCCGTCGCGGTCGACATCGGCGATCGCCTTCAGCGGCGAACCGTCGCGTACCAGGTAGGTGGCTTCGATCTCGACATAGGCGGCGGAGAAGTCGATGAGCACCGCCCGTGCCGGCTCGGAGCCGAGGAAGCCGACATCCCAGATACCCTTGTCCGCGCTCTCGGCGAGCTTGCCCGGGTTGGGGAACTCGACGATCTCGACTGGTACGCCGAGCCGGCGGCCGAGTTCATGCGCCAGGTCGAGCGCGACACCCTTGGGTGTGCCGTCCGGCGCGCGCGCGGTCAGCAGGAAGTTGGAGAAGTTGATGCCGGCGCGCAGCTTGCCGGTGGGTGCCAGGTCGGCGAGCACTTCAGGGGTTGCGGCGGTCATCTTCTCTTGCTCCAGCGGGTCGGTGGGCGACGTGCCCCGTGCGGATGCTCAGCGTGGCTTCGATGCCTCTGCCGCGGGTGCGGCGGCGAGATCGGCTGCCGGCACGGCCTGCAGCGGACGGCGGACGTACTTCGGCGCGCGCAGGGTCGGGTCGACCAGCTTCAGGTACTGCGGTCCCAGTTGCCCGAGGTGGTGCACGCCGAGCAGTGCCTGCACGCGGTGGATCTCTTCGCGGAAGATCTCCAGCGCACGCGCCGCCCCTGCCTCGCCACCGGCGGCCACGCCGTAGAGCGTGGCACGGCCAACCATCACCGCGTCGGCCCCGAGCGCCAGCGCCTTGACCACGTCGCTGCCGCGGCGCACGCCGCTGTCCATGAAGATGGTCGCGCGGCCAGCGACCGCATCGACGATCTCCGGCAGGGCCTCGATCGGCGAGATGATGCCGTCGAGGTTGCGCCCGCCGTGGTTCGACACGCCGATGCCGTCGGCGCCGTGCTCGACCGCGCGCACCGCATCGGCCGGGTCGAGCATGCCCTTGACGATCAGCTTGTGCGGCCAGATCTTGCGCAGCGCGTCCAGGTCGTCCCAGTTGATCGAATCCGAGCGCAGGCTGGAACGGCCGACCGGGCCGGCGGTGAGTTTCGCGCGCGCAGCGGCCGGATAGTTCGCGTAGGTCGGCATGCCGCTGGTCGCGAGGTAGCGCGCCATCGTGCCGAACAGCCAGGCCGGGTGCTTCATCATGTCGACCATGTTGCGGGTCGAGAAGGTGAACGGGATGGTGAAGCCGTTGCGGATGTTGTATTCGCGGTTGCCCGAGGACACGCCGTCGACGGTCACGATCAGCGCCTTGTAGCCGGCGTCGCGCGCGCGCATCACCAGTTCATGCGACAGCGAGCGGTCGGGCCACATGTAGAGCTGGAACCAGAGGTCGCCGCCGGCTTCCTTCGCCACCTTCTCCATCGGCGTCACCGAACCGGTGGCCAGCGTGAACGGGATGCCGGCCGCACGCGCCGCCCTGGCCAGCGCGACCTCGCCCTCGTACCACATCAGGCCGGCGACCCCGGTGGGGGCGATCGCGATCGGCATCTTGTGGTTCACGCCGAAGATCGTCGTCGCCTGGGTACGCTTGGACACGTCGACCAGGGTGCGCGGCTTGAAGCGGATGCCGTCGAAGATCGACCGGTTGTTCTTCAGCGAGACTTCATCCTCGGTACCGCGGTCGGTGAACTCGAACAGGCCTTTCGGTACCCGGCGCAGGGCCTGCTCGCGCAGGTCGAAGATGTTGTAGGCGTTCAGCTTGTCGTTGGCCACGGATGTCTCCTCAGGTCGCTGTCCGGGCGTCGTCGGTCGCGGGTGCACGGATGGCAGCCCAGATGACGTTTGCCCTCAATGTCCGGATGGTAGCGCGATGTACAGATGTGAGCGCACGCTCACTCAGTCGGCGGCCAGCAGTGATGACAGGGCGTCGAGGTCGTCGAGCGTATCCAGCCGGTCGACCGCCTCGGCCAGCGTTCGGGCGCGGCCTTCGCCGAGCACCGGGGAGGCCAGCCCGAGGAACTTGTGGCGCAGTTCCCCGGCGGTCATCGGGTCCTCGTTGCTGCCCTTGCGGAACAGCACTTCGGTCTCGTGCAGGCGCCCGTCGCGGGTCTGTACCTGAAGTCGGCAGCCCACTCGATAGATGCCGCCGTGGCCGTCGTACTTCGGCTCGTGCTCGACATGGATACGCGGCAGGAAGGCCATCGTCTCCGGTGCGAACAGGCGCTCCGGGGCGAACTGGGCGGCGGTAGCCTCGCGTTCCAGGGCCATCACCGCCAGCCCGTAGCGCAGGTTCATCTGTGCGGCCAGCACGCCCTGCACCTTGTCCGGGGTGTACTCCCAGCCGCAGTGGCCGAGCGTATTGCTGCTGACATGCGCGGTGATGCGCTCTATCTGTCCCGCGTCGATCGCGTGTTCGCGCATGATCGTGTCGAGGGCGGTCATCGCGCTCACGCTGCCGTTGGAGGCTGGCGCCGGCTTGTAGCCGACGTTCAGGATTTCCCAGCGCTCGCCCAGCCCGGCCGTGAGCATCGTGCCGTCGCATTGCGCCGGGATGGCGATGGTGCTCAGGAAGCCGCCGTAGGGTTCCTCCAGCACCTGAGGGATGCCGGTGTACCCGAGGGCGGCGAGCTTCGCGGCATAGACGCCGCCCTGCGAGGCGCGCCCGCAGTGGAAGCTCTTCGCCATCGCACCTTCCTGCACGGCCATCAGCCCGGCGGCCTGCGAGCCGGCAATGCCCAGCGCATGCTGCATCTGCAGCGCATCGAGGCCGATCAGTCGTCCGGCCGCGACCGCGGCGGCCAGCGCGCCGGTGGCGCCCTGGTTGTGGTAGCCGCGCGTGAAGATGGAGCCGCGCGCAGCCATCCCGGTGCGCAGCGCCGTCTCGTAGCCGGCAACCAGCGCGGTGATCGCTTCGCGCCCGCTGACTGGCCGCCCGGCGCACTGCGCCACGGCCAGCACCGCCGGCAGCGCTGCCGAGCCGGGGTGCAGCGTCGCCTGGATGTGGATTTCGTCGAGCTGGAAACTGTGCGCAGCGGTCGCGTTGACCAGTGCCGCCATCGAGGCGCTGGCGCGTCGTGCTGTCCCCATGAGGATCGCGCCGCCGCCACTGTCTTCACCGGCGGCCATGGCGGTCAGCTTGCGCACCGACGGCTGCGTCGATCCGAACAGGCAGCAGCCGAGGGTATCGAGCACGCAGGTCTTCGTGCGTTCGACCACTTCCGCCGGCAACTGGTCGAACGCCAGTGCGGACGCGAAGCGCGCCTGGGCCACCGTGGCGCCGGCGGCGCCGGGAATCCCGTCGTGTGCTGCGCTCACCGGAAGCCTCCCGTGCGCTGCGCCAGGATGTTCATTCGACCGACGTTCATTCAACAGACCTTCATTCAATCTTCGCGCCGGTCAGCGCGATCAGCTTGCCGTATTTCTCGAAGTCCACGCGCAGGATGCGGTTGAACTCGTCGACCGTGGTCGGTGCCGGATCGAGTGCCTGCTTCGCGAGGGTGGACATCACCTCCGGGATCGATAGCGCCTGGTTCATCTCGGTGTTCAGCCGGTCGATGATTGCCCTCGGTGTCCCGGCCGGCGCGAACACGCCGATCCAGGGGTTCATGTCGTAGCCGGGCAATCCCGCCTCCGAAATCGTGGGTACACCCGGCAGGGCCTTCGCGCGCGAAGACGAGCCGACGCCGAGCGGGCGCAGCTTGCCGGCCTGGATCTGGCTGATCACCGTGCCGAGGGTGGCGAACGACGCCTGAGTCTCGCCCCCCAGCAGCGCTGCGACCTGCGGCGCACCGCCCTTGTACGGCACATGGGTGATGTCGATGCCGGCCATCGAGATCAGCAGCGCCATCTGCAGGTGCGGTGCGCTGCCGTTACCCGACGAGGAATAGTTGATCTGGCGCGGCTTCGCCTTCGCCAGCGCGATGAAGTCCTTCAGCGTCTTCACCGGCAGCGCGGGGTGGACTGTCAGCACTCCAGGCTGCGAGGAGAGCATGCCGACGCCGGTGAAGTCCTTCATCGTGTCGTAGGTCAGCTTCTTGCCGTACAGGTGCGCATTGCCGACATGGGTGGTCGAGTGGACCATCAGCGTGTAGCCATCGGCCGGCGCCTTGGCCACCAGGTCAGCACCGACTACGCCCGATGCGCCGGCCCGGTTGTCGATCACGAACTGCTGGCTGAGGGTGCGCGACAGCTCCTGCATCACGACGCGGCCGACGATATCGTTCGAGCCGCCGGCAGGCCAGGGGATCACCACGCGCACCGGCTTGGCAGGCCAGGCCTGGGCGAGGGTGATCGAGGGCAGGGCGATACAGGCAGCGGCCAGTGCCGCGGCTGTGCACGACAGCGGTGTGTTCATGGTGCTTCTCCTCCGGATCCGGTTTGCCGCCCTCGCCGCGCGGGATCGGAACGGGCGCCGGCGCGCCATCCGTTCGTCACGCCTTCATCGGCGTCCTGTACTGGGACAGGTCGCCTGAATAAGGACGGTTGTTCCATGCGACTGTACCGGAGTGTGGCAGTCGGTGCCGGCACGGGCCGGATGTCATCGGGCGGGCTTTCGCCATTCGCGCGCTCGGGTAGTATCGCGCCCCCGCGCCGGAGCGCGCGATCGACCGGAGGATGACATGGAACGTTGGGTGCATCGCACTGGAGGATGGCTGGGCGCGGTTTTCGCAGCGGCGGCTGCGTCGGCCGCATGCGCGCAGGCGCCGGCCTATCCGGCCAAGCCCGTCCGCCTGCTGGTGCCATTCGCTGCCGGCGGCGCGACCGACGTACCCACGCGCATCCTTGCCACGAAGCTCGCCGAGCGCATGGGCAGCCCGTTCATCATTGACAACCGCCCCGGCGCCGGTGGCGCCATCGGCACCGCGACCGTGGCCAGGGCCGAGCCCGACGGTTACTCGGTGCTGGTCACTGCCACCCCATTCGTGGTCAGCCCCCATGTCTATCCCAAGCTCGGCTACGACGCGCTGAAGGACTTCGCGCAGGTTGCGATGTTCGCGTCCTCGCCGAACGTGCTGGTGGTGCATCCGACCCTGGCGGTGAAGTCGGTGAAGGAACTGATCGCGCTCGCGCGTCCCCAGCCCGGCAAGCTCGACTGGGCTTCGTCGGGCGTCGGCGGCGGGCAGCACCTGTTCGGCGAACTGTTCATGTCGATGGCCGGCATCAAGGTCACCCATGTCTCGTACAAGGGCAGCGGTGCCGCGATCGCAGACGTGCTCGGCGGACAGGTGAAGATCGGCTTTCCGGGTATCGCGATCGCGCTGTCCCACCACAACGCTGGCCGGCTGCTGGCACTGGGCGTCACGACCGCGCAGCGCTCGGCGCAGATGCCGGACGTGCCGAGCCTCGCCGAGGCGGGGGTGCCCGGCTACGACGCGACGTTCTGGATGGGCCTGTCGGTACCGGTGAAGACCGCGCGCACGGTCATCGACGCCTTGCATCGCGAGACGGTTGCGCTGGTGAAGGCGCCCGACGTGGTCGAGGGCTTCCGCAAGGCCGGTACCGACATCGCCCCGTCGGGCCCGGATCAGTTCCGCGCGTTCGTGCTGTCCGAGTACGAGAAGTGGGGCAAGGTGGTGCGTGCGGTGGGCATCAAGCCGGAGTGATCGGGCAGCCGGCCTGCCCAGGCAGGCCGGTACCTCTGCAGCTCAGCGGTCGAGCAGGCGGCGCATCTTCGCCACGGCCGCGCCCGGCGAATTGAAGATCGGCAGCGGGCTCACCCCGGACACCGCCGGCACCGCCCGCGACAGCGTGAACTGCGCCAGCACGATCGCGTCGCAGCCCGAGATTTCCCTCGCCTTCTCCGCGACCAGCGAATCGTGCCGGGCCGGGTCGCCGCCGGCCAGCGCATCGAAGGCACCGTCGACCACGTACGGCACGAGTTCGATCTTCCGGCCGCGGGCGGCTGCGACATCGAGCATCTCGGCCGAGAACGACGGGATGGTCGGCCCGACGGTGGCCATCACCGCGAACTTCGAACCGGCGTCGAGCGCCTGTTCGATCATCGCCTCATTGGGCCCGATCATCGGGATCGGGAACTCCTTCGCGCAGGCGTCGATCACGTCGCGGAAGGCCGAGCAGGTGAACACGATGCCATCGGCGCCGCGCGAGATCGAGTAGCGCACCAGCGTGCGGAACGCGTCGTACATCTCCGGCACGACGCCCCCGGCGCTGCGCACCCAGTTGAACAGCCCGTCATCGAGCAGGTTGCTGGTGCGGGCCTCCGGCCAGTCGCTGGCGAAGGCGCGCACGGCTGCGTCCATGGCGTCCTTGTGGACGCTGAACAGGACGACGTTCGGTTGCGTCGGCATGGTCTGACCTCCTCTGATATGGGCAGGAGGATAGCGCATCGGCCTGTGTGCGCCGCCGTCTGGAACCCCCAGGGGGCCATGCAAGAATGATGGCCCACAGCCGATGCGGAGCCTGCCATGGCACGGTACAGAACCTTCGCCGAACACCTCGACCCGCAGGTCGGGCCCAAGCGCATCCTGGCTCTCGACGGTGGCGGGCTGCGCGGCGTGCTGACCCTGGGCATGCTGCGCGAGATCGAGACGCTGCTTCGCACGCGCCATGGCGGCGATCCCGACTTCCGGCTGTGCGACTACTTCGACCTGATCGCGGGCACCTCCACTGGCGCCATCATCGCCGCCGCGCTGTCGGTCGGCATGAGCGTCGACGAGGTGCATGAGCACTACATGGCCCTGGGAAACGTCGTGTTCAAGCGCAGCCTGCTGCGCTGGGGCGCCCTGCGCGCGAAGTTCGACGGCGACAAGGTTCGCGACGCACTGATCGGCGTGCTGGGCGAGCGCACCATGGACAGCAAGGACTTCCGCACCGGCCTGCTGGTGGTGACCAAGCGGCTCGACACCGGCAGCGCCTGGCCGATCACCAACAACCCGAAGGCGCGCTACTTCCGCGGTGGCACGCAGTCGACCACGATCCCGAACGCCGAGTACCCGCTGTGGCAGGTGGTTCGCGCAAGTACGGCGGCGCCGTACTTCTTCGATCCCGAGACCCTGCGTATCGGGCGTGCCTCGGGCGGACTGAAGGCGGTGGTCGGGGACTTCGTCGATGGCGGGGTGACGCCGTCGAACAACCCGGCCCTGCAGGCGCTGATGACCGCGACGATGGAGGGCTACCGACTCGACTGGCCGGTGGGCGAGGACCGCATGCTGGTGGTGTCGGTCGGCACCGGCAAGGCCAATGCCGAGGTCGGGCATGCCGGCATCGTCAAGGGCACCGCCGCGATCCACGCGGTGATGTCGCTGAGCGCCCTGATGGAAGACTGCGCCGACCAGGTGGAGACCGTGATGCAGTGGCTGTCGCGCAGTCCGACCGCGCGCAGCATCGATGGCGAAATCGACAAGGCCCAGCCACCACTCGGCGGCGCGCCAATGCTCAGCTACCTGCGCTACAACGTGCTCCTGCAGGAGGAGTGGTGCGCGGCGAACCTCGGCGAGGCGCTCGGCGCGAAGGCGCTGAAGAACCTGCAGGCGATGGACAAGCCTGAGAACATCCCCGAACTCGATCGCATTGGCCGCATCGCCGGGAAGAATCTGGTGAAGGCGGCGCATTTCGTCGATGCGTTCGATACGCCGGCGAGGCAAGGCTGATCACGGTTGACGCAGGCTTCATCGAGCGCTGCCTGGCCAGGGTGGCCGGCGGATCCAGAGCCGATGGTTGCCCGTGCGGCGCATCGGTCGCCATGCGTTCCGGCAGACTTGATGAAGCGCTGTTCCAGCGCTGCGCCGGGATTCGTGGCCAGGTCCTGGCTGCCTGCTTAGCTCGTATCATCAGCCAGGTTCGATGATCTTTACGTCAAGCGATTGAGCCTTCAACCATCGATCAGACGAGTTTTCAGACAACCTCCTCAGCTGAACCTTTTCGCAATCGCCTTGCCGGAACCCCCATGAAAACATCAGGAATCCTCGTTATCGCTGCCGCTCTGACTCTCGCCGCGACCCTGTCCGGTTGCGCTGGCAGCCAGAAAGACAAGGGTCAGCCCATTCCGCAGTCTGGTTTCCTGCCCAATTACAACCTCCTGACTGAAGTCGGTGGAACGCCGAAAGACGTCAAGCTGTGGCGTTACCGCGATGCGTCGGTCAACCCGGCGACCTATACCTCGATCATCATCGATCCGATCGACATCAAGCATGTCGCCTACACCAAGGAAATCACGCCCGAAATCGTCGCTCAGACCAAGGCAACATTGCAGGCCGCGATCCACGAAGCGGTTGGTAGTCGCGGCGCGATGAAGATCGTGACCGCCCCTGGCCCTGGCGTCGCCCGTATCTCGGTTGCCATCACCGGTGCCGAGATCGACCCCGCGGGACTGAGGCTCTACGACTTCACGCCGATTGGGCTGGTGGTCAATGCTGCATCGTATGCCGGCGGCGTCAACTCGAGGATCCCGGCCATGGTGGTCGAGAGCAGGATCGTTGACAGCATGTCCCGTGCCTTTCTGGGCGGCGGCGTGGTGACTGTCCAGGGCGATTCTTTCCGAACCGGCAGCGGATCGGTCGAATCCTTCCAGAACATGGCAAAGAAGGCGGTTCAGGCAGCGGTGATGACCCCCGCTCAATAAACGCCAACGCTGCAATAACCTGAAGAGCGCCAGCAATCGCCCCAACACGCCATCAAGCCCGGCACAAGCGGTGAGGCCAGCCCCGGGAAGAGCGGCATGGTCCCGTCCCAGGGCAGTCACTCAGTGCCGGTGCTGGTACCGCCCCGCGCAGACACCTTGCCTTAATGAATGCCTTTCGCGTCCATCAAGGCAGGTCGCTCGGCGCCAAACGCGAGGGACTGCAGTTTCCCGCCTGCAGCTCTGGTAATCCCCCCGCTTTTCGTGGCCGTCAGAAGTAGACCTACGTGGCCATGGCCAGCCGCTGTTTCGGGGTGATGCCGCCCAAGGCCATGTTCGAGCGTTCGTGATTGTAGGACCACATCCATCGCGTAGCGAAGCCCGGGACTTCAACCAGATCGTCGAAGTGATACTGGGCCAGCCACTCGTAGCGCACAGTCCGGTTGAATCTCTCGACGTACGCGTTCTGCTGCGGCTTGCCAGGCTGGATGTATTCGATCTTGATCGAGTGCTTCGCAGCCCAAGCCAGTAGTTCGCCCCTGATGTGTTCCGGTCCGTTGTCGCACTGGATCACAGAAGGCGTGCCACGCCACGGAATCACTTGCTCCAGACTGCGGATCACGCGCTACCGTGTGATTCAGTGGTGTGATGCTGCCTGGAGGGCGCGGGCAGATCGGGAGGAAACCCTGCGCGGGCGCTGCAGTGCCGCGGGGCGGGTCGTGCTGCGCTCGCCGAGCGCGCTCGGGTGAGGGCGATGAATTCGATGGCCATCCTGCACAGTGTGGCCGGGTTGGCCGCCAGATTCAGGGGCCACAACAGTGCGCGTGCAGCGCGTCGGCGCGACGATTGCGCCCTCGAGGCCACGGCCAAGCGCTCGCAGGGGTGTCCGAAAGTGCTATTCGCACAGCTACAGCGAGCACGACCGCCACTTTACGCTTGATGGCCGCCTGATCGGCGACATCGGCGAAGTGCTGGCCGTGCAGCACTAGGCGATCACGCTGACCACCACCCAGACTGCCGTACACGACGCCGTGACCGCCGACGGCCGAAAGGTCCAGATCAAGGCCGCGATGAAGGAGAGCCTGACTTTCCCTTGGGGCGATGCGCCGGACTACTACATCGGACTCAAGATCCTCGAGGACGGCACGCGCCTGGAGGTCTGCAAAGGCCCGGGGGCGATCATTAAGGAGGCGCTCGCCGGTCGGAAGACTAGGCCGAAGACGGGGAATCATGTCGTGTCATAAACAGCGTTATGCGATCTAAATCAGTGGGTTGCCGATATCGACCGCGTGTTGCCGCCGGTTGGTGGCAAATGGTCTGAACGGATACGCCCGAAAAGCACCCCAAGTGGCCAAAGGGGGTCTGTAAGTGAGATTTCGGAACTTAATAACCCCATACTTGACACTGGGGTTATTAAACGATTAGGATGCCCCCACGATTGATGGGAGGCCCCATGCCAAAGCGAAACATCTATTTCACCGACGACCTCGTCGCGCAAATGAAAAAGCACCCCGACGAGAAGTGGAGTGCGGTCTGCCAAGAAGCCGTGGAGACGCGGCTCCGGTACCTCGAACTCCGGTCCGATATCGCGAGCGACGCAGTCCAACGCGCCAAAGCGCGGCTCGCGACGGAAAGAGCCGCATACATCGCCGATGCCTACGACCGCGGGGAACGCGCCGGAATCGCTTGGGCGGCAGATCACGCCGCCTTCGATGAATTGCGCGGGATTGTGGACGGCGGACCGGAAGACGAGCCCTTTGACGGCCTGTTCGACGACGGCGAGGACAGCCTCCGTATGATCGCAAAGCTTGCCTGCGGTGCGCCGCCAGACACTCTAGGTGATGAAACGCTGACGGCCGACGAGCACGCTTTCATGGTTGGTCTATGTAACGCCATCGGACTACGGATGGATGGTGGCGACATCGACTCCGCGCGATATTGGGAGGGCTTCTTCGCAGGCGCTCTCGCCATCTTCAGGCAGCTGTAAGCCATGACTATTCACCACCGACGTCGACACCAGGACGTGCGTACCAGCTGCTCCGATCATGCTGTCCGTCGGATGCGGCAGCGCTGCATCTCCTTCCGCCGGATGGATGCTGCGATTAGGTATGGCGACGAGTACCGTACCCACTCCGGCTATATCTACTTCCTCAGCAGCCGCACCTGCCGCAGCCTGCAGCGAACGCTCCCGCCCGCGGAGGCGAGAGAGATCGCGCGGTTTGAAAACTGTTATGTCGTTGAAGGTGACGATGGCATGATCGTCACGGTCGGTCACCGCACGAAGCGAATTCGCCGCTGAGGTAGTCACGATGACAGCGACTCGACATCGACGAGCGATTGCCCGCTATACGCGGCCCCTGTGCTCGCTGATGTTGGTTGGGCTGCTTTCCGCGCCCACCTCCGTTGGCGGCGCTGGTGCCGGCCTCCGTGCAGGCACCTGACGCGCTATCACCGGGTGTTGGCACCTTACGGTGGCATGGATGCAAACTTCGTACTGGATAAGAGCGAACGTCGAGACGCAGAAAGTTCCTGTCCCGGGCAAGCAGGACGGACCGACTGACCCTCTGCTCGAGGCTGTCGGATAGAAGAGATACCGCGAACGCGGCTGGTCCAACCGCACCGCGCCCGGTCGGAGATATCGGCCACCATCACGGAGGAGAACGTCATGCAAGGTCATTCGTCAGGCGCCCTTGCGCGCTTGTTGAGCTTCGCCACGCTGGCCTTGCTGGTTGCCGGCTGCGCGATCACCCCCGCGCCGCTGGAGGAAAGCAGCCGGCCGATCGCCGGCTATCTCGACTACTCGTGGGACAAGAACTCGGTGCTGTTCAATACCCGCGAGCGCAGCCGGCAGACGGTGTTCATGGACACCTTCTATCCCTTCGATCCCTCGCTGCGCTACAACAACGCCGAGGCGTTGGTGCGCCATGAACTCGAACATCGGCCATTCATGCAGGACGGCGTGCTGATGGTGGCCCTGTCGGACCTGCGCAGGATCTACGCGCCGTTCATGAGCTACTCGGTCGACGCCACGACTCAGCGCTTCACGGTGCAGCACCATTTCTTCCGCAAGCGGGTGGCGGCGGGCTCGGGTTCGCGCGCGCCGACGATCGAATACACCAGGATCGCCTGGCAGGGGACCTATGCGCTCGGCAGCACGGCGGCGATCTCCTCGTCGGCCACCCACGCCATGGTCACCGACCGCAACCAGATCGACAAGGCCCCGGTGGCCAATGCCGGTGCGGCCGCTGCGGCGACGCTGGCCGCGGCGCCGGTACAGCGGAACGGGCGCATCTATGTGCCCGTGGCGAGCTTCATGCGCACCCTCGGCAAGACCATCACCGACGATACCGCCGGCAGTGGCTATCTGGCGGTGAGCCATGTCGCCCCGCAGGACACGGCAGATGACCTCTTCAACCCGGGATACGCCAGCCGCGGCCTGCCCAATACGCCGATCACGCCGGCGCGGGTGAAGACCATGAACGGCCTGCTCGACGGCAGCATCGACCGCGGCAACCTGTGGCTCTCGATGTATCTGGGCGATATCCGGGTGTTCAGCGGCAAGGCCGATGCGAACGGGCAGGATACTCACGTGATGTCGGCGGTGGACCGCATCGTCCCCTATCGGTTGTATGTGCCGGCGCGCTACGACTCGCGGCAGCCTTCGAAGTTCACCTTCAACCTGCACGGCGCCACCGGCAACGAGAACGCCCCGTTCGAACGGCCGAACGACCATCTGAAGAACCATCCTTCGGCGCTCGGGCTGAACAGCCTCGAAGCCTATGCCGACCACTACAACTACATCATCCTGTCACCCAACGGCTGGACGCGCGGGCCGGTGTGGGGCAGTGGACCCGGCGAGCAGATCATGCTGGCCGCGCTGGAGCAGGTCCGGCAGCGGTACAGCATCGACCCCCAGCGCATGTTCATCTTCGGAAACTCCGCCGGCGCTGCGGGCGCGATGAGCTTCGTGCGGCGCCACGGCCACCTGTTCAAGGCCATGGCGCCGACCGCGCCGGGCGGCAGCAAGCCCTACGCCGCGGACCTCAACGACCGCATCCTCGACATGCCGACCGTCCTTTCGTGCTTCACCGCCGATGTGACCGTTTTCTATGCGGGCAACGCCAGGAACTCCTGCCAGACCTGGTACGCGGAGAACCTGCGCGGCCGGATGCGCAACCTCACCACGATCACGGTCGAGAACGGCCACCACTCCTTCGGCCCGGCCTCTCTCTACCAGATCACCTTCGACCATTTCGAGCGCGCGCTTGATCGGACGCCGCCGAGGAACATCACCGCGGTGCGACTGGGCGCGGGCCAGGCCACCGCCACGGTGGCGGAATCGGGTGGCGCGACGTCCCGCGTCAAGCTCGCCACGGCGCCGGTGCGCGAAGGGGGCGCGCTGATGGTGGCGCTGGACGATCTGGCCCGCATCTACGGCGAAAGGGATTTCCGCGTCTACGATGTACATGCCTACAACCAGAAACCCGCGGACATGGTGTCGGTCAAGACGGTGCTGTTCAACCAGGTTTCCGTGAACATCAAGCCCGGCGAGCGCTTCCTGCGTGTGGGTGGCACCATCCATCCCGGCGATACTATGGACGGAAAGACCCGCGTGGCGGCGGACGACCCCCGCGTGGACAAGCGCAGCCTGTCGGTGCCGGCGCGCGACAGCAGTGGCAGGATCATGGTGCCGGTGGTCGAATTCATGCAGCTGTTCGGCAAGACCGTGACCGTGGAATGATGGCCCGGCACCACCCATTACCCAGGAGGACACCATGACCACCCATCCATTTGCTGCGCCCGTCGTCGACGCCCTTTCCGTACGCGTGCTGGTGGATTCGCGCTATGAGCGCTTCCTGCCGAGGATGGACCATCCGCACGTGAAGATCGAGCACGTCGGCCGCATCGTCGGCCGGCCGGAGAGCACTTTTGCCTGCGAGTGGGGCCTGTCGCTGCACCTGACCTCGGAGAAGGACGGTGCGAAAGCGCAGTACGTGCTCGACTTCGGTTACACGCCGGAAATCATCAACCGCAACTTCGAACTGCTCGGCATCGAACCCGGCAAGATCAACGGCCTGATCCTCAGCCACGGCCACCTCGACCACTTCGGCGGTCTGCAGGGTTTCGTCAGGCAGCATCGCGGGCAGATGCGCGACGACCTCGCGCTGTATGTCGGTGGCGAGACCATCTTCCGCACCAAGTGGGTGAAGGAAGGCGGCGAGACCCTGCCATGGTGCACCCTCGACCGCGCGGCGCTGGAGGCGCAGAAGGTGCTGCCGGTGTGCTGCCCGCAGCCGCAGGCGCTGGATGGCGCCTTCACCTCGGGCTACATCGAGCGCAGTTCCTTCGAGACCGTGACTGGCGGCTCGCTGGTGGTGGACGACCATTTCACGCCGACCGAGCGCGCGGGCAACCTGGTCAAGGACACCCATCCCGACGAACACGCCACCTGCTACATCGTCAAGGGCAAGGGCCTGGTGGTGATTTCATCCTGCGGCCACACCGGCATCATCAACACGGTGAGGAGCGCGATGAAGGCCGCCAACACCGACAAGGTACACGCCGTGATGGGCGGCTTCCATCTGGGCCCTGCGCCGGTGGATTACCTGCAGCACACGCTGAAGGAACTGCAGGCGATCAATCCCGACGTGATCGTGCCGATGCATTGCACCGGCGAGCGCTTCATCGACATGCTGCGCCAGCAGATGCCGGATCGCGTGGTGTATTCGAACGTGGGCAGCCGCTATACCTTCGGCCTGCAGTAATCCACGGCCGGGCGCGGGATGACGCGCACGGGCTGCGCCGCCATCCCCGGTTGACGGACGCAGTATGCTGTCGTGCGTTACCGCACTGACTCGGATCCTTCTCCATGACAGAAAGACTTGGTCGCAAGCATTACCCCGCAGGGAGTGTCATCTTCTCCCAGGGCGAAGCAGGGTATAGCGCGTTCCTGATCACAGACGGACTGGTGGAAATCGCGGACGGCGCCAATGGCATCGTGCGGGCCCGTATCGGCCCCGGCGAGTTGATCGGCGAGGTTGCGCTCATCGACCACCAGCCGCGAACCGCCACGGCGCGCGCGGTCACGGACACAGTGCTGATCGAGGTGTCACGCGACCTGGTCGAGCGCCTGTTGATGGACACCAACCCGATCATTCGCCACATCCTCAACGTGGTGCTAGGACGCTTCCGCAAGACGGTAAGCCACCCCGATTCCCAGGACACTGAACCACCAGCCGGTCCACGAACGCGGCAGGCCATGGACCTGCGATCCAAGGCCACGGACAGTCTCACGCTGCTGCGCGACATGCGGGACGCGCTGGTCAGCGAACAGTTCGTGCTGCACTACCAGCCGATCTATCTCCTCGAAGGGCGTCAACTGGCGGGCTTCGAGGCCCTCATCCGCTGGCGGCACCCGACCCGTGGACTGGTACCGCCATTGACTTTCCTGGATCTGGCCGAGGAGTCCGGCCTGATCTGCGACATGGGTCTGTGGGTCGTTCAGAGGGCTTGCGGGGACTGGCCGGCCTTGCGCAGGCTGACGGTGACGCAACGGCCGTTCCTCAGCATCAATATCTCGCCGGCGCAGTTGGCCGACGGGACCTTTGCCGATGTCGCCATGGGCATCCAGCGGTCTGCCGGCATGGATCCTGCGGAACTGAAGCTCGAACTGACCGAGTCGACCTTCATCCAGAATCAGGCAGTCGCCCAGGAGCAACTGCACCGGCTGAGCGAATTCGGGAACTCGATCGCGCTCGACGACTATGGCACCGGGTTTTCCGGCCTGGCGCACCTCCAGAACTACCGCTTCCACACCCTGAAGCTGGACCAGTTGTTCATCCGTGAGATCCAGTACTCCAGCCTGAGTTTCCAACTCGTGATGAGTACCCTGGACATGGTTCGGGCGCTGCACATCAACGCGGTCGGCGAAGGTATCGAGACCGATGCGGTCGCGGACATCCTGCAACAGCTCGGCTGCCAGTATGGTCAGGGCTTCCTGTTTGGCAGACCCTTGGCGCTGGAGGACCTGCTGGTCCGCAATGCCGACCATACCGCCGCCGGGACCGCACCGTCCGGCGCAGGCGCATAGCCTGCAAGCTGAATACAGTAGACGCTGAGTTTGATGAGTCTACGGGGAGCCAGGGTCCGGCAAGACCTGCTCGACCGCACTGCGCAGACCAGCCCATTGGTCCCGTGCCAGCTCCCGCATGCCCGCGTGAAAGTACTGTTCGCGATCAGCGTGCGGCAGGTTCCAGCCCTGTCGCACGGATGTCGTCGGCCGCCTCCGCCGAGGCGAGGAACTCGATCGCGCGTGCCGCCGCTTCGGGATGCACGGCGCTCACGCCGACTGCCGCGCTGAAGGTCGTGAACAGCTGGACTGCGTCCGGCAGCGGGGTGATGTGCGCAATGCCCTCGATCGGCAGCAGTTCGCTCACCTGCTGGAAGCCGATTTCGAGCTCGCCATTGGCGATGAATGTGCCGACGCGCTGGCCGTTGCCGACGAACTGGCACTTAGGCATCACTTCGTCATGGATGCCCAGCCGCCGCAACAACTCGTTGGTGACGTAGCGCCCGCTCACGCTTGCGGAATAACCGATAGAGGCGGCGCGCAACAGGGTGTCGCGCAGGGCGTCGACCGTGCCGATGTCGGGTGCAGGCGCTCCGGCCCGTACCGCGACCCCGATCACCGACTGTGCCAGCAGCACACGGCCTTCCGCCCGGACGAGGCCGTCGCGGATGAACCCCTGCATGACGCTGTCGTCGCAGATCACGAGGTCGGCGACTTCGCCGCGTTTCAGCCGGTTGGGGATCGAAATGTCCCCGGTGCCGATAGACGTGGTGACGGTGACGACCTTCAGTCCAGTGATGTGTTCGACGGAGGGCAGCAGCCGGAGGTGGGCGGCGGTGAATGCGCCTGAAGTCATTACCCGCAATTCTTTGCTCATGGATTCGCCCACACGCTATGTCGGGGCGGAAGGATAGCACCGTGACATTGCGGCGATGGCAGCGCAGCGCGGCGTACTTCCGCCCGGCAGCGCGACGTCCTCCGGCCGAGGAGCGTTGTGTTCCGGGGGCGCCCGTTCCGGGGTATTCTTTCCCTGTTCGCCGTGCAGAGGAGGCCAGTGCGTGACCCAGAATGACAAGACCCGTCGCCCGGTTCCGGCAGTTCCCCTGGCTGGACAGGCCGCATTGGCTGCACTGGCTGCCACCACCCTGCTCACCGCCGCTGGTGCGACCCGGGCCGCGGATGCACCCTATCCGACAAGGCCGATCCGTATCATCGTGCCGTTCGCAACCGGCGGTGGCAACGACATTGCTGCGCGCTTCCTTGCGCAGATGTTCCAGGATTCGTTCGGCCAGCAGGGGCTGGTCGACAACCGTCCCGGCGCCGGCAGCACGCTGGGCACCGCGATCGCCGCCCAGGCCCAGCCGGACGGCCACACCATCCTGGTCACGCACAACGCGATAGCCATCAACGAAAGCCTGTATGCGAAGCTGCCATACAGCGTGCGCGACTTCGCTCAGGTCGCGTTCATCGGCGAGACCACCAACGTGCTGGTGGTGCATCCATCGATGAACGTGAAGAGCGTGAAGGAACTGCTGGTGCTGCTGCGCTCCAAGAAAGGCGTGTTCAACTACGCGAGCACCGGCGCTGGCGGCACCTCGCACCTGGCGGCCGAATACTTCAAGCAGATGACCGGCACCGACATGGTCCACGTGCCGTACAAGGGCACCGGTCCGGCACTGGCCGACCTGGTCGGCGGAGCGACTCAGTTCATGATCTCGGGCGCACCGGGCACGCTCGGCTTCATCAAGGGCAACCGCCTGGTGCCGCTGGCCACCACGGGCGCGAAGCGCTGGGCGCAGCTGCCCGACCTGCCGACGCTGTCCGAAGCCGGCGTCCCCGGCTACCAGTTCGACCTCTGGTACGGCGCGCATGCCCCGGCGAAGACGCCGCGCTACATCGTCAACAGGCTCAACGCCGAGATCAACAAGTCGCTGCAGGTGCCGGCGCTACGCGCCCGGCTCGTCGATGCAGGCCTCGATCCGGTGGCCTTGTCGCCGGAAGAGTTCACGAAGTTCGTGCGCATCGAGACCGAGCGGGCGCGCAAGATCATCCAGGCGTCGGGCGCCAGGCCAGAGTAGGGACCTGGCAGGGGAGGGTGCGCCGGTTCCGGCCACTGCGCGGTTGGTCGGTCCAGGCCGGAAAGACCTCCTCGACTATCTGCGTTCAGTCTGCGATCTCGAGAACCAAACGGCCGTATCGCGATGCTCAATATAATGCCGCCAGCGCGGTAGCCAGCCGGTTGCGGGTTTAAGCCGGCTGAATGGCAATGCGCCGCGCCGATGCCGCGCTGACCTGGGCCTCGCTGGTTTCGCCGCGCGCCCGCAGTTGGCCGCAGCCACCGTCCACGTCCTGCCCGGCCGAATGGCGCAGCTTGGTGAGGATGCCGCGGCCCTTCAGCAGCCGCGCCATTTCGGCCGCACGTTCCCAGCTGGGCCGCTGCCAGGGCAAGCCAGGCACGCTGTTGTAGGGAATCAGGTTCAGCACCGCGTACTGGCCGTGCAGCAGTTGCACGATGCCGTCAATCTCGTCGTCGCCGTCGTTCACGCCCTGCATCAACGTCCACTGGTACTGGATGGGGTAGCCAGTGGCCCGCGCGTAGGCAGTACCTGCGGCCACCAATTCGGCCGGCGTGACGCGGGCAGCACGGGGCAGCAGCTGTTCGCGCAGGCCCGGCTTGGTGGTGTGCAGGCTCAGCGCCAGCGCCGGGCGCACCTGGCCTTCGCGTAGCGCCATCAGGCGTTCGAAGGCGCGCGGGTCGCCCACGGTGCTGAAAACGAGGTTCTTGTGGCCGATGTTGCCCACCGTGCCCATCAGCTCAATGGCCTCGAGCACAGCATCCAGGTTGTGCGCCGGCTCGCCCATGCCCATGAACACCACTTTCTTCACTGGCCGCAGCGCGCGCGCCAGAGCCAGCTGCGCCACGATCTCGGCGCTGCCCAGCTGGCGCAGCAGGCCACCCTGCCCCGTCATGCAGAAACCGCAGCCCACGGCACAACCCACCTGGGTGCTGACGCACAGGCCGGGAATGCGCTCGGGCGTCAGCAGCACGCTCTCCACGGTCTTGCCGTCGGCCAGTTTCACCAGCAGGCGTTCGCTGCCGTCCTCAGCCGGATGGCGCTGTTGCAGTGTGGCCAGGCCCTGCAGCATGGCTTGCCAGGCGGGCAAGCCGTGCCGCACGCGCTGGGGCAGGAAGTGCTCGGGCTGGCTGCGGCGCGGGCCCTGCGGCAAGGCCTGAACCCACAGGCGCAACAGGTGCGCCACATGGCGCGGGCCCGCGCCATGGCTGTGCAGATGGGCAATGAGTTCCTTGATCTGGTTCATGGCAAAGGATTGGTAACGGCCGCAGGCCACGCGCCGCGCTGCTTCAAGCCGGGATTTGCGGATGTTGACCCGATACCAACGCTCCGTGCGTCACGAAATTGACACAATAGCAACTCAGCATCGCGCAGGCGGCAGACGTTGCCTTGCGCCGTGCCCAAGGTCGTAACTGCGAGTCCGGGCTTGATGGGTTCACCACGGGCGTCGGTGGTGGGCTTGAACAGGCTGATCCACCCCGGCTGGGGCGGGTGTGCTTTTGTCCAGAATTGATCTCATTGTCAAATCGCAAGCCTTGGTCAGGCCAGATCACATGAGCACGCGCTCCTCGAATTCAGGTTCACATTCGCCAACGCAAGAAACACTTGAGGATGTACTTTTCCAGGCAAAGTCATTAATTAGCGAGCTTGAGCCTGTGAATCAGGCGGAATCACAGCTGTCTGCCTCGATATTATCCCGAGTTTTCCTGTTGGCGGCTGTGCTGATCTGCATGATCGGAGCCTACGGGTCTGTATTTGGCCTTGGAGAAGTGCGTCATCCTCTGGCATCTTTTCTGTCTGTCGTTGTGCTGGCTGCAGTTTCAGTCTTTCTGTGGAATCGACGGAGCTTTGGAAAAGCTGCTGTTGTCAGCATTACGATCAGTCTTCTGTTGTTCACGGTAGTTACCGTCTACTTCAATGGCGTCTATCCTTTGTATTTTCTTCCGGCGCTATTGATTCTTCTGCACGGCATTGGCTCGCCTCAGTTGGCATTGTCTGCGAGTCTGTTTGCCTTGATCTTTGCCAGCTTTGTTTTTTTGACGCACGGTCAGGATATTGAATTTCGTGTGGCGACTCGTGTTCTAGCGAGTGGTTTGATCTGTTTGGTGGTTTGTCAGGCAATCAGTCGTCACAACCGCCGGATTTTTCAAGCTGCTGAATATGTGACAAGCAGGCTTGAAAAGCTGGTCAGCTCTCTGGAGGCTGATCTGAGGCAAGCCATGATTGAACGAGATTTTGCCAAGACCAGAAATTCAAACAGTGGACTTCTCAATATATTTGGTTTTCACGAAAAACTATCCCAAAGAATCCATGAGAGCTCTCCAGATCAACCGCTGGCCGTGGTGATTGTTCAGTTTCCGCCATCGGATCTTGTTCTGAGTGCTGAATTATCAGAGGATTCTGACAAAGGCTTTGACAAGCTGGTCTTCGAGTTGAAAAAAATCTTCGAGTCTGAATCGATCGGCCATCCAGGTCCGTGGGAATTTGTGGGGGTCATGAAAGTTCAAGCCCCGCAAGAAGAATTCATAAACTCGATCGTTCAGAAGTTGGACGCCATGTTGCAGTCCTTGAACTTGAGGCGTGGCACCAGATCCATTCCATATCACGTGGGTATCGCGATCTGGCCAGTCGATGGTCTGTCGCCCAGAGTGCTCACAACTCGTGCCAATCGGGCATTGCTTCACGCAATTGATGCGAACATGCGCACGCCGCTTGTCTACGGCGAGGATATTGATGCGCTGATTTCTCGAAGAAAGCAACTGGCCGCTTCGCTCAAGGGCGCCTTTGAAAGGAATGAATTTGAGCTTTATTATCAACCCATTGTGGGATTGAATCCCAAGGGGTTACAGGGCGCAGAGGCTCTGGTGCGCTGGAATCACCCTGAGCAAGGGCTTTTGTTTCCTGGCGCTTTTTTGCACTTGCTTGAATCTCATGGGTACATGATCGAGCTCACTCATTTCTGCTTGCAATCGGCAGCGCAAACGGTCAAGCAATGGCGAGAATCCATTTCCCCTGACTTCCAGATCAGCGTCAATGTTCCGCCCATGTATCTGGCGTGGTGTACCAGTCACCGCAGTGACGCGCTTGAGTTCTTCAGATCATTGGACGTGGATCGAGGGGCCATCAAGTTGGAGATCACGGAAGACTCACTGATGGATGTGAACGCATCCACGCTCGAGGTGCTGGCGGAGCTCAAAAGCAAAGAGTTTCTTCTGGCTTTGGACGATTTTGGAACGGGTTATTCGTCTTTTGGCCGTATGCAAGAGCTGCCGCTTGACGTCATCAAGATCGACAAGTCTCTGGTCGATGATCTGGAGCATTCGCCCAAGAAGCTGCGGGTGTGCACCGCCATCATTCACCTGGGCCATGAGTTTGGTTTTCAGGTGGTGGCAGAGGGCGTTGAGCACATCGCCCAGAAGGAGCTTCTGGAGCAGGCGGGTTGTGATTTCATACAGGGTTACCTGTATTCCAGACCCATCAGCAAGGACTGTTTTGAGTCTTACGCTGCAAACTTTGGACGTGTGCCAGACGCCCCCGCAGCATACGCAATGAGTTGAGGTAGGATCACGGTCGATGCCAACCGACGCGCTGCCGCCCCTGCCCCCCACGCCCACCGGCCACTACCGCCACTACAAGGGCAACGAATACGAGCTCGTCGGCGTCGTCCGCCACAGCGAGACGCTGGAGGCGCTGGTGCTCTACCGGCCGCTGTACAACGACAGCGGTCTTTGGGTGCGTCCTCACGCCATGTTCTTCGGCGAAGTCGAGGTCGACGGCTTGCGCCAGCCCCGCTTCGCCTTCCTCGGCGATCAGCTTCCCGGCAGGATGCCCGGCGCCAGCGTGTAGCAGTAGTCCGACACATCGCCGGGCTTGCAGAACCAGACGCGATCCTTCAGCGGATGGTTCACGCAGTGCGCGAGCGCGTTACGGAGCACGCGCAGGCGAAACGGCTGGCCGAACACGTACGGGTGGATCGACAGGTTGCACACCAGCGGCGCGTGCTCGCTCTGTTCGACCATCTCGTCGAACTGGTCGACCAGCATGTCGCAGAACTCGTGCGCGCTGTGCTGGCGATGCACGACCGCCGGTGAGTCGTTGAGTTCGACCGGATAAGGTACCGACAGGATCGGGCCGGAGCGGGTACGCAGCCAGAACGGCTGGTCGTCGCACGGCCAGTCCATCAGATAGCGGTAGCCGGCTTCCTTCAGCAGGTCGGGCGTGGTGGCGTTCTCGTAGGCGCCGGCACCCATCCAGCCGGTGGCCGGCACGCCGGCGGCGGCAAACGTGTCGGCGACCTCCTTGATCACCCGCGCCTCGTCCTCTTCCCAGAGGAAGTCCTTCAGGTTCTCGGCATTGGTGCGGCCGTGGCCGACGACCTCGTCGCCGCGCTTGCGGATTGCGTCGATGATCTGCGGGTAGTAGTCGCAGAGCAGGCTGTTGGCGTTGTGTGCGGCCGGCAGCTTGAACTGGTCGAACATGTCGAAGAAGCGCCAGATGCCGATCCGGTTGCCGTAGTCGCGCCAGGAATAGTTGCGCTGGGTCTGCGGCTCGCCATGCTTCGCGTTGTCGTGCCCGCGGCCCTTGCCGAACGCGAATACCTCGACGTTGGTGGTGATGCAGAAGGCCAGGCGCTTGCCGCCGGGCCAGTTGTAGTCCTTGCGCTCGTTGAGCGGCACGTAGTCGTAGCGGGTGTGCGTGGGCACCAGTCCCTTTTTCATGCTCGATGCTCCGGCGAAAGGCGGGGGGGCAGGATATCAGTTGGCCGCGTCCATTCGGCTAAACTTCACGCCCCGGTACCCGAAGCCAGGAAGACGGTTTGATTCCCCCCAGCGCCCCCAGCGTGAACCGCTCGCGGCGGCAGCCCTCGCTGGCCTTCCTCGTCTTCACGCTAACCTTCAGCCATGCGATGGCGGTAGGGTCGGTGCTGGTGCTGCCGGCCATCGCGCCGGTGGTCGCAGCCGAGTACGGTATCGACGCCTCGCTCGTCGGCTATCACATCAGTGTGGTGAGCATCGGGCTGATTGCATCGCTGGCCATGTGCGTGGGTCTGAGCAGGCGGCTGGGTGCGGCCCGCACGGCCCAGATCGGGCAGTGCCTGGTGGCGTGCGGGATGCTCTGCGCGATCATTCCCTCGCCCGGCTTCCTGCTGCCCGGCTCGCTGGTGATCGGCCTGGGCTTTGGCCTGCTCGCCCCACCAGCCTCGGCCTTGATGATGCGCTTCGCACCGCCTGGCCGGCGCAACCTGGTGTTTTCCATCCAGCAGACCAGCGTCCCGCTGGGCGGGGTGATCGCCGCGCTGGCCGCCCCGGCGATCACGGTCAACTTCGGCTGGCGCTGGGCCTTCCTGCAGGCGGTTTTCATGCTGGGCCTTGCGATCATCCTCCTGCAGGTCGGACGTCCGTCCTGGGACGACGACGTCGAGCCGGAGCATCCGGCCTTCGCGCGCGATCCGCTGGAGGGCCTCCGCGCCAACTGGCGCGACCGCAACCTGCGGTTGCTGTCGCTGGCCGGCATGTCGTTCTGCTGGGCACAGTTCTGTGTGGCGACCTTCGCGGTGGTGGCCTGCGTGGCGGTGCTCGACATGACCCTGGTGCATGCGGGGCTGGTGCTCACCGCAGTGCAGGTGGCGAGCACCCTGGGCCGCATGCTTGCCGGCTGGATCGCCGACCGCACTGGCAGTGCCGGCCGGCTGCTGCTCTGGATGTCGTGGACGATGCTGGCCCTGAGCATCGGCTTCATCTGGCTCTCGCCGGGATGGCCACTACCGCTGGTGTACACGCTGTTCGCCCTGCTCGGCATCGCTTCGGGCGCCTGGGCAGGCGTCCTGATGGCCGAAGTCGGCAAGGGCGCACCGCCGGGGCGCGTGGCTGCCGTGGTCGGCGGCATGCTGCTCTACGTCAACATCGGGAAGCTCGTCGGTCCCGCGGTGTTCTCGCTGTCCTATGCGCTCACCCACAGCTACAGCATCGCGTTCGCCCTGCTCGCCGTGCCGTCGCTGATCGCGGTGGGCTGCCTGCGGGCGCAGCAGAAAGCGCAGCAGCAGGCCCAGCCGCGCGCCGCCTGAGCCCGCGCGGCTTTCGACCGCGTCACTGCACCTCTATCTTCCGCGTCGCCACGATGCGCCGCCACTTCTCGATCTCGCCGCGTACATGTACGTCTGCCTCGGCCGGCGTGGTGAGCTTCAGCGAGCCACCGAGTTCGCCGAACAGCTTGCCGATGTCCGGCTGCTTCAGCACGGTGTGCAGTTCCCGGTTCAGGCGGTCGACGATCGGCCGCGGTGTCGCGCGCGGCGCGGCCACGCCGGCGAACGAGGTAACCTCGTAGCCGGGCAGTGTCTCGGCCATCGTCGGCGTGTCGGGCAGTTGCGGCGAGCGCTCCAGCGAGGTGACCGCGAGCGCGCGCACCCGGTTCGCCTGGATCTGCGAGTAGGCGCCAGTCAACGTGCCGAAGATCACGTCGAGCCTGCCGGCCATCAGTTCGGTCATCGGCTCGGCGCTGCCCTTGAAGGGCACGTGCAGCATGTCGGTGTTCGCCATCGAGTTGAACAGCTCGGTCGCGAGGTGGAACACCGACCCGATGCCGACCGAGCCGTAGTTCAGCTTGCCGGGGTTGCGCCGGGCGAGTTCGACCAGCCCGGCCGCGTTGCGCACCGGAGAGTCGTTGCGCACGACGACCACGAACGGATAGGTGATCACGACCGTGACCCAGGCGAAATCCTTCACCGGGTCGTAGGGCATCTTCGACGCGGTTGCCGCCACCGAGGTGAAGGCGCCGCTGGCGAACAGCAGCGTATGCCCGTCGGGCAGCGACTTGGCCACCGCAGCAGTGCCGATCATGCCGCCGGCCCCGGGCCGGTTGTCGACCAGCACGTTCTGGCCGAGGCGCTCGGCGAGCCGTGGTGCGATCGTGCGACCGACCATGTCGGTGTTGCCGCCGGGCGCGAACGGCGAAACCATCCGCACCGGGCGCGAGGGATAGGAGACCGGCGCATCGGCTGCCGAAGCATGGCCGACGAAGGCGGGTGTGGTCGTCACCGAGGCGCCTGCGACGAGTGCCAGGCTGACACCGCTGAAGGTAAGTGAACGGGACACGAGGGCTGGCTCAGGCGAACCGGTTCCAGACCACGATCTCTTCAGCCGGCTTGCGCGTGCGCGGCTTGCGGTCCTTGGCCGCGATCTCCTCCGGCAGGTCTTCGATGCGGCCGCGATGGCCAGCCACCACCAGCGCCACCGGTCGCATCGGCGCCGGGATTGCGAACGCCTTTGTGACCTTGTCGAAATCCCAGCCGATCATTGCATGCGTGGTCAGCCCGAGCGCGCAGCCCTGGATCAGCAGGTTCTCCAGCGCCAGCCCGCAGTCGAGGATGAACGACTGCTGGCCGTTTCGATCCGGCTGCTCGTCCGGGTTGCCGACCACCACCATCTTCAGCGCGGCGGCGCTGGCCCAGGCGCGGTTGCCTTCGCTCAGCGCATCGTCGTAGGCGGCGATCGACGCGGCATCCTGCGCGATCAGCAGCCGCCACGGCTGCTTGTTGTTGGACGACGGCGCCCAGCGGAACGCCTCGATCAGCGCCTGTACCACCTCCGGTTCGAGCGGGCGGTTGGCGAAGTGGCGCTCGCTGCGGCGGTCGACGAGGGCTTGCAGGATCGTAGGCATCGCGGGTCGGGCTCCGTGCACTGGTGAAGGTTGGGCGGAAAGCGTACCGCGTTTCGGGGCTATCATTCCGCACAGGGGCGAGCGTACATTGGTGCGACAGCAGACCGGACCCGGACGCCTGACCGGGCGGCAGGCACCGACCAGGAGGACACACCATGGACTACAGCCGCAGCGATGCCAAGCGTGCCGCGCGCGAACGTTTCCGCGGCGTATGGGCGGCGATCACCACGCCGTTCACGCCCGACAACCGCATCGACGAGCCGGGCCTGCGCCACAACATGCGCTGGCTGATCGAGCACCTGAAGATCGACGGCGTGTTCTGCACCGGCACGATGGGCGAGTTCTGGGCGCTCACGAAGGAAGAGCGGATGCGCGTGGTCGAGATCGTCTGCGAGGAGGCGCGCGGCCGATGCCTCACCATTCCGCACACCGGGCATCACAGCGCGGACGAGACGGTCGAGCTGACCAACCAGGCCGAGCGCGCCGGCGCCGACTTCGCGATCGTGATGAACCCGTACTACCCGCCGGCGAGCGAAGAGGCGCTGTACCAGTGGTATGCGCACGTGAGCGCACGCACGAACATCGGGGTCTGGATGTTCGACACGCCGTTCTCCGAGGTCGCGCTGTCGCCCGAGGTGACCGCGCGCATCGCCGGGCTCGAGAACATCTGCGGACTCAAGTGCTCGCGGCCGCTCGACCACTATGCGAAGGTGCAGGCGCTGGTCGGCGACTCGATCGTGCTCAGCCATCCGTCCGAGACCGAACTGCTGCACCTGATCAGCCACAACGGCATGAAGGTACACATGTCCTCGGCGGCGCCGTTCCTGATCCAGGTCCCCGGCTACACGCCGATGCGCGACTACACCGAGCTGGCGCTGGCCGGCGACCTGGCAGGCGCGAAGGAGATCCGCGATGGCATCGAGCCGCTGCGCGCGGTGCACGAGCGCTGGATCCGCGAGCCGTGGCTGCAGCAGCACATCATGCCGATCGCGCAGATCAAGGTCTGGTGCGACATGATCGGTATGGTCGGTGGCGCAGTGCGTCCGCCGCTGCTGCCACTTCCGGCGGCCGAGATCGCGGCAATGCGTTCGGACCTCGAGCGAGTCGGCTTCATGGCGCGGGTGGGCATGCAGGCTGAACGCGCGAGCGCCTGAGGCGTTACCGCCGCAACTTTGACCGAGGCGGCCTGCAGAGCGGCCCGGAAACAGGCGCGGAGCAAGCAAGGAGGAGCAAGGATGCGATACCCGGGCAACGAGATCCGCCGGATGCGGCCGGCGGTGGCAATGGCAATGGCGCTCCTGGCGGTGATGGCCCTGCCGGCTACGCAGGCGGCAGCGCAGGGGACGGCGCAGGCATGGCCCTCGAAGCCGATTCGCTTCATCGTGCCGTGGACGCCCGGCAGCGGTACCGACCTGTGGTCGCGCGCGTTCGCCGCACGGCTGCAGGAAGTCGTTGGCCAGTCGGTGGTGATCGACAACCGTGGCGGCGCCGGGACGGTGATCGGTACCGAGATCGCGGCCAAGGCCCCGGCGGATGGCTACACGATCTATGTCGGCGGCTCGGTGTCGCTGGCGATCA
The DNA here is from genome assembly GCA_947458265.1 of Betaproteobacteria bacterium. Taxonomy (GTDB): domain Bacteria; phylum Pseudomonadota; class Gammaproteobacteria; order Burkholderiales; family CAIKXV01; genus CAIKXV01. Next base: position 67,284 of record CANGYF010000003.1, read on the forward strand.
GCCCGGCCATCTATCCGAAGGTCGCCTACGACCCGGTGCGCGACTTCGCCCCGGTGAGCCTGGTCTCGCGTTTCTACAACGCGATCGCGGTGCATCCGTCGCTGCCGGCGAAGTCGGTGAAGGAACTGATCGCCCTGTCGCGGCGTCAGCCTGGTGCGTTGATGATGGCCTCGGCCGGCAACGGCTCGACCAGCCACCTCGTGGGCGAGCTGTTCATGGTCACCACCGGCGTGAAGTGGACGCATGTGCCCTACAAGGGTGGTGGCCAGTCGGTGGCCGGCGTGCTCGGCGGCGAGTCGCACTTCACGATCTCGCCGGTGGTCGCGACCGCGTCGCTGGCGCGCTCGGGCAAGCTGCGGGTGCTCGCGGTGACCAGTGCGCAGCGGTTACCCGGACTGCCCGACGTGCCGACCGTCGCCGAGTCCGGCGTGCCGGGCTTCGAGTACGGTGGCTGGAACGGCATCCTGGTGCCGGCGGGAACGCCGGCCGAGATGATCGCGCGCCTTCATGCGGCGACGGTCAAGGCGGCCAGGACGCCGGAGTTCAGGGAGGTGCTCGAGCAGGATGGCTCGCAACTGGTGGCCGGCACGCCGGAGCAGTTCGCCGCGTTCATCCGCAGCGAGTACGAGCGGCATGTGAAGCTGATCAAGGCGGCCGGGATACGGCCCTGAGCGTGCACACCAGCAGCCCGGCCTAAAGTTTCTGCCCGGGCGACCGTTACAGGCTCACTATCGTTCCCAAGGTGCGCGCCGAGGCGCGTTGCATACTCATGCCTACCTTCTCCCTGGGCGCCTTGCGTCGTGGATTGGGCGCCGCCGTTCTCGTCGTCTCCACTGCCATCGCAGCCATTCCTGCGCCCGCGTCGGCGGCCAGTGCCTTGATCACCGAAGAGGAAGCGCGCCTGCCGGATGCCCCATCCGCCGCACCCACGCGCGGCATCTCCCGCGGGCCGGGAGTCCGCCTGTCCACGCCGGACGAGGTCACCGCGCGCGGCTTCCCGCTGCAGCTCGCGCTGGATCCGCGCGGAGGGGCGCGCATCGATCCCGACAGCCTGAAGGTCACCTACCTGAAGCAGCCCGCCGTCGACCTGACCGCACGGCTCAAGCCGGGCCTGCAGGGCAACCAGATCGTGCTTTCGCGGGTGGCGGTGCCGGCAGGGATCCATCCGATCCGGGTGAGCGTGCGCGACACCGAAGGCCGTGAAGGAGCACTCACTTTCATGCTGCGTGCGCGGTGACCGGCACGACGCACGGCTGCCCCTACTGTGCCGGGGAGCTCGTCCCGGGCGTGATGGCCTGCCGGCATTGCGGCCGGATGGTCGGGCACCTGCTGCCCCTGCTGGTGCGCCAGTCGGAACTGTCGGCGGAGGTCGCGGCGCTTCGGGAAGAGGTGGCAAGGTGGAGGGTCGCTGCATCCGGGCCGGTAGCGCCGGCGGCTGTCCCGGTCGATACGCCCCCGCAGCAGCAGCCCCGGACCCAAGCCACCCAGCCGGCCAGTCTGGCCGCAGCCGTGGTCGTCGTCGTCGCGGCCTCCGCCCTGCTGCACTGGCTGCTGCTGTTCGTGTACGACGCGCCACCGATGATCCTGCGCATCCTCACGCTGCTGGTACCGCTGGCACTGGGCCTGCGCGTGAGCCGATCGGGCGGCGGCAGCCTCGCTGCCCATGCGCTGGCCTCGGCCTGCTGCGGCATCCTGTCGGTAGGGGCGATGCTCACGGTCACCCATCTGATCGACGGCGTGCCACTGCTCCCCCAGGACTTGCGCGAGATGCGCGAAGCGCTCGAGTACTGCGCATCGATCGCACTCGCCTTCCTCACGGGCTACCTGGTGATGCACGGCCTGCACCGGGCACGACAGCGGCCTGTGCCCGCGGCCTCGCACGGCGAACTCATCAGCTATGCACAACGCTTCCAGCAGCTGGCCGGATTGCTGTCGCCGATCTGCGCCGGCGGCCTTGCCCTTTACTCCGGCTTGAAGAGCCTCGGTGGTGGATGAATCCATGAACGCACTGTACCTTTCGCCCGCCTCGTGCCGGCTCCGACTCCTCGCGCGTCGATGGGCCGCGCTGATGTTGCTCGCCTGCCTGTTCGCGCTCGCTGCCCGACCGGTGCTGTCCCAGCCTGCGGTCGGCAGTACCGTGCGCGGTGCGCTGGCGCTCGGCTGGGGGGCCAGCGTGCCGTTGCCCGAGGGCGACTGGCGGGTCGCGGCAACGCCGGTGTTCACCCAGCCGAACATGAAGTACGAAGTGATCGTGCTGCACCACCTGCGCGATGACGCACCGATCCCGCTGCTGGTGGTCCGGCACATCCGCGACAACCGCACCAGCGGCTGGCCGCCTCTGCCCTGCGATGCCGGCCCCGCGCGCGAGGGCAGCACCGAGTTCATGCGCAGTTCGCACGGCTCTGGTTCGAACGACGTGGTGAACCGCTGCTCGCGCGTGTGGCCGATCGGAAACCTGGCGCAGTGGCGCACAGGCGCAGCGTCGTCGGAGCGCTGGTGGAGCGATCTGGGCTCCTCGGCACTCGCCATGGAGTCCTCGGCCAACGTCACCGGGGTGCTGCTGGTGCAGATGTCCTTGCAGGAGCACCTGAAGCGGCGGGTCTACGTCGAGGCTTTCGTACGGCCGCCGCAGGGCCGTACGCCCGCCCAGTTCCGCGAGGCCGTGGTCTCCGGCGGCGGTGGCGTCGAGGCCGAGATGTTCTCGACCTGGACTGCGGTCTACATGGCCTCGATGCAGCTGTCGTTCCTGAACCTCACGCCGCGGCCGATCATCGCGCTCGGCTGGGCAACCGGGCCCGGCACTGCAACGGCTGCCGCCCCGGTACGGCCAGCCGCCGGCCAGGCGGTGGCTGGCAGTGCGGCGCCTACCGCAGCGAGTGCTCCGGCTGCCGCGAAACCGTCGCCTGGCGCAGCGGTTACAGCGGCCCCGGCGGCCCCGGCGGCGACGCCACCGACGGTGGCCGCTGCGTCCGCGACGGTAGCGACGACTGCGACGACTGCGACGACCCCTGCGCCGGCAGCGCCAGTGGCCTCGTCTGCGGCGATCGAACAGCAGAACCGCGATTTGCAGGCGCAGCTCGACCAGATGCGCAAGACGCTTGCCCAGCTCCAGGCAACGGTCGAGAAGGGCGCTGCCCAGAAGGCGCCGGCGCCGCAGGCCGAGGCCTCGCGTCCGTTCGTGCCACGGCCACCCGCGCCCCACCGCAAGGCACTCGTGATCGGCAACGACCGCTACCTGCACGTGGCACCGCTGGTCAACGCCGTGGCCGACGCCGAGTCGATGGCGCGCACGCTGCAGGCCGTCGGCTTCACCGTCACCCGGCACATCAACCTCGATGAGAAGCAGTTCAAGCAGGCGTTGCGCGACTTCCGGATGCGGGTGCAGGGTGGCGACGAGGTAATCGTCTTCTTCGCCGGCCACGGCGTGCAGCTGGGTGCTGCCAACTACCTGCTGCCGACCGATATCCGCGCCGACCACGAAGAGCAGGTGAAGGACGAGGCCATTCCGCTGCAGCGCATCCTCGACGACCTCAACGACCGCAAGGCGAAGTTCGCACTGGCGGTGATCGATGCCTGCCGCGACAACCCGTTCCAGTCGAAGGGCCGCAGCATCGGCGGGCGCGGACTGGCGCCGACCTCGGCGGCCACCGGACAGATGGTGATGTACTCCGCCGGCGCAGGACAGCAGGCGCTCGACCGCCTCGGTCCGAACGACACGGAACGCAACGGGCTGTTCACCCGCGTGCTGCTGCGCGAGATGACCGTGCCCGGCCAGTCGGTGGACCGCGTGCTGCGCAACGTCCGCAACGAGGTGGTGAAGCTCGCTCGCGGCGTCGGTCATGAACAGACGCCGGCCCTGTACGACCAGGCCATCGGCGAATTCTTCTTCGCGCCATGAAGCGCGCGGCCGCCGTTTCCCATGACCGTGTCCCGGCCGGCTCCAGGCTGAACGCACGTTGCGCGCCGGGGTTACTGCTGGCTGCGCTTGTGCTGCTGCTGCTCGCGCCTTCGCCCGCTGCGCTGGCCCAGCCCTCGGGGGCACGCACCGCGCTGATCATCGGCATCAGCCGCTATGCCGATCCATCGGTAACGCCGCTGCGCGGTGTCGAGCACGACATGGCGAGCGCCCGTGCGATCGCCCGTGCGATGGGCGTGCCGGACACCGGCATGCGGGTGGTGCGCAACGCCGAGGCCACCAAGGCAGGCCTGCTCGCCATCCTGCGCGAATTCGGCGACCGGGTCGGCGACGGCTCGCGTGCGCTGGTCTATTTCTCGGGTCACGGCACCCGCTACTTCGATCCCCAAGCCGGTGGCTGCATCGAGGGTCTGCTTACCTACGACGGTCAGGTGATCACCAATACTGAACTGGCACAGGCCACGCAGTCGGCTGGACAACGTTCGGACAAGCTGGTGGTGATGCTCGATGCCTGCCACTCGGAAGGTGTGCTGCCCGGGCAGGCTGCCGCATCGCGAGGGCTTGGCCCGGCACTGGTGCCCAAGTTCAGTACGCCGACCGCCGGTGCTTCCGCCGCAGCATGTTCGATGGTGTCGAACTACCGCACGCGCGGACTGTTCGCCGAGTCGACCCGGCTCGGTGCGCTGCGCGAGAACGTGGTGATGATCGCCTCCGCGCGTCCGGACGAAGTGAGCTTCGACGATCCGAACAACGGCGGCCTGGCCACGCAGGGCATCCGCGATTGCATGCTCGGCAAGGCGCGCGACCTCGATGCCTCGGGTGCGGTCAGCCTGGAGGAGATCCGGCGTTGCGCACAGTCGTTCGTGAACGAGCGCCTGCGCGCCTATCCGAACCTCTCGCCGCACAACATCACCCTGACTGGAAACCGTAACCTCGTGCCGGTCCCGGTGGTACGTCCTCCGGCGGCGAGCCCGGTTGCCACCGTGCCCTCCGCGCCACCGGCACCTGTGGCCACGCCGCCAATGGCGCTGGTGCAGGCGCCTCCGGCAGCCGTGCAGCCCCCGCCCGCACCGGTCAAGCCGCCGGCAGCGCCCGTCCAGACCCCGCCCGCCCAGACGGCTTCGACGCCGCCGCCGGCGCCCTCGGCACCTCCGGCACCGCCACCGGCCGCCCCGCCTGTACCGGCGGTGCCTGCGCCGCCCGTGGTGTCCGCGCCGCCTCCGGTGCAGGTGCCGATCGCCGTGGCGCCGAGCCCGGAGCCGGAACCGGCACCTCCGCCGCCTCCGCTGGCCTCGCTGGCGACGCTCCAGGAGATCGCCGCGCAGTCCGACCCCCGGCGCATGCCGCAGGTCAGTGGACAGTCCCGCGCGCTGCGTATCGGCCGAGACTTCCTCGACCTCACCATCACGGCGCCCCACGACGGATTCCTGTACGTGGTGCTGCTGGGCAGCGATGCCAGCAGCTTCTACCTGCTGTTCCCCAACGCACTGGACAGGGATAACCGCGTGCGCGCTGGCCAGCCGGTACGCCTGCCGCGCGAGGACTGGCGCATCCGCGCCGCCGGACCCGCTGGTACCAACCAGCTGCTGGTGGTGGTTTCGGATGCACCGCGCGCGCTGGAGCGCCTCAGCCGCTCGAAGCCGGATGCGAAATCTCCGTTCACCTTCGCGCTGAACACCCTGGGTGGACGCAGCGCCCTGTTCGATTTCCTGACCTCGGCACCCGCTGGCGGCACCGAAGCCTTTGGTGCGCAACTGTTCACCGTGGAGGAGATCCGATGAAATCCAGGCTCGCCCCGGCTTGGCTTCTTCTCGCCTTGCTGGCACTGCCCGCCGCTGCACAGCCTGCCGCCGCACCGCCGGCCGTTGCACAACCCACCGGCAACGCCACCGCGAACGATCTGGTCGATCGCCTGGCGCCGCTGCCACCCGCTACCCGCGGCCTGCGCAATCTCGTACCCGAGCCGCGCAGCGTCGACCTGGTGGTGCTGTTCGACTTCGACTCGGCACGCATCCAGCCGGCCAGCCTGCCGCTGCTCGACAGCCTTGCCACCGCCATGCGCAGCGATCGCCTGGCGACGCTACGCTTTCTGGTGGAGGGTCATACCGACGCCAAGGGCAATGCCGCCTACAACCAGAAGCTCAGCCAGCGCCGGGCCGAATCGGTGATCGGGCACCTCGTCTCTGCGGGCGTCGAGCGCACGCGATTGACCGCCGAAGGACGCGGTGCTGCAGACCTGCTGCGCAAGGATCAGCCCTATTCGCTGGAGAACCGGCGCGTACGCATCACCGCCATGCCCTGATCGCGGGTCAGCGCTTGCGCCCGGCCGCGCGGGCCTCGCGCTTCAACTCGAACCGGTACCGGTAGCGCTCCTCAGGATGCACGCTGACCGTGGTCTGGAATACCTCGCCATCGCGGCCGGTGTAGGTACGCATCACCCCCATCGCGGGTGAATCCGCCGGGGCCTTGAGCGCGGCGGCCATCTGTTTCGGAACGCGCATCACGAAGATCTCGATGTCCGCCTGTTCGATCACCTCGTCGTAGAGCTCGACGATCTGCTCGCACACCGGTATCAGCGTGTGCCGGCGGTGCTTCGTCACGCCGGCGAACTTCGGCAGCACGTAAGTGTCGGTCCAGCACAGCGGTACGGTGGACGTGCCGGCGTAACGCAGCGTGGTGATCTGGAACCACTCTTTGCCGGCGGGGCAGTGCAGTTGCTGCGCCAGTCCGGCATCGGCCTGCAGGTAGCGGGTGGCGGTCACCGTGCGATGGGTGTCGCGCGGATAGTCGAGCAGCTCATTCACCGACGTGACCGCATGCGAAAGCACCACCGGCATGTGCGTGGCCACCACCACCGAACCGGTACGCGGCCTGCGTACGATCAGGCCTTCGGCAGTGAGCGTCGCCAGCGCCTGGCGCAGTGTCGGGCGGCTGGTGTCGAACAGCGTGGCGAGCTCCGCCTCAATCGGCAGGCGAGCCCCCACCGTGTAGACGCCAGACTGGATGTCGGCGCGCAGCCGTTCGGCGATCTGTGTGTGGCGGGGAGGACTCTTCCGAGGCGCCATTTCAATCATGTTGACAATCAGGGGCGTCGATACGGTCACGCACGGATGCCTGATGACCGGCCAACGCCAAGAATACTTGGCATGTGAACGCGAGGCGCACCCTGCCGCTGGCGCCGACGGACTATTCCCGATGATTACAGGGACTGCAGGTAATCGCGCAGGTCCGTGTAATCGGTGTTGCTCAAGCCGAGGTAGTCCAGCGCGTTGTGCCCACGTGCAGCCCAATGCGTGTCATCGCGCATCCTCTGGGCTGTGTCGTTGAAATGCTCGGCGAGGATGTTGATGGCGACCAGGGTGTATGCCATCGGATGCGCGTCGTCGGCATTGGCGAAGAGGTCTACGTCATGGTGGTGCAGGATGGCCGCGCGGACCGTGTCGGACAGCCCCCATACGCGCCCGATGACGTGGCCGACCGCAGCGTGGCTGGTGCCGTGCCGTTCCTCCTCGACCTCGGTCATCGGCCGCGGATCGACCGCAGCGATGCGCAGCGTCTCGCGATAGTCTGGAAACCGCTGCATCAGCATCGGTATGCCGCTATCGCGGAACAGGCCGAAGGTGTAGCACTCCTCGCGCGGCACCCTGGGCAGCAGGCTGCAAATATGCGCGTTTATCGAGGCGACCTTCTCTGCACTGTCCCAGAACCGTTCCAGGCTGGCGCCGCCGCCAGCAGCATTGCGCAGCATCAACCCGGTGACCACGTTGCGCACGTTGCGCATGCCCAGCAGTTGCACCGCCTGCAGCACGCTCCCCACCTTCCGGCTCAAGCCGAACAACGGGGAATTCAAGGTACGCAGCATGGCCGCCGAAACGCCCACGTCCTTCGTGATCAGGGCCTCGACCACTTTCGGATTGGGTGAGTCCGACTTCAGTTCGGCGTCCAGGGACAGCAGCAGGCTGGGCCGCGGCGGAATCGTGACGCCATTGAGCAGCGCGTCGATGCCTTCCTGGGACAGTTCGTGGTCCATGAGGCGCTCGATCAGAGAGGAGGGTGATGCCATGCCGCCAATCGCCGCCTGTTCGCGTCGATCGCTGTGTGTGACATTTAGGTTACGGCTATGTTACAGCCCTTCCCGCCCTGGTATACGGTAATTCTTCACGGGACCGCGTGGTCCACGACCGATGTCCCGGCGTACTCCCCGGTTGGCCGATGCCTGCGCATTTGTATTGACAATTCATCGCCTCGGTCCTACCTTGAGGCACTCGGCCCCAAAGGTCGTTGCATGAAGGATCCCGCGATGAACGCGCGAGCCCCGCTGGCGGTTGTGCCGGCATCCGTCGGCCCTGCCGGCACCGGCAAGGACTTTTCCAGCGTCTCCTATGCCGAAGCCCTGCAGCGTGCGACCGACCTGATTCCGCTGCTGCGTGCCGAAGCGCCGGCCACCGAAGCCGCGACACGCCTCACCGATACCGTGCTGACCGCGCTGCACGACAGCGGCCTGCTGCGCTCGCAGCAGCCGAAGGCCTGGGGCGGCATGGAACTCGACTTCCCCGCGTTCTACGAGATCCCCGAGAAGCTCGGCCAGGGCTGCGCGTCGACCGCCTGGGTGTTCGCCAACCTGTCTTCGCACCACCGTCAGCTCGTGCAGTGGGATCCGAAGGCGCATGAAGAGATCTGGGGCACGGACCCGGACGCGCTGATCGCCTCCGGCATCGCCTATGTGCAGGGGCAGGGCACGCTGGTCGACGGCGGACTGCTGCTGTCCGGCCAGTGGAGCTTCTCGTCCGGCGTCGACGTGTCCTCTTGGAACATGCTCGCCTGTGTGGTCAAGGACGCCGATGGCAAGCCGATCGACTGGTGCATGAACCTGGTGCCGCGCGAAGACTACGAGATCATCGACGACTGGCAGGTGCTGGGCATGCGCGGCACCGGCAGCCGTACCGTGCGCTGCAAGGACGTGTTCGTGCCGCAGCACCGCGTGCTGTCGATGCAGATATCGAAGCCCGGACACAGCTTCCCCGGCTTCAAGACGCACGCCAACCCGATGTTCCGCGTCCCCAACTCGGCGCTCGGCGGCAACGCGATCGCGGGCGCGATGATCGGCAATGCCCGTGCGATGCTCGACGAGACGACGTCCTCGGTGAAGCAGCGTGCGACCAGCTACACCGGCGCCTCGATGCGCGACTTCCCTACCGTCCAGCTGCGGGTGGGCATGGCTGGCGCGAAGATCGACGCGGCGCACGCCTGGCTGAAGGGCGACTGCCACGAAGGCTGGGCGCACTACAAGTCCGGTGGCAGCTTCGACCTCGAGACCAAGCTGCGCTACCGGCGTAACACGGCGATGGCGATGAAGATCGCCAACGAAGCGGTCGACATCCTGCAGGAGATGGCCGGCGCGAACGCCATCTACGACAAGAGCCCGCTGCAGCGGATGTTCCGCGATGCGCATGCATCGTCCGGGCATGTGGTGTTCAACACCGACATGCAGTTCACGCCGTGGGGGCTGGTAGCGCTGGGCGGGGCGTTCAAGAGCCCGACGATGTAGGTCGATTGCAGGAGGCCCGGGCCGATGCCGCCGCCGGCCGCCTGCACTGCCAGATCGGCAGCCGTGCGCTATGCTCGGCGCGCCATGTCATCGATCCATGCCAAGCGCTCCACCCGAGGGCATGCCTGCGCGGCATTTCGTACGTTGCTGCTTGCCGCGGGTCTGGCCCTGCTCGCGACTGGCTGCGCCACACCGTTCACTGCAGCCGACGTGCCGCTGGCGCAGCCACCGATCGTCAGCGACCGCGCGCCCGAGCGGCCGCTCAAGGAAAGCTACTCGCTCTACAACAACACGACCAAGGTCGGGCTGGCCGCCCTGCAGCCGCTGGTGCCTGCCTATGCCGGCGCAGGTCGGCTGCTGGCAAGCTGGAACCCGCATCCCAAGGGCGTCGCGGGACGTCCGACCTTCGTGGTCGTTCATGGTGGCCACGGACTGGTGCCCGGAAACTTCGCCACCGCGCTGTGGTTGCGCGATGCACTGGGCGCCAACGTGCTGCTGCTAGACAGCTACTGGAGCCGCGGCCGCGAAGAGAACTGGGCCACCTGGACGCCGTTCGGCGCGAACATGCGAGCCCTCGATGCCATCGCGGCCGCCCGTTGGCTGCGCGACAACCGGGCGTTGGATCCGGCCCGGATCTTCCTGTACGGAGACAGCCAGGGCGGCTGGACGGTGCTGCGGACGTTCACCGACGAGCCCTTCCTGCGCAGCCAGGCGTCCGGCCTCTACCGCGCCGGCATCGCGCTCTACCCGAACTGCATCGCCGACGGCAGCCTGTTGCGACCCGCCCTTGGGCCGTACATCGCGCCGGTCATCGTGTTCACGGGCGGGCGCGACACCGCGACGCCGATCGAGCCGTGCGACCGTGCGGCGCTGACGCGCGCAGCGCAGTGGCACCACTATCCCGACCAGACGCATGGCTGGGACACGGCCAACCGGGGCGCGCACACCCCGGCGGTAGACGGCGAGTGCGGCAAGGCGATGAACGTGTACAACCGGTTTGCCGTGTGCCGCAGCGATGCCACGACGAACGACATGCGCCGCCGCATCGCGGCCTTCATCGACAGCCTGCCACCGGCCGCCCCGCGCTAGGGATTCCGCCGGTTCGGCCGTCGGTGGCGTCTCCGGTCCACGCCCAACGCTCGCCACCGCTGCGAGGCGTTGAAGGTGCAGCGCATCGGGGGCAGGGGATCTATCAGGGCTACCCGGCGGACACCGTAGTCGCGGACGAGGTAGCAGGCGAGACCGACACTGCCGATGATGGCGACGTCGACGGGGTGCATGAGTGGGTCCTGGATCGGTCCCGGGAGTGTGGCGGGTGGTGTTTGGCGTTGCACGGGCGGCTGTCGCCCGTGGTGCGACGGCAGCCTGGCCGAGTTACGCCGTCTTTCGGGATTCTTCTGCGTTCGCCTCGCATCGTGACACTTGCCACGATGGTGCGATGTACTTCAAGATTCTTGGGGAGGTCAGGCTACTCGAAACGTTCGCCTCCGGCGGTTCAATCCGCGAGGTTGCGCGTCTTCGGAAATGCTACGGGCGCGGGCATTGGCTCAAGCGAAAAGGTATTGCGCGCGTACTGCTCGACGATGGCTCGATAGAACTTGCAGAGGTGCATTGGTACGAGGCTGCCGGCATCGGCAAGTTCGAGTTCAAGATCAAGGATTTTCTCTGAGGTCCCACATGGTCAGGTCATCCACCCGGAAGCGCCAACTCGTCGTCTGCGTGAAGCGCGAGGGCTACGAAGTCGCGCTTGAACTGCGCAAGATCTACGTGTCCATCGCCGACAAGGACGCGAGCGCGCACCGCATGCTTCGCGTGATCGACGAGTCAGGGGAGGACTATCTGTATCCGGAGAAGCTGTTCCGTGCCGTCGACCTGCCCATGCCAGTACGGCGCGCCGTGCTGACGGCCGCTTGAACCAGGAAGCGGCCTGAGGTAGTTCACACGACCCCCGCTTCCCTCAACTGCTCGAACTCCCCCTCCCCCATCCCCAACCGCTCGATATAGATCTCCCGGTTGTGCACCCCCATCGGCAGCCCGGCGAAATCGATCCTCCCCGGCGTCTCCGACAACCGCGGCTGCACCGTCGGCATCCGCAGCTTCCCCAGCTCCGGATCATCGATCTCCGTCAGCGCACCACGCGCGATCATGTGCGGGTCTTCTGCCAGGTCCTTGAAGTCCGCGATCGGCGCTGCGGCCACCTCCGCCGCCAGCAGCACCTGCATGCACTCGGCCTGCGTGAGCGCACCGACCCATGCCGACACCACCGCATCGACCGCATCAACGTTGGTGAGCCGCGCCTGGTTCGTCGCGAAGCGCTCGTCCTTCAGCAGTTCCGACTGTCCCATCACCGCGAACAACCGCTCGGTGATCGCCTGCGTCGACCCGGCGATCGCGACCCATCGATCATCCTTCGTCCGATACGTGTTGCGCGGTGCCGACCCGGTCGTGCGATTGCCGTTGCGCTTGCCCGGCAACCCGAGCTGGTCCCATGACACCGCATGCCCGGTCAGCACCGTGTACAGCGTTTCGACCAGGCTGGTGTCTATCGACTGCCCGCGCCCGGTGCCCTTGGCATCGCGCTGGTACAGGGACAGCAGCACGCCGATCGTCGAGTACAGCGCGGCCACCGTATCCGCGAGCGGAAAGGGCGGCAGGGTCGGCGGGCCGTCGGGCTGGCCGGTGATCTGGGCGAAGCCGCTCATCGCTTCGGCCAGCGTGCCGAAGCCGGGACGGTCGCTGTACGGGCCGGTCTGGCCGAAGCCGGACACGCGCACCATCACCAGTCCGGGGCTCAGCGCGCGCAGGCGTTCTTCGCCGAGGTTCCACTGTTCGAAGGTGCCAGCGCGGAAGCTCTCGATCACCACGTCGGCCTGCAGCTTCTCGACCAGCCGGCAGAACAGTTCCTGGCCTTCGGGCTTGCTCAGCGACAGGGTGATCGTCTTCTTGTTGCGCGACAGCTGCTTCCAGACCAGCGGCACGCCGCCCTTGTTGCGTCCGAAGTAGCGGCCCTGGTCGCCGCCGCGCGGATTCTCGACCTTGATCACCTCGGCACCGAAGTCGCCGAGGATCATCGCGATCGTCGGTCCGGCCACCACCTGTCCGCAGTCGAAGACCGTGATGCCGGAGAGCGGAAGCCCCGCCGATGTGTCCTTGCCCATGCCGTTCTCAGCCAAAGTCCTGTCCCCCGCGTTTTGCGCTGTCGCCCCAGGCCAGCACCCGTCTTGCGGTCTCGGCCATTGCATAGTCGATCATCGTGCCGCCGTCGATCGTGGTGGCGGCCGAGCCGCGGGCGACGGCGTCGTCGAACGCGACGATCACCCGCCGGTAGTAGTCGAGTTCCTTCTCGGTCGGGGTGAACACCTCGTTCACCAGCGCGACCTGGTTCGGATGGATGCACGATTTGCCGCGGTAGCCCAGCCGGCGCACTGCCTCGCAGCAGGTGCGCAGCCCCTCAGGATCGCGGATTTTCGCGTAGGTGCCGTCGAGCACATGCTTCACGCCCGCGGCCTTGGCGGCGAGCAGCACGTGCGAGCGCACGTACAGCACCTCGTGGCCTTCCGGCGACCAGGTGTAGCCGAGGTCGGCCTGCAGGTCGCCGTCCTGCGCGGTGCCGCAGCTCACGGCATTGACGCGTGGCGAGGCCGAGCAGATGTCGAACGCGAACCAGCAGCCGCGTGCGGTCTCCAGGCTCGGTGTGATGCGCACCGTTCCTTCCGGGATGCCGTGCTTCTTCTCGAGCGCGGTGATCATCCGGTCGACTTCGCGCACCGTCTCGGCGCTGTCGGTCATCGCCAGCCGCACCACCGAGAGCCCCGGCCGGACGATCGCATCGAGGTCAGCCTCGAGCAGGCCGGTGCCGATCGCGTTCACCCGTACGTACAGCACGTTCGATGCGCCATGGCTCGCGATGAAGTCCTGCGCGATGCCGCGCGCGCGTTCCTTCTCTGCTACCGGCACCGAGTCCTCGAGGTCGATGATCAGGGCGTCGGCACCGCTCTTCGGTGCCTTGGCCATCATGTCGGGTCTGTTGCCCGGGACGAACAGCAGGCTGCGTGGACCGCTCATCGCTCGATCACCCTGCGTCGACCACTCACTCTGCGGTGAGCCCGGTGGCCTGCACGACCTTGCGCCATTTCTGCACCTCCGACTTCACGAATTCCAGGAAGGGACCGGGCGGATCGCCGATCACCGAATAGCCGACATCGGTCAGCCGCCGCGCGATGTCCTCGCGCTTGAGTGCGGCCGTGGTCGCTGCATGCAGCGCGTTGATCACTTCGACCGGTGTACCCGAGGGCACCATCGACCCGTGCCAGAAGCCGGATTCTGCGCCGGGGAAGCCCGCTTCGGCGATGGTCGGCACTTCGGGCACCACCGGGATGCGCCGTTCGCTCATTGCGGCGATCGCGCGCAGGCGGCCGGTCTTCACATGCGGCAGGGCCGATGCGAGCGGCGCGAAGTACACCGAGGTCTCGCCGCTCACCATCGCGTTGATCGCCTCGCCGCCACCGCGGTAGGGCACGTGCAGCAGGTTGGTGCCGGTGACGTAGCGGAACAGCTCGCCGCCGATGAAGGTCGGCGACCCAGCGCCGGCGGATGCATAGTTGATCGCGCCCGGGCGCGCCTTGGCCAGCGCGACCAGTTGCTTCGCGTTCTTCACGGGCAGCGAGGGATGCACCACCAGCAGCGCCGGCGACGAGCCCAGGTTGGTTACCGCGGAGAAATCGCGCAGCAGGTCGTAGCCGAGCTTCTTGTACAGGCTCACGTTCACGCCGTGGCTGAAGTTGGCCTGCAGCACCGTGTAGCCATCCTTCGGGGCCTTGGCCACGAACTCCGCCGCGATGTTGCCAGCCGCTCCCGCGCGGTTTTCGACCACCACGGTCTGGCCTGTCACCTGCGCAAGGCCGTTGGTGACGATGCGGCCGACGGTGTCGGCGCCGGAGCCGGCGGAGGTCGGAACGATCCAGCGGATCGGCTTGACCGGGTACGTATCGGCGGCGCAGGCGGTGCCGCTCATCAGCGCCAGCGGCATCACGGCTGCGCCGAAGCCGTGCCGCATGCAACGGGGGATCGCCATCGAACTGTTCCTCCTCCAGGATTGTCCGGGTGGTGCCCGGGCTCGCTGGCCCGTCGAGGGGCCAGATCGTTCCGAAAGGGGGAAGCGTAGTGCGAGTGGGGACGGGAGGGAAGGGGCATAATCCAGTGGGCAGGCAGAGGAGGATGCATGGCCACATCACGCGGAAAGCCGCCCCGATGAGCGGCGACCTGAATCAATCGTTCCGCGGTGGCGGACGCTCGGTCGAGTTCCTCGACGAGGTCAACGCCGCCTCGCTGGTCGCGCTGGTCGAGGCGGACGTGCTGCCTGCAGCGGTCGGCGGGCGCATCGCGCGCGCACTCACCGAACTGCGCACTCGCGATGCCGCCGCGCCGCCGCGTACCACCGCGGACTACCTCGACTTCGAACCGCGCCTGCTCGAGGTCGGTGGTGCCGAGGTCTCGCGCCTGCACACCGGCCGCAGCCGCCAGGACCTCGCGTCGACGCTGGCGCGCATGAACCTGCGCGACGGCCTGCTGCGCGAGATCGATGCGCTGTGTACCGCGCGCGAGGCGGTGCTCGCCGCGGCGAAGGGACACGAGCGCACGATCATCCCGACCTTCACGCATGGCGTTCAGGCGCAGCCCACCACGTATGCGCACTACCTGCTTGCGGTAAGCGCGATGCTCGCCCGCAACACCGACCGGCTGCGCGAGGTGTGGGCGCGGGTCAACGCCAGCCCGCTGGGCACCGCCGCACTGGCGACCTCCAGCTTCCCGATCGACCGCGATCGCCTCGCCGAACTGCTCGGCTTCGCCACGCTGGTGGTCAACGCCTACGACGCCAACCAGCTGGCGAGTGTCGATTGCGCGATGGAGGTGGCCTGCGCGCTGCAGATCCTCGCGGTACAGGCCGGCCAGTTCGCGCAGGACGTGCACGCGCCTTATGCGAGCCCGCGGCCCTGGCTGCTGCTGCGCACCGGCGCGCTGACCGGCGTGAGCAGCATCATGCCGCAGAAGCGTAACCCGGCCGCGATCGAGCAGCTGCGCGCGCAGGCCAGCCTGCTGCTGGTCGAGCTGCAGTCGGTGGCGATGCTCTCGCACAACGTGCGCACCGGGATGTTCGACTACCGGATGTACGATCCGGTGCCCAGTGCGCGGCCGGTGGCGGTGATCGACCTGATCGCCAAGGTGGTCGAAGGCCTGGTGGTCGACCCTGGGCGTGCGCTTGCCGAAGTGCGCGAAGACTACTCGACCACCACCGAGATCGCCGACACGCTCGCCCGCCTCGAGGTGCCGTTCCGCACCGGCCATCACTACGCATCGCTGCTCACCGATCACGGGCGCAGCCGCGGCCTGCGGCTGGACGAGATCGCATACGCGGATGCGCAGCGCATCTACCTCGAGCAGACCGGCACGCCGCTGCCGCTCGACGAGGCGACGTTTCGCGAGGCGATCAGCCCGGAATACATGGTGTTTGGTCGGCGCGGGCGCGGTGGCCCGCAGCTGGTCGAGGTACAGCGCATGCAGGAAGAGCAGGGTGCAGAGGTGGCGGGCACGCGCCGCTGGCTCGACGACACACGATCGCGACTGGCAAAGGCCGGCGCGATGCGGGATGCAGCATTCGCGGGTATCGCTGCCCGCTGAGTTCAAGGAGGAGGACCCTGATGAAGCCATCGCCCACCCGTGCATCGACAAAGCCGGCGGCCGGTCGCCGCGCGGCATGCCTGCTGGCTGCCGCACTGTTCACCCCGATGGCGGGCGGCGCCTTGGCGCAGGCCTGGCCTGCGAAGCCGATCCGCCTGATCCTGCCCTACGGCCCTGGCGGCGGCAGCGACGTCGTCGCACGTCCGCTCGGCCACCATCTGTCGCAACGGCTCGGCCAGCAGGTTCTGGTCGACAACCGTGGCGGGGCGAACGGCAACATCGCGATGGAGATGGTCGCGCGCGCACCGGCCGATGGCTACACGCTCGGCCTCGCGCTGACCGCCCAGCTCGCGATCAACCCGTACCTGTACACGAAGATCCCGTACGACCCGATGAAGGACTTCGCGCTGATCAACCTGCTCGGTTCGGCACCGTACTTCCTCACGGTGAGCAAGGGCACGCCGGCGAACAGCCTGGACGATTTCCTGAAGCTCGCGCGCGCGAAGCCGGGTGCGATGACCTACGGTTCCACCGGCAACGGCAGCGGGCTGCACCTGTCGATGGAGCTGCTCAAGTCGATGTCCGGCATCGATATCGTGCACGCGCCCTACAAGAGCGCCGGTGCCGCGATGACCGACATGCTGGGCGAGCAGCTGCAGGCGATGTTCGTGAGCTACGGCGCGGGCGTCGGTCACTTCAAGGCTGGACGGGTGCGCCCGCTCGGCGCGACGACCGCGCAACGGTCGAAGGCGCTGCCAGACATCCCGACCATCGCCGAGGCCGGGTTGAAGGGCTACGAGTCGAGCGTCTGGTATGCGCTGCTCGGTCCGCGCGGCATGCCGCCGGAGATCGTGAAGCGGCTCAACACCGAGATCGGCTCCCTGATCAAGGCGGAGCTTGGGGTGCAGTTCGAGGCCGATGGCATCACGCCGTCGGGCGCGGGGCCGGAGCAGCTTGCGGCGTTCGTGCGCAGCGAGAGCCAGAAGTGGGGCAAGGTGGTGAAGCAGTCGGGCGCGAAGCTGGATTGACGGCTACGGCTGGACGTTCCGCCCCATCGCGGAATTCGCGCATCGAGTGCAGTGGCCCGGCGTTACGGGCCCCCTGCCTGCCGATGGAGCCGCCGAATGGAACCGGGTCGTTCAAGCGCCTTGCCTCCGTGTGTGACGTCGAGCGCGCCAGCGCCGTCCGGCACGCATGGTTCGCATATTGACAACCGCCGGGTCGTCGTTCAGCCTCTTTCGTTGCCTGCAGGGGAACATGGGGAAGACGATGGCAGTGACGAAGAAGAAGCCGGCGGCGCGCAAGGCTGCAGCGAAACCGGCCGAGCCGCATGTGCAGCGGATGGAAGACCAGCGCTGGCTGGTTGATTCGACGATCCGTTCGGTTGGCGTCGAGTGGGACCAGCCTCGGCTGAACAGCTACGGCACTGCCTGCGGTCCGCTCGCTTCGGGTGACCTTGCTGCGGTGCGCGCCCGGGTGCAGAAGTACAGCGACATCAACCCGGCGTTCGAGGGCGTCGCGCGGCGGCGCGAGGCGGTGGCGAAGAAGGCCGAGGCGGCGGGCCATGGGGTGACCGCGCGCGATAACTACTTCATCGCCTCGGTGTTCTGGGCCGCTTCGCAATGGACGCTGCTGTCCAACGATGCCCACAACCGCGCGAACAATCTGCGCAAGCGCGAGTGCTTCGAGGCCTACGCGAAGTACGCCGACCATCCTGTCGAGGCGGCGTGGATCCCGCTGCCTGGCGGTGGTCGGCTGCCCGGCTGGTTCCACCTGCCGTACGGCTACCGCGGTGGCAAGGTGCCGGCGATCGTGTCGATTCCCGGCATGGACGGCTTCAAGGAAGCCAACGTTGCGCTGGGCGGCGATCGCTGGCTGTCGCGCGGCATCGCGGTGCTGGTGCTGGAAGGACCGGGCCAGTACGAGGCGGTGCTCGGTGGCGTGCCTTTCAGCATGGACGCCTGGAAGGCGACCGGCAAGGCCGCCTATGAGTGGCTGAAGGCACGCGGCGAAGTCGATCCGGCGCGCATCGGCATCACCGGCAACAGCTTCGGCTCGTTCTTCGCCACCCTTGCCGCTGCCTGGGAGCCGCGCTACCGCGCCGCTGCCATTACCTCGATCTGCCTCGAGCCCGCCGGCGAGACCATCTTCCAGAAGGCCTCGCCGACGTTCAAGCACCGCTTCATGTACATGTCCGGATTCACCGATGAGGCGCGCTTCGACCGCATGCGAAAGTCGATGACGCTGGTGCCGCATGCGAAGCGCATCCGCATGCCGTTCCTGTGCGTGGCCGGCGAGCGCGACGAACTGTGCCCGGTCGAGTGGGCCTACCGCACCCTCGATGCGATGCGCGGCCCGACGCAGCTGATGGTCTACCAGGAGTCGCGCCATTCGGTGGGTAACGTGCCCTCGACCGTGCTCGGTCCGAACCCGCCTTCGATGAGCGCCGACTGGATGCTCGACCGGCTGCAGGGCTTACCCTTCGATTCCGCACGGTTGTTCGTCGAAGCCAATGGAAACATCGTCACCCGGGACCAGCCATAAGCTGCCGGTATCCTCCTGGCTAGCAGGTCGCGCCGGCGGCACACAGGCGTTCGACAACCGCCGCATCCTCCAGTCAGAACGCATCCGCAGAGGCTTCAGTACAATAAGTCCCGGGCAGATCCAATGCAAGAATGCAGTCCGTACCGGGGGCCAGCCATGCGCACGACCATCGACATCGACGAGAAACTCCTGCAGCGCGCGGCGCGAGTGATGGGTACGACGGACCCCGAGGCCCTGGTGCGGGAAGCGCTCAAGGCACTGCTCGAGCGCGAGGATGCGCAACGGCTGGCGCGCCTCGGTGGCGGACAGCCCGGGGCGGAAGCGCCGCGCCGGCGGCGCACCGCAGCGCCGCACTGAGCCGGGCAGGCCGATCGGCCTGCGTCAGGCGCGTCGAGGCGCCTGCGCCGCCAGGAAGTCCAGCACCACCTTTGCCGTCGCGTCCGGATCGGTACCGGCGGAGTGGTAGCCGTCGATCGGGATGATCTCGAGCTTTGATCCGGGGATCGTCTCCTGCCAGCGCGACATCGTCGCGCGGTCCTTGCCGGCGGCATTGGTGCCGATCACCAGCGTCGGGCACTGTATGCGCTTGATATCCTCACGGATGTCGATCGCGCCGACCCAGCGCAGGTAGGCCTTGGCGGTGGACAGCGCGGTCGCACCCATCATGTCGACCCACCAGTCGATGCCGCGCTCCGGCATGCGGCTGCCGAGCCGGTTGCGCATCGTCTTGCGCGCCCAGCTGCGCATGCCGTGCTGCTCCATGTGTTCGATCCAGCCGGCGCCGGTGGGTGGCGTGACGATAGAGCTGGCCAGCGTGAGCGTCTTCACCAGGTCGGGCCGGTTCGCGGCCAGCATCGCGCTGCTGATGCCGCCGCTCTTGCCGCCGACGACATGCACCGGCCCGCCGTTGCACGCGTGGTTGACGATGCGCACCAGGTCGTCGACGAACAGTTCGGTCGACAGCGGGAAGTCTTCCGCGATCGGACCCGACCGACCGAAGCCCCGCTGGTCGATGCGGATCATCCGGTAGCGGCGCGAGAAGTGCGGTACCCAGGCGCGCCAGGCGTCCAGGTTCTCGGTGAAGCCGTGCACGAACAGCACCGTCTCGGGCGTGGTCCACGCATCGGTATGGTCGTCGATCTCGTAGAACAGCTTCGCGTCGGGCAGGTCGAGGCAGGGCATGGTCGGGTTCCGGTGGTGTGTGCTATTCGGGCTTGATGCCGGCGTGCCGGATCACCTTCGCCCACTTGTCGATGTCGGCGCGGATCACCTTCGCGAACTCGGCCGGCGTGTTGCCGACCGGCATGGCGCCTTCGTTCGACACCAGCTTCACGAAGTCGGGCGAGTTCACCACCTGCACCACTTCGCGATGCATGCGGTCGATGATCGCAGCCGGCGTGCCGGCCGGGGCTAGCAGTCCGTTCCACCCGAGCGCCTCGTAGCCGGGCACCGTCTCGCCGATGGTCGGCACGTCGGGCACCGTGGGCAGGCGCTTCGGGCTGCTCACGCCGAGTGCACGCACGCGTCCGGTCTGCATGTGCGGCAGTGCGGAGGCCACCGAGGCAATGAAGTAGTACTGGATCTCGTTCTGCAGCAGTGCGGCGAGGATCTGCGGGCTGCCCTTGTAGGCGATATGGGTGCCAGTCAGCGGCGTCATCGACGACAGCAGCTCCGCCGCGAGGTGGCCGATGCTGCCGCGGCCGACCGAACCGTAGTTGAGCCGCGAGGCCGGATCCTTCGACAGTGCGATCAGTTCCTGCACGCTCTTCGCCCGGCTGCTGCCCGGCACCAGCAGCGTGGTCGAGACCGCGCTCACCAGCGTGATCGGCGCGAAGTCGCGCAGCGTGTCGTAGGGCAGGCTGGCATAGAGGCTGGGGTTCACTACATGGGTCGGGAACACCATCAGCAGGTTGTAGCCGTCGGGCGGTGCCTTGGCGACGATCGAAGAGCCGACGATGCCGCTCGCCCCTGGCCGGTTGTCGACCACCACCTGCTGGCCGAAGCGTTCGGTCAGACGCTGGCCGATCGCACGGCCGAGGATGTCGGTGACACCGCCAGGGCCGGTGGGTACCACCAGGCGTATCGGGCGGGCGGGGAAGGGTTCGGCGGCGTGGGCGGGGAGGATCGTCGACGACAGCGCGAACGACAGCGCTAACGGAAGCGACAGTGGGATGGCGGCCAGCGATGCGGCGCCGGTGGCAGGATGCCGGCGGCGCGACGCTCTGGCGCCAGCGGATGCGCCTGTTTGGATCAACGGAATCTCCTCGGTGAACGGCTGGCCCGTTCTGCGCGGGTGCTGGTCCAAAGTATGCCATTGCAATGAAGGGCGGGTACTGTACGCTTCGCCATCCCTGCGTGCGCGGCCTGCATCGCCTCGGCGCCAAGGCGAACCCGGTGATCCCGGTGACTCTGGCGGGTGTACCGTAGCTGATGACTGCCCAGACCAGTATGCGATCCATCGACGCCCCTGAACCGCCGCACGCCCCGGCGGTGCTGGTGGTCTCCTGCGAGCATGGGGGCAATGCAGTGCCGACGACGCATGCGCACCTGTTCGAAGGTGCGCACGCGCTGCTCGCGACCCACCGCGGCTGGGACCCGGGCGCACTCGAACTCGCACGCCGCATCGCGGCGCGCTTCGACGCACCGCTGCATGCCTCGACCACGACCCGGCTGCTGGTCGACCTGAACCGGTCGATCGGCCATCGGCAACTGTTTTCGGGCATCACGCGTTCGCTGCCGGCCGCGGAACGGGAAGCGATCCTGGAGGCGCACTACAGGCCGCATCGCGAAGCGATTGAAGGTGAGGTCGATGCGCGTGTCGCCGCAGGGGAGCAGGTGGTGCATGTCGCCTCGCACAGCTTCACGCCGATCCTCGATGGCGTCGAACGGGACGTCGACATCGGCTGGCTGTACGACTCCCGCCGACCGGCCGAAGCTGCGTTCGCCGCCCGCTGGATGCATGCGTTCGGCCGGCGTGTGCCGGGCCTGCGCTTGCGTCGCAACCAGCCCTACCGGGGACGCAGCGACGGGCTCGCATCGCTGCTGCGCAGCCGTCATGCAGATGCCGCGTATGCAGGCATCGAACTCGAGGTCAACCAGAGATTCTTCGAAGCGGGCGGGCCACGCTGGCCGGAAATGCAGGGCAGGCTGGTCGATTCGCTCGCCGCGGCGCTGGACTGGCCGGGGCGCTGATCACCATTCGAGCGAAGGCAGGCTGCTGAACACGCGGCGGGTACCGGTCAGCCATTGCCGGGTGAGCGTGGCGAAGTACGGGTCGTCACGGTCGAACCGGCGCCGCATGGTGACCTCGAGGCTGTCGCGCGCATAGCAGAGCAGGTCGATCGGATGGCCGACCGACAGGTTGCTGATCATCGTCGAGTCGAACGAGACCAGCACGCATTTCGTCGCGTCGTCGAGCGAGGCGGTAGCCGTCACCGCGAGGTCCAGGATCGGCTTGCCGTACTTCGCCTCGCCGGTCTGCAGGAACGGCGTGTCGCTGCTGGCTTCGATGAAGTTTCCTTCCGCATAGATGCGAAACAGGCGCATCTCCTCGCCCGCGATCTGGCCGCCCAGGATGAACGACGCGTTGAACGAAAACCCGCTGGATTCGAGCCATGCGCCATCGCGATTCTCCAGGTCGCGCATCGCATCGGACACCAGGTTGGCGACGTCGAACATGGACCCGACGCTCCACAGGTTCGGTGGATCCAGTTCGGCCCGCTGGCGCAGCACGTTGACTACGGCCTGGGTGGCTGCCAGCCCGCCCGAACTGAGCAGCACCAGCACGCGGTCGCCGGTGCGCTCGAACACCGTCATCTTGCAGAACTTGGCGAAGTTGTCCACGCCTGCATGCGTGCGCGAGTCGCTGGCGAAGATCAGGCCTTCCGACAGCTTCACGCCGACGCAGTAGGTCATGGCGCCTCGATCACTTCATCGGTCCACACACGGAAACGCCGCAGCGTGTTCGGCCCGAACGTGCTGGCCAGCGCCACGTCGCTGGCATCGCGGCCATGCGCGATCAGCACCCGGCCGATGCGTGGCGTGTTGTTGCGCGCGTCGAAGGTGTACCAGCGGTCGCCGAGCCAGACTTCCATCCAGCCGGCGAAGTCCATCGTTCCCCAGGGCTTGGGCGTGCCCATATCGCCGAGGTATCCGGTGCAGTAGCGCGCGGGGATGTTCATGCAGCGGCAGAAGGCGATCGCCAGGTGTGCATAGTCGCGGCAGACACCCTTGCCCTCGTTGTAGGCCTCCCACGCAGAGCGCGTGCGCCGCGCATGCGGATAGCCGAAATCGATATGGCGGTTCACGAAGTCGCAGATTGCCTGCACGCGTGCCCAGCCGGTCGGCCCGTTGCCGAACAGGTTCCATGCGATGTCCGACAGCAGGTCGGTCTCGCAGTAGCGGCTGCCCAGCAGGTAGACCAGTGTCGACTCGGGCAGGTGTTCGACCGGCACTTGCATCGCCCCGGGCGCGACGAGGTCGACCAGGCCGCTGTCGTTGACCACGGCGTCGGTGCCCAGCAGGAAGCGTCCCTCCGGCGCCACCAGCCGACTGCACCAGTTGCCGAACAGGTCGCGGTAGGCGGTGACCGGCACCGCTGGCTGCGTCATCAGGTAGTCCGGACGCACGAGGTCCGGCGCGCGCGAATAATGGATGTGCAACGCCAGGATCATCGGCGTAGGCGCGGGGCACTCGTATTCCATCTCGAACCCGACCCGGATCTGCATGGGCGATGCCGCCTTTCGTGTGCTGCCGCGCTTCGCATCGGCCGGCGGCCGGAGAGACGGCCCAAGGTGGCAACGCAAGGTCCGGGCCCATGTTGCACAACCGCGATCAAGCTGGCGGGTGGCCGTCCTTTCGGCGCGCGTCGCCCTCGCGCTGGAACTGCCGCGCGCGGTACGGCTAGCCGAGGATGAAGCTGTGCAGCACGATCGGCATAACCGGCGGCCGGTGGTCAGCGCAACGCCATCATCCAGCGCGCCCGCGCGCACAGGTCCCCATCCCGGCCCTGCCGTCCGATCAGCTGCAACCCGACCGGCAGGCCGTCCACCTGCATCAGCGGCAGGCTGAAAGCGGGCAGCCCGAGGAAGGTTGCGTACACCAGGAAGCTGCGGCTTCCCGTCGCAGACAGCCCGATCGGTGCCGGTCCCGACGCCGACAGCGTGACGATGCCATCAAAGCCGCGCATCAGCGTGGCGACCTTGCGCTGCATCGCCTCGCGTCCGACGAGGCGATCCTCGTAGTCGGCCAGGGTCATCGCGAACGCCTGCGTCATCCGGTCGTGCACCCGCTTCTCGATCAGGTCGCCGTGGCGCTCGACGTACTGGCGGTACGGCCAGCGCATCTCGTAGGCGGTGATGCCCAGGCAGCGCTCGGCGAAGGCCGGGGTGAGCGATGCTTCCAGTTCGGCGGCCGAGGCATCGCTGGAGGCGTCGCGCACCTCCACCCCTGCAGCGGCAAATCGCTGCATCAGGGCGTCGAAGGCAGTCGAGGTGGCTGCGTCTACCTCGTGCGCCCATGCCTCTGTCCGCAGCCACAGCAGCCGCTTCGGTGCAGTGGCACGCGGCAGGGCCTCCGAAGCGCGCTGCAGCGGCGGGCGCGCCGGGTGGCCCTGTGCATGTGACAGGAAGGACGCGATGCGCCAGGTGTCCTCCAGCGATGAGGCGAGCACGCCCAGGTGGTCATGGGTGGCCGAGATGGGATGCACGCCCTGCATCGACAGCGTGCCCCAGGTCGGCTTGAAGCCAACGATGCCGCAGAACGAAGCGGGGCGCAGCAGCGAACCCTGGGTCTGCGTGCCCAGCGCCGCAGGCAGCATGCCGGCGCCGACCGCGGCGGCGGATCCGCTGGACGAGCCGCCCGGCGTACGAGCCGGATCGAGCGGATTGGTCGTCTCGTTGGAGATCCCGCAGGCGAAGGCGGTGGTCACCGTCTTTCCGGGCAGCACCGCGCCGCCGTCGCGCAGCGCCTGCACGCAGGCCGCATCCCAGGCGGGCTGCCAGCCGGCGAACGCCGGGCTGCCCATCTGGGTCGGCATGTCGCGCGTGTCCATGATGTCCTTGATGCCGATCGGGCAGCCATCCACCGGCGACAGCGGGGCGCCGCGGCGGTAGCGCTCGGTCGAGGCATCGGCCGCTGCGCGCGCCGCGTCGAGCGCCAGCGTCCGGAAGGCATGTACCGTCGGTTCGCGCGCGGTGATGGTCTCGATGCATCGTTCGAGACAGGCGCGCGGTGTATCGCGTCCGCTGCGAAAGCGCGGCAGCATGGCGGAGAAGGACGGCAGCGGCAGCGTCTTCAAGGATGTCTTCATGGCCTTCATTCCACGCTGATCTTCGCCGCCTTGACGACCTTGGCCCACTTCGCGGTCTCGGCGCGGATGTAGGCGGCCGTGCGGTCGAGCGAGTCTGCGACGGGCTCCATGCCCTGTCCGGCGAGCTTCGCCCTGATGGCCGGCTGGTTGAGGATGCGGGCGACCTCGCTGTTCAATGCCTGCAGGATGTCCCTCGGTGTCGCCGAGGGCGCGAACATCGCGTACCAGACATCCACCGCATAGCCGGCCACGCCGGCCTCGGCCATGGTCGGCACGTCTGGGATGCTGGCCGAGCGTTTCGCGCCCGAAGTGGCCAGCAGCCTCAGCCGTCCTGAATCCACGTGTTGGCGCACGGAGATCACGCTGGCGAAGGTCATCGAGACCCGGCCGGCAACCAGGTCTGCCATGCCCGGCCCCGTACCCTTGTACGGCACATGCACCAGATCGATGCCGGCGAGCATCCGGAACAGTTCCATCGCCATGTGCGGCGGGCCGGCGTTACCCGAAGATGCATACAGCAGTTCGCCCGGCTTGGAACGGGCCAGGGATACCAGCTCCTTCACCGACTTCACCGGCAGCGACGGGTGCACCACCAGAACGTTCGGGCCGTTGACCATCACGCTGACCGGCACCAGGTCTCGCTCCGGGTCGTAGGACAGGTTGCGGTGGGTGCTCGGCAGAACCGAGTGGCCGATCGATATGGTCTTCAGCGTGTAGCCGTCGGGCGACGAGCGCGCGACGATGTCGCCGGCAACGGCGCCGCCGCCACCGGGCCGGTTCTCGATCAGCACCGGCTGGCCCCAGCGCTCGGCCATGCCCTGGCCGACGATGCGCGAGCTGGTGTCGACGCCGCCACCGGGTGTCGCCGACACCACGATCCGGATTGCCTTCGACGGCCAGGCCTGCGCGGCGGCAGGCGCGGCGGCTACTACCGTGGTCAGTACCGTGGTCGCGCCAAGCAGCGCGGCGACCATGGCAGGGCGGCTTGCCGGCGCGCGCGGCGCCCGGGCGTTGGTGGACATCGATGACCCCTGGCTGCTCGAAGGTGCACAATGATGCCACCGCGCGGGCGCGAGCCGCGTGCAAGCTGCGTGCAAGCCACGTGCAAGCCACGTGCAAGGGGGGCACATGAACGACATGAGCGAGCCGGGCCTGGAACCGGCAGCATTCCTGATCGAACCAGGCAGCGTGCAGGCACGCGTTGCCCCGGAGGAGTGGGCCGTCCGGGTCGACCTCGCCGCCTGCTACCGCTGCGCGGCGCTGTACCGGATGACCGACCTCATCTACACCCACATCTCCGCGCGGGTGCCAGGCCCGGACGAGCACTTCCTCATCAACGCGTTCGGCCTGACCTGGGACGAGATCACCGCGTCCTCCCTGGTGAAGGTGAACCTCGACGGCGAGATCATCGACGACCCGACCGGGCTGGGCATCAACCGCGCCGGCTACGTGATCCACAGCGCAGTGCATCGCGCCCGTCCCGACGTGGCCTGCGTGATGCATACGCACACCGCTGCCGGCATCGCGGTGTCCGCGCAGGAACACGGCCTGCTGCCGATCTCCCAGCACGCGATGCGCTTCCATGGCCAGCTCGCCTACCACGACTACGAGGGCGTGGCGCTCGACCTCGACGAGCAGCAGCGGCTGGTGCGCGACCTGGGCGTGCACCGCGCGATGATCCTGTGCAACCACGGGCTGCTCACTGCCGGCGAGACGATCGCTCAGGCGTTCGACCTGATGTACTACCTCGAGCGTGCCTGCACGGCACAGATCGATGCACTCGCCGGCGGTTCGAAGCTGCGCATCCCGTCGGCCCCTGTCGCCGCCAAGGTGGCGGCGCAGTTCGCGAACCTGCCGTACAAGAAGAAGCAGACCGAATGGCGCGCGCTGCGCCGCGCACTGGACCGCACCGATCCTTCGTACCGCGACTGAGCGGAACGCCCGCGCCGATCGGCCGGTGTTCAGTCCTGCTGCTTCGCCAGGTTGTTCACGTAGTTGGTGAACAGGTTGATCGCTACCAGCGCGGCGATGTCGACCATGCGTGCATCGTCGATCCCGGCCGCGCGCGCGGCATCGACGGCTGCGTCCGGGACATGGCCACTGCGATCCTTCACGGCGCGCGCGAACGCGAGGGCGGCGGCCGCCAGGGGATCGGTGGATTCGAACCGGCGCGCGGCGTCGAGCTCCGCGTCGGAGAGGCCCGCCTCGCGACCGAAGCGGGAATGCGCTTCCATGCACTGTCGGCAGTCGCTCGACGTGGCGACCGCGATCGACACCTGCTCCTTCACGGCGACGGGCAGCGTGCTGCCGGCCATCGCGCCGCCGAAGGCGGCATAGGCCGACATCGCTGCCGGTGAATTTCCGAGCGCGCGGTACATCTGCGGCAGGAAGCCGCGCTTGCGTTGTACCCCTTCGAGCATCGGCCGCGACAGCGCGGGCGCGGTATCGAGGTCTACCTGGCCAAGCCGTGACATATCGTTCCTCCGTTCATTCAGGCGCGGATCGGCCAACGCCTTGACCCCTGCCGCGCAACCGACGCCGTACAAGGGCGTCTGATGCGCCTTATGGTACCCGGCTTCAGGATCGCCTCCGCTCGAGGCGGCGCGCTGCTGCTACACTGATCGTCGACCGGGCGCAGACAGTCCGGCGCTCATGGAGGAAGTGACATGGATCGTCGTCCGCACCCCGCCCGGGCCGTCGTGCCTGCCGTCCTGTTCTCGGCCAGTGTTGCCTGGCTTGCAGGCCCGTCCGATGCCGCAGCCCAGTCCGGCAAGTGGCCGGAGCGGCCGATCCGCACCATCGTCGCTTATGCCCCGGGCGGCGGCACCGACGTCGTGGCCCGCCTGCTCGCACCGCGCGTGTCGGAGGAACTTGGCCAGCCGGTCGTGCTCGACAACCGGCCGGGCGCCGGCGGGACCATCGGCACCGAAATCGTGATCCGGTCGAACCCGGACGGCTATACCCAGCTGGTGATCCCGTCCAGCTATGCCAGCAGCGCGCCGCTGTACAAGCTCAGCTTCGACCCGATCAAGGACATCACGCCGATCAGCCTGATAGGCATCGGTCCGCTGGTGATGCTGGTGCATCCGTCGTCCAGGATCACCACGTTGAAGGAGATGATCGAATTCGCGCGCGCCAATCCCGGCAAGGTGAGCTTCGGATCTTCCGGCATCGGCGGTACGCCCCACCTGTCGGGTGAACTGTTGCAGCAACTGACCGGCGTGCAGCTGTCGCATGTTCCGTACAAGGGCGACGGCCCCGCGATGGCCGACCTGATGGGTGGCCACATCACCGCCGCGTTCGCAGCCGGCGCCTCGGCGGTACCGCAGGTGCGCGGCGGCAAGCTGCGTGCGCTCGGGGTTACCACCGAGAAGCGCGCGCCCGGCGCGCCCGAACTGCCGGCGATGAGCGAGACCGTTCCGGGCTTCTCGTCCAGCACCTGGTACGGGCTGGTCGGTCCGGTCGGGCTGCCGAAGCCGGTGGTTGATCGGATGAGCCAGGTGATGAAGCGCGTGCTCGAGCGTCCCGAGGTGCAGGAGCGGTTGCGGGCGGACGTCGTCGAGCCGACGCCTGCGGCTTCCGCGCAGGACTTCACCCGCTTCATCCAGAGCGAGATTGCGCTCTGGACCAAGGTGATCCGCACCGGGAAGATCCGTATCGAGTGAGCGCTGGCTGCCGCGGCAAGCGGTGCCGCGTTGGCCGCTGTCGCCTTGACCCGGTTTTTGTGCCCGTGTAGTGTGATCACACGATTTCCGGGGTGAGGACTGCATGGTGCTGCACGCGATGACGAGGTGTTCCGTTCGGTGGTCTACGCTGCTGGCCGGCCTGCTCTTGGCCGGCAGCGCGATGGCCCAACCGGCCTTTCCGTCGAAGCCGATACGGGTGATCAACCCGTTCCCGCCCGGTGGCCCGGTCGACGTCGTGGGTCGGCCGGTGTTCGACCGCCTGCGCACCGCACTCGGCCAGCCGGTGATCATGGATCACCGCCCGGGCGCAGGCTCGATGATCGGCTCGGCAGCTGTCGCGAAGGCCGCGCCCGACGGCTATACCCTCCTTGCCACCGCCGGGCAGCACACGATCAACCTGAGCGTGTATGCGAAGGTGCCGTACGACACGGTGAAGGACTTCGCCTCGGTCAGCATGCTGGCGATCGGGCCGTACGTGTTCGTCGTGCATCCATCCGTGCCCGCGCGCTCGATGAAGGAACTCGTCGCGCTCGCCCGGCGGATGCCCGGCAAGATGACCTATGCATCGGCGAGCCCGGGCAGCGGCTTCCACATGGCGTCTGAACTGCTGAACCTGATGGCCGGCATCAAGACGCTGCATGTGCCGTACAAGGGCGGTGCACCGGCGGGCATCGCGCTGCTCGGCGGGGAAGTCGACATGATGTTCTCGAGCCCGGCGGTGGTGCTGCCGCATGTGCAGTCTGGCCGGATGCGTGCACTCGCAGTGACCACCCCTGCGCGTTTCGGGCAGTTGCCCGATGTGCCCACGATGGGCGAGGCCGGACTCGCCGGATTCGACGCGCAGGCGTGGTACGGCATGTTCGCGCCGGCTGCCACGCCGAGGGAAACCATCGCATTCATCGCGGACCAGCTTGACCGGGTGCTGAAGACGCCCGAGATACGCGAAGCGTACCGACTCGCCGGCGTGGAGCCCGTAGGCGGCACGCCCGCATCCTTCGATGAGCGCGTGAAGAGCGACATCGCGAAATGGGCGCGGGTGGCGCGCGATGCACGCGTGCAGGTCGACTGACCTCCTGCAGACGATCCTTTTCGGAGATACACATGGGCGACACGAAACGCATCGAAGACATCACCCGCAGCAGCCATCCGATCCCGGAGCGCAGCGAAGAGCTGCCGTACTCTCCAGCCGTGGTGATCAGTGGCCCCGTGGATACGATCTACCTGTCCGGCATGACCGCGGCACCGCTGTACCACTCGCATCCGCATATCCGCGAAGAGCATTTCCATGCGCCGGACATCGAGACCCAGGTCCGGCGCGCGATGGACAAGATCAAGCTGATCCTCGAGAAGGAAGGGCTGACGCTGCGCCACATCGTGAAGATGACGAAGTACCTCACCGACATGCGCGACCAGGAAGGTGTTTCGAACACGATGCGCGAGTACCTCGGCGACTGGAAGCCGGCCAGCACGACGATCTGCGTGCACTGCCTGAACCAGCCGGGTGCCCGGATCGAGATCGACGTCACTGCAGTCAGGCCGCGCTGAAGTGCAACCGGCCGCAGAGCCGGTAACGAAGGGGGCGGCATGGTCTGTATCGTCCATGACGGAGAAGTCGATGCCGATGGCCGTGCCGCAAGACCTCCGAAGCCTGCATCATCCGCCGGAGCCACCGTTGAGCATCGAACAGGACCTTGAAGCCGCGCAGCGGCTCGCACACCGCCCGCTGCTGGTGACGCTCGGGCAGAAGGTCGAGCCAGCGCACACCGCGCTGGTGGTGATCGACATGCAGAACGACTTCTGTGCGAGCGGCGGCATGGTGTCGAAGGACGGTCGCGACATCTCCGAGGCACAGCGCATGGCGGCTCGCCTGCCACCGCTGCTGTCGGCCGCGCGCGAGGCGGGCGTGCTGTGCGTCTTCGTGCGCTGCGAGTACACGTCGGGAGGCAACGCGTACCTGTCCGATCCGTGGCTGGAGCAGGCGGTGCGCGAGCGCAAGGGCGGTTTCACGACCATCCCGGTATGCGAGAAGGATTCATGGGCGGGCGACTGGTACGAGGACATCCGGCCGATCGATGGCGACATCGTGGTGGTGAAGAACCGCTATGACGCGTTCCAGGGGACCAACCTCGACCTCGTGCTGCGCTCGCATGGCATCCGCACGGTGGTGCTGACCGGCGTGGTCACCAACGTCTGCGTCGAGACGACGGCGCGTTCGGCGTTCGTTCACGACTACTATGTCGTGATGGCCGAGGACGGCTGTGCCGCCTACGTGCCGGAAGACCATGCACAGACGATGCGCAACATCCGGCGCTTCTTCGGCGTGACGCCGTCGATCGCGGAGATTCGCGCGACCTGGGCGACCTAGACGCGCGGGATGCAGGAACGGGAGGGGCCGCATCGCGGCCAGGGGAGAAGCACGTGGAGAAGAGCGAACTGCGCGACGGCATGCGCATCCTGTGGGATGCGCCGATCCCGATGGACGATGGCATCGTGCTGCGCGCCGATGTATTCCTGCCACCGGGCGAGGGCCGGTATCCGGTGATCCTGTCTTATGGTCCGTACGGCAAGGGACTCGCCTTCCAGGACGGCAACAAGGCGGCGTGGGAGCGGCTGATCGCCCTGCACCCGGACGTGGCGGAAGGTTCGACCAACGTCTACCAGACCTGGGAACTGGTTGACCCGGAGAAATGGGTGCCAGATGGCTATGCGGTGGTGCGCGTCGATGGCCGCGGCACCGGGCGCTCGCCGGGCGTGGTCGATCCGTGGTCGCCGCGCGAGACGCGCGACTTCCACGATTGCATCGAGTGGGCGGGCGTGCAGCCGTGGAGCAGCGGCAAGGTCGGGCTGAACGGGATCTCCTACTACGCGATGAATGCCTGGCAGGTGGCCTGCCTGAAGCCGCCGCACCTCACGGCGATCGTCACCTGGGAAGGCTCGTCCGACTTCTATCGCGAGGCGACGCGCCACGGCGGCATCTTCTCGCGCTTCCTCACCAACTGGTTCCCGCGCGCGGTGCACCGGTCACAGCACGGCTATGGAGAGCGCGGCTTCCGCAGCAGGGCCACCGGGGAACTGATCGCCGGGCCGGAGACGCTGCCCGACGAGGAACTGGCGCGCAACCGGATCGACTTCAACCAGTGGATCCTCGACCATCCGTTCGACGACGACGCGCATCGCGAGCGCTCGCCCGACCTGTCGCAGGTCGAGGTACCGTTCCTCACCGCGGCCAACTGGGGCGGACAGGGACTGCATACCAGAGGTAACTTCGAAGCCTTCGTCCGTGCCCCGGCGAAGCAGAAGTGGCTCGAAGCGCATGGCGGCGCGCACTGGGAAAGCTTCCACACGACGCGCTGCGAGCTGATGCAGAAGCGCTTCTTCGGGCACTTCCTGAAGGGCGAGGACACCGGCTGGGATACGCAGCCACGGGTGCTGCTGCAGGTGCGCCATCCCGACCGCTTCGAGGAGCGGGCCGAAGGCGAATGGCCGATCGCCCGCACACAGTGGACGAAGTTCTACCTCGATCCGACGACGATGGCGTTCGGTCCCGGCGAGCCTGGCGCGACGGCATCGCTCGCCTACCAGACCGGGGGCGACGGCCTGCTGTTCAGCACGCCGCCGCTGGAGGCGCCGATGGAGATCACCGGTCCGGTGGCTGCGAAGCTGCGGCTGAGTTCCGACAGCACCGATGCCGACGTGTTCATGGTGCTGCGCGTGTTCGCGCCCGATGGCACCGAGGTCGCGTTCCAGGGCTCCAACGATCCGAGGACGCCGGTGGGGCTCGGCTGGCTGCGCGCGTCGCATCGCAAGCTCGACCCTGCGCGTTCGCTGCCGTACCGCCCATGGCATGTCCATGACGAGGTGCAGCCACTGGAGCCCGGGGTACCGGTGGACCTCGATGTCGAGATCTGGCCGACCTGCATCGTGGTGCCGGCCGGGTATCGGCTCGCGCTGTCGGTGCGCGGCTGCGACTACGCCTATCCTGGCCCACCGCTGAGCATCCCCGGCGTGCACTACACGCTGACTGGCGTCGGGCCATTCCTGCATGACCATCCACAGGACCGTCCGCCGGAGATGTTTGGCGGAAGCAACACCTTGCATTTCGAACCGGGCAGGCAGCCTTACGTGCTGTTGCCGGTGATCCCGCACGCGCGGAACGGAGGAGACTGAAATGGCAGCAACGAAGAGCAGTACGATGCGTGGATCGACCGCAGCGGCGGTGGCCCTGCTGGCGGTATTCGGCGCTACGGCCGGCAGCGTACAGGCCCAGTCGTATCCCTCGCGCCCGGTACGCGTGATCGTGCCGTTCCCGCCGGGCAGCGCCCCGGACCAGATCATGCGCTTCGTTACCCAGCACATGGCACAGACATCCGGCCAGCCGTTCATCATGGACAACCGGCCAGGTGCCAACGGCAACATCGGCGTCGAGGTCGCTGCGCGGGCGACGCCGGACGGCTATACGCTGGTCAGCGCCAACAACACCACCTTCGCCGGCAACGTGAGCCTGTACAAGAAGCTGCCGTTCGACATCCAGAAGGACTTCACCCCGGTCGCGCGGTTCATCACCACCGGACTGTTGCTGGTGGTGCGCAACGAACTGCCCGCGAAGGACCTGCGCGAGTTCATCGCGTTCGCGAAGTCGCGCCAGGGCAAGCTCACTGCCGGCCAGGCTTCGGCCGGCATGCGGGTGTCGATCGGCATGATGCGCTCGCTCGCCGGTGCCGAACTGCTCGAGGTGTCATACAAGGGCACGCCGCAGGCGGTAACCGACGTGATCGGCGGGCAGATCGATTCCACGTTCTCGGACTTCGCGGCGGGACTCCAACTGGTGCGCGCCGGCAAGATGCGCGCGCTGGGCGTCACCACCGCGAAGCGCAGCCCGACGCTGCCGGACGTGCCGGCGATCGGCGAAGTGGTGCCAGGTTATGACGTGACGGTCTGGGCAGGCCTCGCCGCACCGGCCGGCGTCCCGAAGCCGATCATCGATCAGTTGTGGATGCTGTCGTCGAAGGCGCTCGCCGACGAGGGCGTGCGCAAGTCGCTCAACGCGCTCAACTTCAGCGTCGAACCGCTGAACCCGGTCGAGTTCTCGGCGTACGTGCGCAGCGAGACCCAGCGCTGGGCGAAGATGGTGAAGGATGCAGCGATCGAGCCGGAGTGACCTGACCCCGCCGTCGCGATGCTATGCTGGACCAATGACTAATCACCTGCCCGCGCCGGCCGACCGGCCCGCACCGGATACGGCCCGGTCAAGCCGCAAGGCCCGCGCGTCCGCTTCGCCGTGGCTGTCGTTCACAGCCCTGGCACTGCTCGCTGCCGCCGCTACGCCCGCCTCCGCCCAGCAATGGCCGGCCAGGGGCATCGTCGTCGTGTCTCCATTCGCACCCGGCGGTGCAAACGACCTGATTGCGCGCACGATGTCCGCCAAGCTCGCCGAGGCGCTGGGCGTCGCGGTCACGGTCGAGAATCGCGGCGGCGCCGGTGCCACGCTTGGCACTGCCTACGTGGCACGGGCGGCGCCGGACGGCTACACGCTGCTGGTGGCCGGTCAGAGCAGCCTCGCGTTCGCGCCGCACCTGTATGCGAAGCTGCCCTACGATTCGCTGCGCGACTTTGCGCCGATCATGAACGTCGCGCTCGGTCCCTATGCGCTGACGGTGAACGCGCGCGTGCCGGCGAAGACCGTGGCCGAGTTGATGAAGATCGCGCGCAGCAAGCCGCAGGCGCTGACCTTTGCCACCTCGGGTGCCGGGTCGGTGTCGCATCTCACGATGGAAACGCTGACCGCATCGACTGGCCTCGACCTGGTGCACGTGCCCTACAAGGGCATGGTGCCTGCGATCACCGCGATGACCACCGGCGAGGTCGACATGATGTTCGCCGACCTCGGGCTGGTACAGCCTATGGTGCAGGCTGGCAAGCTGCGCGTGCTGGCGGTGTCGGGCCGCAGCCGTTCCATCATCGAACCCTCGCTGCCGACGATGGTCGAGTCCGGCTTCAAGGAAGTCGTCGGCGAGGGACGATTCGGCTTCCTCGCGCCGGCCGGCACGCCGAAGGAGATCATCGCGCGGCTGCACGGCATCCTGGCCACTGCGGTGAAGGGGCAGGATGTACGCGAGCGGTTCGCCAAGCTCGGCTACGAACCCACCAGTGACACGCCGGAGCAGTTCGCGGCGTTGATGAAGGCCGAACATGAACGCTTCGGCAGGCAGATCCGCCAGTTGAAGATCAAGGCCGAGTAGAGGAGACCCCATGCTGACCCCAGATCCGCAGGCATTCAACGCAATGCCGCCGGTGAACGCCAACGAGACCTTCCTCACCGCCCAGTACTTCCAGGCGGTGGACAACATGATCAAGGTGTTCGCGATCCGGCCGGATGACAGGCTGCTGTTCCTGTCCGACTTCCTGATCGATCCGCGCGTGTTCCATGCGATCGAGGGCATCGCGCGTGCGCGCGGCGTGCGGCCCGAGATGTACATGAGCAGCAACTGGAATACCGGCGTGTTCCCGGAAGAGCTGAAGCCGGTCTACGAGAAGGCGACGCTGGTGGTGTCCACCTGGTTTGCCTCGATCGGCGACCCGTACTGCCTGAAGGTGCGCAAGGACACCGGGCAGCGCACGGTGAAGATGACCTACTTCCGCAATATCGACGTGCTGAAGACGCCGCAGGCGCGCTTCCCGGCGGAACTGGTCGGCGAGATCACCCGTGCCACGCGCGACATGTATCCGAAGAGCGAGTCGTTCTCGCTGAAGATCACCGACCCGCGCGGCACCGACTGGACGGCGAACTTCACGCCCGAGATGCGCGAGAACATGCTGAGTTCGAACCGCTGGCGCGGCCAGATGACGGCCGAGGAAGCCGGTGCCTACGTGCACTGGGTACCGACGCACGGGCCGAACGTCTACGACCGCACCACGCTCGGCAAGAAGATGGACCGTGGCGCCACCCGCAACGACGTGAACGGCATCGTCTATCCGCAGAGCGCGGTCGGCTTCCCGAAGCCGTTCAGCGAGAAGATCGGCGTGGTATTCGAGAACGACCGTATCGTCGAGGTGCGCGGCCATTCGGAAGAGGCGGTCATCCTGCGCGACATGCTGGTCGGTGGCGTGCTGGTCGAGCTCGGTTGCGGCTTCAACCCGAAGGCTCCGCGCCAGGGCATCTACCCGGCTGGCTCGAATTCGCCCGGGGCGCTGCACTTCGGGATCGAGCTCGAGAAGCCCTGCTCGTACATCCAGCGCGCGATGCCCAACTGGGAGGAGCCGCCCATCCACATGGACCTGGTCTGCCTCGACTCCACCGTTACCGCCGGGCCGAACCTGCTGGTGCAGGATGGCCTACTCACCGCGCTGCGCAGCCCGCAGGTGATCGAGGCTGCGCGCCGCTATGGCGATCCGGTCGATCTGCTCGAGGGATGGCCGGACTGACCGCTCCGCTCCCGGCGTGCGGCAGCCTGCGGCGATGAAGAAGCCGAAGGCTGCCGCGGCTGGCACGGCTGCCGCGCTCCACCAGCGGCTGTACGGGGCGATCCCGTCGTTCGAGTGCATCGAAGGCTGCACCGACTGCTGCGGCCCGGTGCCCTGGAGTGCGTGGGAGCTGAAGCAGGCCGGGCTGGCTGAGCCCCCTGCGGAGCGCGCGGACCAGGCCTGCGTGTTCTCGCTGGCAGGACACTGTGGCATCCACGAGCGTCGTCCGATGATGTGCCGCCTGTACGGCGCGGTCGAGGACATGCGCTGTCCGCATGGCCGTGGCCCGCTGGTGCCCTTGCCGGCAGCGGACGGTCATGAACTGGTGCGCCGCTACAAGATCGCGAACGGGATGGCTTAGCGCCCGCTCGGGGCGGCTTCGCCGTGGCTTCGATCTCCGCCGATCCGCAACAGGTCGAAGGCCTCCGGCAGGATCACCCGGCGGCGCATCCGGCCCTTGCGCAGCAGCAGCGTGTCGCGGGTGAGGAGGCGTGCGTCCGGGCAGGCCGCCAGCAGTTCCCAGAGCAACTGGTCTCCCGGGTCCGGTGCCGGCGGCGCCGGTACCGGCTGCATGGCAATGCCGCGACAAGCGAGCCGGTCGACCAGCGCGGCGACCTCCGACGGCGTGAGCCGCAGACGCGCCAGCAACGCGGGCCGCAGGAGCACCGCCCGATACTCGGACAACAAGGCGTCGGACACGATGAACGCGATCGAGCCGTCGAGCATGCCGTCCAGGATCGGTGCGAGGGTGCCTGGACCGTTGGCTGTCGGCAGGCCGCCGATCAGCACGTTGGTGTCGATGATGACCGGTCCGTGCAGGCCGGCGCGAGCCATGCCGGTGGACAGTTGCACCGCCCCCGCTCCGCTGGCGGACGAAGGGTTCATCGATGGTCCAGCGATGGCGAGCGGGTCGGTCAAGTCGAGCCGTCCAGGCGCGCCAGCAGCACCCTCGCCGACGCTTCCGAAACCACCATCACCAGCTTCATCGTCGCTCGCGTCGCCCCGACGAACAGGCGGCGCACCGCCCGGTCATCGAGCGTGTCGAAGTCGATCTCGGTCAGCACCACGCAGGGCGCGGCCTGGCCCTTGAAGCGGTGCACCGAATCGATCAGCACGTCGCCTTCGGTGACTGTCGGGTTGCCGAGCAGGTCGTAGCGGCCGGTCGGTGCGCGCAGCGGGTAGGGACCCAGGCGGTCGAACGGCGCCAGCCGCGAACTCTCCCGTCCGCGGTAGGTGACCACGGCCACATGCGAGCGGCGAAAGCCCAGCCCGATGCAGCGGGTGACCGCGGTGATCGTCTTCGCGATCAGCTCGGCGGTGTCGGCGTAGGTGAGGATCTCGACCTCGTAGCCGTCGACCGGGCTGCCGGGCTCCATCGGGTAAGGCAGCGGCAGCATCCGGTTGAGCGTGTCGACGATCCCGCGCGGCGTGCGGTAGTTGATCTCCGAGCGCAGGCTGGTCCAGCCGGGCAGCGGAACTTCCGGCCGGCCGTACAGGTTCTGCATCGGATCCTCGAGCCACCAGGCGCGGCCCCCGGGACGCAGCAGCCGCAGCAGGTTCGTTGCCCAGCCGGGCTGGAAATCCTGGCCCTCGTCGATGATCAGGACGTCGATGCGGGACGCATCGTCCGGTTGCCACGCATCCAGCGTCTCTTCCAGCCGTGCGAAGGCGCCGGACTGGCTGAAGTCGGGGCGCTGCCCGAGCGAGCGGGCGACGCGATCGCCGAGCTGGTGGTAGGTGACGACGTCGCCGCCCTGCGGCGCGATGCGCGCGACATGGTCGGCCAGCGGCCGGTTGTAGCAGACGAACAGCGGCCTGAGCCCGGCCGCCACCGCATCGCGGAACACCGCGAGCGCGAGCTGGGTCTTGCCCGAGCCGGCGGTACCGATGACGCGCAGCCGGAACGGATCGCAGTCGATCCGGCGGGCCCAGTGCGCAAGGCCGCCGGAGAGCCGGGTGTAGAGCGTCTCGGCCTCGCTCACGAAGGCATTCACCTCTGGCACCAGCTGCAGGATGTCGCCGAGGAAGCGGTGCACCTTGTCGCGCGAGGGCAGCACCTCGTTGCCCGGCCCGGCGGGCGGCAGCAGTGCGAGGATGGTCGCCACCAGCCGGTCCTTGCGCTTCGCGTCGATGATGCGCGAAGGATCGATGCCCGCCGTTCCGGGATCCTTCACCGTGTAGTCGGGGCAGTACAGCACTGCGTCGACGTACGTGGTCTCGCCCTTGCAGAACTGACGCAGCCGCGCATGCAGTGCATCGGTCGAACGCGCCATCTGGAAAGCGACGTGCTTCTCGCCGCTGGCATAGCGCTTCACCAGCCCGTCGGCGGACTCGTGCAGGAAGCCGGTCTTCTGCTCGACCAGCAGCAGCTTGCCGGTCGGACCGACGATGGCGAAGTCGATCTCGCCGAAGATCGCACGGCCCTTCTGTTCGATGCGCGTCCAGTGCACGCCATGGTAGACGGTGTAGTCGTCCGGCAGCCCGCCGGCCAGCTGGCCGAGCGTCTGCAGTTCCCGCTCGGCGGCCCCGGCGTTTGCCAGTTCGCGCCAGCCCTCCGGATGCACGCGTGCCATGTGCTCAGCTCCGCCGCAGCGCCGCGGTCGCGGAGAATGTCCACGGGCGGCAGACCAGCGCGATGCCCACGCTCAGGCGTTCGCGCCGCGGCAGGGTCGCTTCAAGTTCCGCAGTCTCGTTGAACTCCGCGGCGAGCCGGTCGAGCTTGCGTTGCATCAGCGCGAGCGACGCGCGCGACACCTCGCGCACTTCGAAGCGCAGGTGCGTGTCCGGCCTGCCGAGCCCGTTCAGCAGGAACTCCTGCAGCACCTTTGCTTCGTAGGTGCGGCGCACCGGGCCGTTGCGCCGCCACTGCAGGTTGCGCGCGACCTTCAACCGCACCCGATCGCCCGGCCCGAGATCGATCAGGTCTATGCGTGCAAGACGAGCCAGCAGGCGCACCAGTTCCGGCCCGGCGAGCGCGAAATGGCCGGAGATCTCGGCGGCGGTCCATTCGTTCAGCAGCAGGTGGAACACGGTGAGCAGTTTCGAGTCCTTCGCCAGCGCCTCTTCCTGCTGCAGGGTGAGTTCGCGCTGCAGCGTACGCTCGCGCTGCGCGAGGCGCGCGAGCTCGAACAGGTCGGTGCCCAG
This sequence comes from Betaproteobacteria bacterium, assembly GCA_947458265.1. GTDB lineage: Bacteria > Pseudomonadota > Gammaproteobacteria > Burkholderiales > CAIKXV01 > CAIKXV01. The sequence continues at coordinate 106,571 of CANGYF010000003.1, forward strand.
AACCTCGAGGATGCGGTTGAGGCGGGCCAGGGTCATCGTGTGGCCGGACAGCATCCGCTTGACGCTCGGCTCGGACAGGCCGATCTCGGCACCCAGCGCCTTGTAGGTGATGCCGCGTGCCTTCAGCAGAGGCTTCAGTGCGGCGAGGAGGGGGTCGGTGCTGGCCATCGAGAGGTGGTGAAGAAGCAGACGGAAGCGCGGCGTCCGCGCGGCACGAGACGTCCGCGGCGGCGGAGGGAAGGATCGGGTTGCTGCCCGGGCGGTATCGCATTGTGATCCTTTTTTCGAAGCGGTTGGATCCTGGCCCCCATGCACAGAGCATCGCGGCTCCTTCCAGCCACGAGAGGTCCTCGATGGACAGCCTGCCCGTCCCCCAGCCCGTCCCGCCATCCGGCACCGCCGCCTTCCCCCACTGTCACCGGGTCAACGACCTGCACTCGGGGTTGAACCCGGCCTCGGTGCTGCGCACCTTCCATCCGCGCAACCTGTTCGAAGTGGCGGCCACGGTGGCGCGCGCACGGCGCATCGGCGTCCCGGTCTCGGTCTGCGGCGGACGCCATGCGATGGGCGGACAGCAGTTCGGGGAGGCCGGCTGGCTGGTCGATCTGTCCGGCTGCAACCGCGTGCTGCAGTTCGATGCACAGCGCGGCCTGATCGAGGTCGAGGCGGGCATGCAATGGCCGGAGCTGCTGCAGGCGCTCGATCGCCTGCAGCCCGAAGCGGCTGGCGAGGCCCTGGCGCCGTGGACCTTCCGCCAGAAGCAGACCGGTGCCGACCGGCTGTCGATCGGCGGTGCCCTGTCGGCCAACATCCATGGCCGAGGCCTGGACTTCGCGCCGTTCGTGTCCGACATCGAATCGTTCACGCTGGTGACCGCAGATGGCCGGCTGCGCCGCGTGAGCCGCAGCGAGCAGCCGGACCTGTTCCGGCTGGCCATCGGCGGCTACGGTCTGTTCGGCATCGTCGGTTCGGTCACGCTGCGGTTGGTGCGCCGCTGCCGGCTGCAGCGCGACGTCGAGATCGTCGAGGTGGACACACTGATGGAGGCCTTCGACGCGCGGCGCGCGCAGGGCTACCTGTATGGTGACTGGCAGTTCGCGATCGACCCGGCCAGCGACGGCTTCCTCACCCGCGGCGTGTTCTCCTGCTACCGACCGCTGGCGGCAGGCGAGGTCGTATCGCAAGGCGCGACGCGCCTGCAGCGCGAGCTGTCCGATGCGGACTGGAAACGCCTGCTGCTGCTCGCGCATGTCGACAAGGCGCAGGCATTCGACGACTACGCCGGGTTCTACCTCGGGACGTCCGGGCAGCACTACGATTCCGACCGGCACCAGATGGGCCGCTATGTCGACGGCTACCACCGCGAGATCGACCGCCATGCCGGTTGTCGCGGATCGGAGATGATCACCGAGCTGTACGTGCCGCGGTCGCGGCTGGCCGACTTCATGCGCGCCTGCGCGTTCGAGGTCCGCGCGCACGGTACGCAGGTCGTGTACGGCACGGTGCGGCTGGTCCGCCGCGACACCGAGTCCTTCCTCGCCTGGGCGCAGCAGGACTGGGCCTGCGTGATCTTCAACCTGCATGTCGACCACGCGCCCGCCGGGATCGAGGCCGCTGCAGCTGCGTTCCGTCGGCTGATCGATCGTGCGATCGAACGCGGTGGCAGCTACTACCTGACCTACCACCGGTTCGCGACGCGTGCGCAGGTGGAGGCCTGCTACCCGCAGTTCCGTGCGTTCCTCCGGCTGAAGGAGGCCTGGGACCCGGACGGCGTGTTCCAGAGCGACTGGTATCGCCACTGTCGCGCGCTGTTCGGCCGCGAGCCGGCCGGCGCCTGCAAGGCGCAGCGAAGTATCGTAGCCGCAGCCGCAGCCGGGAGGGGCGCGCGATGAACCGCGTCCTGTTCCTCAAGGCTGCCACCATCGGCCTGCTGGTGCTCCTGCTGCTGGTGCCGCTGTCGCTGATCGAGGCCACGATCGCCGGCCGCGCTGCCTGGCGCATGCAGGTGCAGGACGACATCGCTGCAACCCATGCCGGCCCGCAGGTGGTCGCCGGTCCGGTGCTCGTGCTGCCATACATCGAGACCACCACGACCGTCTCGCCCGCGCGGCGCGATGCCGACCCCGCGGTGGCCACGCGCAGGGTCGAGCGCTTCGTGCTCGCGTTCCCGGCCGAACTGGTCGTCGACGGCGACATCGAGGTGGAGCTGCGCCGGCGCGGCATCCACCAGGTACCGGTATGGCGTGCGAAGGCGCTCGAGCTGACCGGACGCTTCGAGCCGGTGGCCCTGCCGGAGCCACCGCCGGCGGCAGCGGGCACGACGGTGGCCATCGTGCCGGGCGAACCCTATGTCGCGTTCTCGGTGTCAGACCTGCGCGGCTTCGTGTCGACGCCCTCGATCGAACTCGCCGGCGAGCGCCATGCGTTCGAGCCGCGCGCCGCGCCGCCGTTCGACGGGCCGGCCGTACGCGCCAGCGTCGATCCGAAGCTGCTCGCGACCGGCGCACCGATCGAGTTCAGGCTGCGCAGCGACCTGGCCGGCATGCGCGAACTGTCGATCGTGCCGCTGGGCGGCGAGACCCGGGTGGCCCTGCGTTCGAACTGGCCGCATCCGAGTTTCGGCGGCCGCTTCCTGCCGATCGATCGCGAGGTTGCCGAGGAGGGTTTCCGCGCGCGCTGGAGCGTGCCGGCCATCGCGACCCGCGCGCGCAGTGCACTGGTCCCGGTCGAGCCGACGGCGGCTGGTGCCGCACGGGTGCCTGCCACGCCAAGCGACGCGTTCGGTGTTCGCCTGGTCGACCCGGTGGACATCTATGCGCAGGCGACCCGTGCGACCAAGTACGGCGTGCTGTTCGTCGTGCTCACCTTCGGCGCGTTCTGGCTGTTCGAGGCGCTGCTCGGGGTCCCCATTCATCCGATGCAGTACGGCTTCGTCGGCGCGGCGCTGGCGATCTTCTTCCTGCTGCTGCTCGCGCTATCCGAGCACCTGCCGTTCGCAGCGGCCTATGGCACCGCGGCGGTCGCCTGCGTGCTGCTGGTGACGGCCTACCTGTCGCCGGTGCTGGGCGGGCGGCGCGCTGTGGCTTTCTTCGGGGCGGGGCTCGCCGCCCTGCACGGCGTGCTCTATTGCGTGCTGCAGCTGGAGGACACGGCCCTTCTGTGCGGCACCCTGCTGATGTTCTTCGCGCTTGCCGCGGCGATGCTCGCATCGCGCCGGATCGACTGGACCCGCTTCGGCCTGCCAGCCCCGGTCGTGCGCGATCCGGGCGGTCCGGCGGGCTGACAATGGCGACGACCGACGCGAGGACATTATCATCCCCGGCGCGCCGTCACGGTCGCACCCCGCCGTCGTTGAATACATCCAGGAGGATCGAACATGAGTGCTGTGGACAAGGCTGCCCAGATGGCCGCGCTGCCGGTGCGTGGAGACGAGGACCCGTTCGTGGTGGCTACCGGCGGGTTCTACCGCCGCTGGTTCAACCTGGTGGACGACATCGGGCCGATGCTGGAGACGGTCAAGGTGCTGAAGAGCACCGAGGACGAGGACTGGGTGCCGACCTGGAGCGAGGTGGCCGCGCGCTACGAAGTTGAAGCAGAAGCAGCACTGGCGCGCGGTGACCGCGCGGCGGCGCGCAGCGGCTTCCTGCATGCCAAGACCTACTACAGCATCGCGCGCTTCCCGTCGCCGTACTGGTCCGGTTCGACCATCTGCCCGCCGACGATGAGCGCGATCAAGACGAAGTCCTACGAGGACTACCTGCGCTGCTTCGAACGGGCGGCCGCCCTCGGCGAGCATCCGCCCGAGGTGGTGCGCGTGTCGCGCGATGGCATGCATGCCACCGGCCACCTGCGCATCCCGAAGCACGCCTCGGCCACGAACAAGGTTCCGGCGGTGCTCGTGATGTGCGGCGGCGACATGTACAAGGAAGACCGCGAGAAGTACGCCGACGGTGCGATGGCCGAGGGCATCGCCTCGCTGGTGGTCGATGCACCGGGAACCGGGCAGACCAGCTTCCCGCACGCGCCCGAGTCGGTCGTGGCCTGGCAGGCGGCGCTCGACCTGCTGCAGTCGCGGCCCGAGATCGATGGCAGCCGGCTGGGTGCGTTCGGCGTGAGCCGTGGCGGTCTGTGGGTGATCCGCCTCGCCGCGCATGACGCGCGCATCAAGGCACTGATCTCGTGCGCGCCCGGCGGTGCCGGCTACTGGGGTACCGACGAGGAACGTGCCGAGGCGCGCCGCGCCGCGGAAGAGCGTGCGCGCACTAACTGGTTCGGCCCGCGTGGCACGCGGCCGCCGGTGAAGCCGATGACCGAGGCGGCCCAGCGCGAGGAGTTCCTGCGCTGGTCCCTGAAGGACCAGGGGATGCTGGACCGGTTGACCATGCCGATGTACCTGGTCAACGGCAAGATCGACCACCTCACCCCGATCGGCAACATCTACCTGCTGCTCGAGAGCGGTCCGGCGACCGGGCGCGTGGCCCGCATCTATGCCAACGACGGCCACATCGCGGCGCGCAACGAGCGTGAATGGGGGCCGGCCGCCTGGCGCTGGCTGAGCCAGCAGCTCGCGGGCTGAGTTCGGGCCCGCGCAGCTGCAGCGCGGGCATCGCGCGCCGGTCAAGGGCGGCCATTGACGATCGACCGGCGCGGCTTGGAAAATCCGTGTATAGCGTTTCCAACGCATTGCAACATATCGTCCGATCCCGCCGCGCACGCACAGGCGATGGGTCGGCAGGCTTATGTATCCGGGGGACGGATGGACGGGCAGTCGAACAGGGCAAGCTGGCAGGGCTGCGAGATCTCCCGCGACGTCGCTGGCTGCAGCGTCCGAGGGGCCGTCCACGGTCGAGCAGGCCATCGAGGCCTTCCTTGCGAAGACGCTGCAACGCGCCCCGGCCTGATGCGAATCGTACCTTGAGCGTCATCGCAGTCTTCAACCAGAAGGGCGGCGTCGGCAAGACCACGACGACGCTCAACGTGTCGGTGGCGGTTGCCAAGCGCGGCCTCGCGCCGGTGGCGATCGACCTCGATCCCCAGGCCCACCTGACCCTTGCGTTCGGCATACGTGCCTTCGCCAAGGGCGACAGCTGCTATTCGTTCTTCGCCGAGGGCAAGCCGCTGGCCGGCATGCTGCGCCAGACGCCGCAGGGCGTGCGGCTGCTGCCTGGGTCGCCCGACCTGTCGAAGGTCGATGCGCTGCATGCTTCCGATGCCGGCATCTCGGGCAAGCTGCGCCAGGGCATCGCCGCGATGATCGAGGAAACCCAGCAGCGCGGGCCGGTGTTCATCGATTGCTGCCCGATGCTCGGCGTGCTGACGCTCAACGCCCTGATCGCGGCCGACAGCGTGCTGATCCCGGTGTCGGCCGATTACCTGTCCCTGCAGGGCGTGCACCGGCTCGATTCTGCACTCAATGTGCTCGAGCAGCGGCTCAAGCGGAAGTTCGTGCGCCGCGTGGTGATTACCCGCTACGACGCGCGGCGCAGGCTGGCGGCCGGCGTGCAGGAGGAGCTCGTGCGGCGCTATGGCTCCAACCTGTGCAACACGCGCATCGTGGAGAACGTCGCGCTGGCCGAGAGCCCGATGTATGGCAAGGACGTGTTCAGCCAGTCCCCGGCAAGCCCGGGTGCGCGCGACTACCGTGCGCTGACCGAGGAACTGCTCTCCACCGGCTTCTTCGGCTGATCGCTGGCGGTTGCGGCCTCAGGGCCTTGCCGTCGCGGCGCGGCCTGCGCGGGTGATCGCAACCAGGCGATCGACCATCGGCAGCAGTGCAGGTACCCCGGCAGTGAGCCCGCTCGAGGTCAGCAGGCGGCCGTCGACCACCATCGACGGTGTCGACTGTATGTCGTAGTCGTCGGTGAGCAGCCGTGCCCGCTCGATCATCGAGTCCACCTTCGAGGAGCGCCAGGCATCGGCGAAGCGGTCGCGTTCCAGGCCGCTGTGCCCGGCCCAGTCGCGCGCGATCTCGAACTGGCCCAGTTCCACCGATTCGGCATGGACCGCGCGGAATGCGGCGGCATGCATCCGCTCGATCGCTCCGAGCTCGACCAGGGTGTAGTACAGCCTGGCCAGCGGCACCCAGCCGTCGCGTGCGACCACCGGCACCCGGTCGAACAGGATCTCGGCAGGTTGCTTCTTCAGCCAGGCGGCCAGCAGCGGCTCGAGCTGGGCACAGAAGGGGCAGCCGTAGTAGAAGAACTCGAGCACCTGGATGCGATCGGCCGGCGCCGGCTGGGGCGTGGGCAGCATACGGTAGTCGCTGCCCAGCCTGGGCGATGCCGGCTGTGCTGCGGCCGTGCCGGGCAGCAGCGCCGTCCAATGGGCTGCTGGCAGCAGCAGCGCGCCCATGAGCGAGCGCCGGCGCGGCCGGGTGCCGGCGGAAAGCCCGTCTGCCAGACGGTACCCGTGCCGCAGGCGCACGGCGGTTGCCGCCTTCAACCCCCGACCGTCACCGGGCCGGGCCGCTGCCGCCGCGGATCTCGGCGGCGAGCTGTTCGACCACCTGGAAGGTACGCTCGTGCCCCTGGGTCATCGCCGGCGACGTGAGGTAGCGGCCGTTGATCACCAGCGACGGCGTTCCCGACAGCTGGTAGGCCTTGCTCATCTGGATCGAACGCTGGACCCGGCTGTCGACGCCGAACGAGCCGTACACCTCGGCGAACTGCTTCGGGTCGACGCCACGCTTGCCGACCCAGGCCTGCATGCGCGCCAGGTCGCCGAGGTCGGCCTTCTGTTCGTGGATCGCCTTGAACACCTCTTCATGCAGGCGGTCGAGCTGTCCCATCGCCTCGAGCGTGTAAAACAGCCGGGTGTGCGGGATCCAGCTCTCGCGGAACACGGCTGGTACCCGACGCAGTTCGATGTCGGGGGACTTCTTCTTCAGCCACGCCTTCAGTGCCGGCTGCAGGTCGTAGCAGTGCGGGCAGCCGTACCAGAAGAACTCGATGACCTCGATCCGCTTCGGGTTGTCGACCGGCTGCGCCGGCTGCAGCAGCCGGTAGTCCTTGCCTGCGACCAGCGGTTGCGCAACAGCGGGTGCGCACAGGCCGACAAAGGCGGCCAGCATCAGTGCGCGGATCACGGTCTTGAACATGTTCGAATCTCCGGTGGAGGCACGCGAGGCACCGACAGGACCGTTACGGTTTCTTCTCGCGAACCTTGATGGGCGCCGCTTCTATGCCGCTACCGGCGAGTTGGCTGCGTACGCGGGCCAGCGCATCGGCATCATCATACGGCCCGAGTCGTACACGATGCCAGATGCCCTTTTCGCCAAGGCTGGCCGTCTGGATCGACGCCTCGAGCCCCATCAGGGCCAGCCGTGCCTTCAGGTTGTCGGCGTCCTGGGCGTTCTGGAAGGCGCCGGCCTGCAGGAAGAAGCGCTCCTGGGTAGCGGCCTTCGTATCAGCACCGCGGTTGCGCAGGTCCTGGTCGGTCGCGGGCTGCTCGACGCCAGGCAGGATCGTGTAGAAGTCGAAGCGGGGCTTGGCATCCGCTGCCGCCTTCGCCGGGTCCGGTGCTGCCGTACCCGGCGGCGCTGCGGCCTTGCCGGCAGGCTCGGCGCTAACCGCCTTGCCCGGCGCCTGCACGGCTGATGGCGCAGCCGGCTTGTCGCGCGCGGCGAATGGATTCGCGACGCGGTTCAGGTAGAACGCGATGGCCAGTGCCGCCACCAGGCCGAGCACCAGGCCGATGAACACGCCCAGCACCATCGTCCCGGTGCGGCCGCGGGGTTCGGGTTTCTTGTAGTCGCGGCTCATCGTGGCAACCTGCGCATCGAGGACATCTGCGGCCTACATCCGCGCCGGCGCGGATACGCCGAGCAGGGCAAGGGCGGCGGCGAGTACGGTGCGCACCGCATCGAGCAGGGCCAGCCGGGCCAGGCGCACCGCCTCGTCGTCGACCAGCACCTTCTCGGCGTTGTAGTAGCTGTGGAAGTCGCCGGCAAGGTCCTTGAGGTAGAACGCGATGCCATGCACTGCGAGTTCGGCAGCAGCGCCCTCCAGTACTTCTGGCCAGGCCGACAGCCGGTCGATCAGTGCCAGTTCATGCGGGTTGTCCAGCGGCGACAGGTCCACGCCATCGAGCGCATGCAGGCCAGCCTGTTCCGCTTCACCCGTCCATGCCTCGAACACGCTGCAGATGCGCGCATGCGCGTACTGGATGTAATAGACGGGATTCTCGTTCGAGCGCGACTTGGCGAGGTCGAGGTCGAAGTCGAGGTGCTGATCGCTCTTGCGCAGCACGTAGAAGAAGCGCGCTGCATCGTTGCCGACCTCGCCGCGCAGCTCGCGCAGCGTGACGAACTGGCCCGAACGCGTCGACATCGAGACCTTCTCGCCGTTACGGTAGAGCACCGCGAACTGCACCAGTGCGACGGTCAGCCGGTCGGCATCCGCGCCGCTCGCTCGCAGTGCACCCATCACCCGCGGGATGTAGCCGTGGTGGTCTGCACCCCAGACGTCGATCACCCGGTCGAAGCCGCGATCGAACTTGTCGAGGTGGTAGGCGATGTCGGATGCGAAATAGGTGAATGCGCCGTTGTCGCGCTGGACCACGCGGTCCTTCTCGTCGCCGAAGGCGGTGGAGCGGAACCAGAGCGCGCCGTTCTCGCGGTACAGGTGGCCGGCCTGCTGCAGGCGTTCGACCGCGCGCGCGACCGCTCCGCCGTCGAACAGCGAACGTTCCGAGTACCAGCGGTCGAAGGTGACGCCGAAACCGTCGAGGTCGTCGCGGCAGTCGCCGAGCTGGGTGTCGAGCGCATGCCGGTGCACCACCGCATAGCCATCGCCGAGCAGTCGCTTGGCGGCCTCGATCAGTGCATCGAGGTGCGTTTCGCGCCGGGCCTTCGAGGCTGGGTCGTCGTCGCCGGCGGGCGGCAGCCCGGGCGTTCCCTCGACCACCGCGGCGGCGGGCCGCACGAAGGCATCGCCATGGGCACCGGCCAGCGAGCGTGCCATCTCGCGTACGTAGTCGCCCTGGTAGCCGTTGGGCGGGAATTCGATCGACTGGCCGGCGTGGTCGAGATAGCGCAGCCAGGTGGACAGCGCGAGGATGTCCATCTGCCGGCCGGCGTCGTTCACGTAGTACTCGCGGCTGACCTCGCAGCCTGCGGCCTCGAGCACGTTGGCCAGGCTGGCGCCGTACGCTGCACCGCGGCCGTGGCCGACATGCAGCGGTCCGGTCGGGTTGGCCGACACGAACTCGACCTGCACCCGCTGCCGCTGCGCCGGAGAGCGCCGGCCGTAGGCGCTGCCCGCACTGCGCACCACATGCACGACGGCGCGCCGCGCTGCACGCGACACCGTGAGGTTGATGAATCCCGGGCCGGCGATCTCGGCCTTCTCCAGCGTGTCGGACGAGGGCAGGGCGGCGATCAGCTTCGCCGCGATCTCGCGCGGCGGCCGGCCGAGCGGCTTGGCCAGTTGCATCGCGAGGTTGCAGGCGTAGTCGCCATGGCTGCGCTGCTTCGGGCGCTCGAGTTGCACCGCGACGCCGCTGTCCGGCGCGACGGCGGCGAGCGCCTGCTCCAGCAGGGCAATGCAGGTGGATTTCAGGTCGGACGGAGCCATCTCGAGTCGCCAGTGTCGTACGCCATCAGGGGCCGTAGTTTACTTTGCGGCGCCCTCGTTCAGGGACCTGTTTCGCGCTGCGCAATGTACGCAATGCGCGCAATGTCGGTAATGCGAGCGTCACAGTTCCAGCGGGTCGACATCTAGGATCCAGTGCACCTTCGACTGGCGCTGCGCGGCGATCGATTCCCGCCAGGCTGCGAGGAATCGCTGGAATCGGCCGCGGTTGGTCGACTGCACCAGCAGCTGGGCCCGCTCGCGTCCGGCCCTGCGCACCATCAGCGCCGGCACCGGATCGTACAGAGTGATGGCAGGGTCGATCCCGCCCGCCAGCGCCGCAGCGACAGACAGGAAATCGAGCGCATCTGCCAGGGCCACCGCATCGGCGCGCAGGATGGCCTGCGACGAGAACGGCGGCAGGCGCATCTGCCGGCGCTCGTCCAGCAGCTGGGTGGCGAAGCGGGCGTAGTCGTGCCGGGCCAGTGCATCGAACAACGGGTGGCCAGGGATGGAGGTCTCGATCATCACCCGGCCAGGCAGGTCGGCGCGCCCGGCACGGCCGGCCACCTGGGTCAGCAGCGCGAACAGGCGTTCGGGAGCGCGGAAGTCGCTGCTGTACAGGGCCTGGTCGCTGTCCATCACGCCGACCAGGGTCAGGCGCGGGAAGTCGTGTCCCTTGGCCAGCATCTGCGTGCCCACCAGCAGGTCGACCTCGCGCCGGCGGATGCGGTCGCGCGCCGCTTCCCAGGCCGCCGGACTGCGCACGGTGTCGCGGTCGATGCGCAGCAAGCGGGCGCCGGGCAGCAGCTGCCCGAGCGTTTCCTCCAGCCGTTCCGTCCCCAGGCCGAGCGCCGTCAGGTCGGGGTTGCCGCAGGTGGGGCAGAACTGGGGTGGCCGCTCCGACTGGCCGCAATGATGGCAACGCAGGATGCGCTGGCGCTGGTGCAGCACGAGCCGGGCGCTGCAGCGGGTGCAGCCCGCCGCCCAGCCACAGCCATTGCAGCGGAGCACTGGCGAATAGCCGCGCCGGTTGATCAGCACCAGTCCCTGTTCGCCGCGCTCGATCTGCGCAGCGAGCGCCTTCAGCAGGGGTTCCGAGGGCTCCGGCTTGTGGGCAGAAATCTTCGGGTAGCGGCGCAGGTCGACAATGTCGATCGCCGGCATGGGCCCGGTCGGCCGTTCTTCCAGGCGCAGCATCCGGTAGCGTCCGGACCTGGCGTTGTGCAAGGTCTCGAGCACCGGCGTGGCGCTGCCCAGCACCACCGGGACGCCGCGCGAACGGGCGCGCCAGACGAGCACGTCGCGCGCATGGTAGCGCAGCCCCTCCTCCTGCTTGAACGAGGCGTCGTGCTCCTCGTCCACGACCACCAGTCCGAGCCTTGGCATCGGGGTGAACGCTGCCAGCCGTGTGCCGACGACCACATCGGCACTGCCATCGGCGGCGGCCAGCCATCGACGTGCGCGCTCGGCTGGCGGCAGGCCACTGTGCAGCACGACGATGCGAGCGCGCGGCAGCTCGCCGCCGAGCACCGACCAGAGCTGCGGCGTGAGGTTGATCTCGGGCACCAGCATCAGCACCTGTCGGCCCTGCGCCAGCGCCCGCTCCATGGCACGCGCATACACGGTGGTCTTGCCGCTGCCGGTGACGCCGAACAGCAGGTGCACCGCGAACGCGTCGAGGCTGGCGTACAGCTCATCGACCGCGGCCTGCTGTTCCGGGCTCAACTGGAAGCTGCCGCCTGGCGCGGCAGCCGGGTCGTCGTCCACCGCTGGATGTTGCGCAGCATGCTCCGCTGGCTGTATCCATCCGGCCTCCCGGAACCGCTTCAGCAGCGACGCCACGCCCGGGTCGCGGCCCGAAGCCGGGTGCAGTGTCGACTCCGCGACCACGTCCGCACCGGCCAGCCGGTCGAGCAGTGCCTGCTGCTTCGGTGCCGGCCGCCCCTGGGGCGTCGATTGCCGTACCCGGCCGTCCTCGGTGAGTGTCCAGGCAGTGGGCCGGACTTCGCGCTGCAGCACCGAAGCTGGCACAGCGGGTGGCAGGGCCGCGAACAGGGCGGACCCGAATGGATGCTGGTAGTAGGTGCTGGCGAAGCGGATGGTCTGGATGACGTCTGCAGGCATCGGGGGCAGCGATCGGTCCACCGTACCGATCGGCTTCACCTGCGCCTCAGCGACCTCGGCGACGGGAGCGAAGCCGGTGACGATGCCGGTCGCCCGGGTGCGCCCGAATGGCACCTGCACCCGGCGCCCGATGTCCTCGGCGGTCGCGTCGACATTGAGGTAGTCGAACAGGCGTTCCAGGGGTACGTCCAGAGCCACCCGCACATAGCGCAGGGTCGGATCGGGCAGTGGCTGGTCGTGGTGTTGCGGGCTGTGGATAACTTTGTCGATAATTTTCGCCAAAGCCGCCTCTCGAAGGTGTTCCGCCGCTGCAACCCGACACTGATTCTGCAAAGGCCACTAAAAATGCAACTTAATCAGTGCTTTGTGAGTTTCTTTTCAGGCGCCGTCGAGAATTGACTCAATGTGACGGTTCATGGCGATCTGTGCATAAGCCACGTCCGGCACCTTTTGTCCAGTGCCGGTTTTACCCGTAACGACCGCCCGTCCGGCGACCTGGCTAACTTCCGGCGTGGAACCGCCGGCTGCGCTCGTGCACGGCATCCACCAGGAATCCGACGTTCTCCGGCGGCGTGAAGCGGGTGATGCCGTGGCCCAGGTTGAACACATGACCGCTGCCGTTGCCGTAGCTCGACAGGATCTTCTCGACCTCGTCCTCGATCGTCTCGCGGTTGGTGAGCATCACCAGCGGATCAAGGTTCCCCTGCAGGGCAACCTTGTCGCCGACGCGACGGCGGGCTTCGCCGATGTCGATCGTCCAGTCGACGCCGACCGCATCGGCGCCGATCGCCGCGATCGCCTCCAGCCAGACGGCGCCGCCTTTGGTGAACACGATCACCGGTACCTTGCGGCCTTCGGCCTCGCGCCGGATCGAACCTACGATCTGCTGCAGGTAGCGCAGCGAGAACTCGCGGTAGCGCTCGGCGGACAGCGTGCCGCCCCAGGTGTCGAACAGCATCACCGCCTGTGCGCCGGCTGCGATCTGGGCATCCAGGTAGATGCTGATCGCACGGGCATTGGTGTCGAGCAGCTTGTGCATCAGCTTCGGGTCGGTGTACATCAACTGCTTGACCCGCGCGAAGTCGTCGCTGCCGCCGCCTTCGATCATGTAGCAGGCCAGCGTGAACGGGCTGCCTGAGAAGCCGATAAGCGGCACTTTGCCGTCGATGCCGCGCCGGCATTCCGAGATGGCGTCCATCACGTAGCGCAGGTCGGTATCCGGGTCGGGCAGGCGCAGCGATTCGATCGATTTCGCATCGCGCAGCGGGCGTTCGAAACGCGGACCCTCGCCCTCGGCAAAATACAGGCCCAGGCCCATTGCATCGGGCACGGTGAGGATGTCCGAGAAGACGATCGCAGCGTCGAGGTCGAAACGGTCAAGCGGTTGCAGCGTGACTTCCGCGGCCATCGACGGCGACTTCATCAGGGCGACGAAACTGCCGGCACGCGCACGCGTCTGGTTGTATTCGGGCAGGTAGCGGCCTGCCTGGCGCATCACCCAGACCGGTGTCTGGTCGACCGGCTGGCGCATCAGGGCGCGCAGCAGCCGATCGTTACGAAGTGTGGACATATCCTGTTCCTGTCGTATCCGGGCCGGCGGATCCCCGCCCGGGCGATGCCGAGTATAGGAGAGGTGCCGCTCGCGTGATCAGCGGGGCAGGTCCGAGCTTCCCATGAGGAACTCGTCGACCGCGCGCGCGCACTGGCGTCCTTCGCGGATCGCCCAGACTACCAGCGACTGGCCACGGCGCATGTCGCCCGCAGCGAACACCTTCGGCGCGCTGGTCGCGTAGCTGCCGGCGCCCTCGGTACCTGCCTTCGCATTGCCGCGTCCATCGCGTGCGACGCCGAAGGTGTCGAGCACGCTCGCGACCGGGCCGGTGAAGCCCATCGCGAACAGCACCAGATCCGCCTTCACCTCGAACTCGGACCCGGGTACCTCGCGCATCTTCATCTGGCCGGTAGCCTCGTCCTTCGCCCATTCGACCCGCGCGCCGACCAGCGCCGCGACGTTACCGTGGCCGTCGTCCTTGAACGACTTGGTGGTCACCGCCCAGTCGCGCTCGCAGCCTTCTTCGTGCGAGGACGAGGTGCGCAGGCGGATCGGCCAGTACGGCCACACCAGCGGCTTGTCTTCCTGCTCCGGCGGCTGGGGCAGCAGCTCGAACTGGGTCACCTCGACCGCGCCGTGGCGATTCGACGTACCGACACAGTCGGATCCGGTGTCGCCACCGCCGATCACCACCACGTGCTTCCCGGTGGCCATCAGCTGGTCCGGCACCTGGTCGCCCGCGACTACCTTGTTCTGCTGCGGCAGGAACTCCATCGCATAATGGATGCCGCGCAGGCTGCGCCCGGGCACCGGCAGGTCGCGCGGCACCTCGGCGCCGCCGGCCAGTACAACCGCGTCGAACTCGGTGGTGAGCTGCTCCGGAGATACCGTCTGCGCGGCGGACGCGCCCACTCCTGCTGCATCGATCGTGCCCACCAGCACGCCAGTGCGGAACTCGACGCCCTCGGCCTGCATCTGCTCGACGCGGCGGTCGATGTGCGACTTCTCCATCTTGAAGTCTGGGATGCCGTAGCGCAGCAGCCCGCCGATGCGGTCGCTCTTCTCGAACACGGTCACCGAGTGGCCGGCGCGCGCGAGCTGCTGCGCGCAGGCGAGGCCAGCCGGGCCGGAGCCGACGACCGCGACCTTGCGGCCTGTGCGGTGCGCCGGCGGCAGCGGCACGACCCAGCCGTTCTCCCAACCCTTGTCGATGATCGCGTGCTCGATCGACTTGATGCCGACCGGGTCGTTGTTGATGTTCAGCGTGCAGGCGGCCTCGCACGGCGCGGGACAGATACGCCCGGTGAACTCGGGGAAGTTGTTGGTGGAATGCAGCGTGTCGAGCGCCTGCTTCCAGTCCTGATTGAAGACCAGGTCGTTCCAGTCGGGGATGATGTTGTTGACCGGGCAGCCGTTCATGCAGAACGGCGTGCCGCAATCCATGCAGCGCGCGCCCTGCATCTTCGCTGCATCGTCGGTCAGGTGCAGCACGAACTCGCGGTAGTGCTTGACCCGCGACTGCGGCGCCTCGTACGACTCCTCGACCCGCTGAAACTCCATGAATCCGGTGATCTTGCCCATTGCCGTCCTTGCTGTTCAGGTGGTGCAGGGTTCCTGGTCAGGTCACGCCGCCATCCGGCTGCCGCTGGCGGCCATCTCGCCCAGCGCCCGGCGATATTCGCTCGGAAAGACCTTTACGAAGCGGCCGCGCCAGTTTGCCCAGTCGGCGAGGATCGCCTTTGCGCGCGTGCTGCCCGACAGTTCGGCGTGGCGGGCGAGCATGCCACGCACGATCGCCTCGTCAGATTCGCCGCGATGCCACAGCCCGCGCGCCAGCTTCGCTTCCTGTTCCGATTCGGGCAACAGTGGCTCGAGCGCCACCATCGAAAGGTTGCAGCGCTCGCCGAACTGGCCGTCTTCGTCGAGTACGTAGGCCAGCCCGCCGCTCATGCCGGCACCGAAGTTGCGGCCGGTCTTGCCGAGTACCAGTACCGTGCCGCCGGTCATGTACTCGCAGCCATGGTCGCCGACGCCCTCGACCACCGCGTCGGCGCCGGAATTGCGCACCGCGAAGCGCTCGCCCGCGACGCCGCGGAAGTAGGCCTGGCCGGCGATCGCGCCGTACAGGACCGTGTTGCCGACGATGATGTTCTCGTGCGGCTCGCCGATGAACTTGGGCGATGGCTGGACGATGATGCGCCCGCCCGACAGGCCCTTGCCGACGTAGTCGTTGCCTTCGCCGATCAGGTCGATGGTGACGCCGCGCGCGAGGAAAGCGCCCAGGCTCTGTCCGGCCGAGCCTGCGAAGCGGATATGGATCGTGTCGTCGTCCAGCCCTTCATGACCGTAGCGGCGCGCGACCTCGCCCGAGAGCATGGTGCCCGCGGTGCGATTGCCGTTGCGGATCGGCATGTCGATCGTGACCTTCTCGCGCCGCTCGAGAGCCGGCATGGCGAGCTCGATCAGACGATGGTCGAGTGCACCATCGATACCGTGGTCCTGCGCTTCCCGGTGGCAGCGCGAGACCGACTCCGCCACTGCAGGCTGGTGGAAGACGCGCGAGAAATCGAGCCCCTTGGCTTTCCAGTGCTCGATGCCCTTCTTCATGTCGAGCAGGTCGGCGCGGCCGATCAGCTCGCCAAACTGGCGTACGCCGAGCTGCGCCATCAGCTCGCGGATTTCTTCAGCGATGTAGAAGAAGAAGTTGATCACGTGCTCGGGCTTGCCCTGGAACTTCTTGCGCAGCTCGGGATCCTGAGTGGCGACGCCGACCGGGCAGGTGTTCAGGTGGCACTTGCGCATCATGATGCAGCCTTCGGCCACCAGCGGCGCGGTGGCGAAGCCGAACTCGTCGGCGCCAAGCATCGCGCCGATCACCACGTCGCGGCCGGTCTTCATCTGGCCGTCGACCTGCACCGCGATGCGGCCGCGCAGGTCGTTCAGCACCAGTGTCTGCTGCGTCTCGGCCAGGCCGAGCTCCCAGGGCGTGCCGGCATGCTTGATCGACGACCACGGGCTCGCGCCGGTGCCGCCGTCATGGCCGGCGATGGTGACATGGTCGGCCTTGGCCTTGGCCACGCCTGCAGCCACCGTGCCCACGCCCAGTTCCGACACCAGCTTGACGCTGATCGAGGCGCGCGGGTTGGCGTTCTTCAGATCGTGGATCAGTTGCGCCAGGTCCTCGATCGAATAGATGTCGTGGTGCGGCGGCGGCGAGATCAGGCCCACGCCGGGCACCGAGAAGCGCAGCTCGGCGATGTACTCGGACACCTTGTGGCCGGGCAACTGGCCGCCTTCGCCGGGCTTCGCGCCCTGCGCCATCTTGATCTGGATCTGGTCGGCCGAGGACAGGTACTCGGCGGTGACGCCGAAACGGCCCGAGGCGACCTGCTTGATCTTCGAGCGCAGGCTGTCGCCGGCGACCAGTGGCAGGTCGATGGCGACACGGTCGGCACCGAGCCGGCTGGCCAGCGTGTCGCCTTCGTTCACCGCCTGGTAGCGGCGGCGGTCTTCGCCACCCTCGCCGGTGTTCGACTTGCCACCGATGCGGTTCATCGCGATCGCGAGCGTGGCATGCGCCTCGGTCGAGATCGAGCCGAGCGACATCGCGCCGGTGGAGAAGCGCTTGACGATCTCCTTCGCCGGCTCGACTTCCTCGATCGGCACCGGCTTGCGGCTGTCGAAGCGGAAATCGAACAGGCCGCGCAGCGTCATCAGCCGGCGGCTCTGGTCGTTGATGATCTGCGCGTATTCCTTGAACGTCGAGTAGCTGGAGGCGCGCGCCGCATGCTGCAGCTTGGCGATCGCGTCCGGCGTCCACATGTGTTCTTCGCCGCGCACGCGGAACGCATACTCTCCGCCCGCGTCAAGGGCGTTGGCGAGCACCGGGTCGTTGCCGAAGGCCGCCCGGTGCATGCGGATCGCTTCCTCGGCCACCTCGAACAGGCCGATGCCGGACACGTTGCTGGTGGTGCCGCTGAAATACTTCTGCACCAGCGGCTGCGCAAGCCCGACCGCCTCGAAGATCTGCGCGCCGGTGTAGGACATGTAGGTCGAGATGCCCATCTTCGACATGACCTTCATCAGGCCCTTGCCGATCGCCTTGACGTAGTTCTTGATCGCGATCTTCGCGCCGGTGCCGCTGGCCACGCCCAGTTCCATCACGCTCTCGAGCGCGAGGTACGGGTGCACTGCCTCTGCGCCGTAGCCGGCCAGCAATGCGAAGTGGTGGGTCTCGCGGGCGGAGCCGGTCTCGACCACCAGGCCGGCGCTGGTGCGCAGGCCCTTGCCGACCAGGTGCTGGTGGATGGCCGAGGTGGCGAGCAGCGCCGGGATCGCGACATTGTCGCGGTCGACCTTGCGGTCGGACACGATCAGGATGTTGTAGCCGGACACCACCGCGTCCTCGGCTTCCGCCGCCAGGCTGGCGAGCCGAGCCTCGATCGCTTCCTTGCCCCAGGCAACCGGGTAGCAGATGTCGAGTTCATACGAGCGGAACTTGTTCTCTGTCGCCTCGGCGATGCCGCGGATCAGGCTCATCTGTTCGAAGTCGAGCACCGGCTGGCTGACTTCGAGACGGATCGGCGGGTTGTTCTCGTCGATGCCCAGCAGGTTGGGCTTGGGGCCGATGAACGACACCAGGCTCATCACCAGCTGCTCGCGGATCGGATCGATCGGCGGGTTGGTCACCTGCGCGAACAGCTGCTTGAAGTAGTGGTACAGCGGCTTCGGACGGTTCGACAGCACGGACAGCGGGGAATCGTTGCCCATCGAGCCAACGGCTTCCTCGCCGACCACGGCCATCGGCTGCATCAGGAACTTCAGGTCTTCCTGAGTGTAACCGAAGGCCTGCTGGCGGTCGAGCAGGGTCTCACGAGGTTCTTCGACCGCGGTGGCGGTGCCTTCCAGGTCGTCGAGCTTGATCCGGATGCGGTCGATCCACTCCCTGTACGGCTTGGCGGAGGACAGCGTGTACTTGAGTTCGGCGTCGTCGATGATGCGGCCGGCCTCGGTGTCGATCAGGAACATCTTTCCGGGCTGCAGGCGCCACTTCTTGACGATCTTGTCTTCCGGGATCGGCAGCACGCCGGTCTCGGAGGCCATCACCACGAGGTCGTCGCTGGTGACGATGTAGCGTGCGGGACGCAGGCCGTTGCGGTCGAGCGTGGCGCCGATCTGCCTGCCGTCGGTGAAGGCGACCGCGGCCGGGCCGTCCCACGGCTCCATCATCGCGGCGTGGTACTCGTAGAACGCGCGCCGGCTGGCGTCCATCAGCGTATGGCCTTCCCAGGCTTCCGGGATCAGCATCATCATCGCGTGGGCGAGCGAGTAACCGCCCATCACCAGCAGTTCGAGCGCGTTGTCGAACGAAGCCGAGTCGGACTGTCCGTCGTAGATCAGCGGCCAGACCTTCTCGAGGTCTTCGCCGAGCACCGGTGAGCTGATCGCCGCCTGACGGGCGCGGATCCAGTTCACGTTGCCGCGCAGGGTGTTGATCTCGCCGTTGTGCGCGATCATCCGGAACGGGTGTGCGAGGTCCCACGTCGGGAAGGTGTTGGTCGAAAAGCGCTGATGTGCGAGCGCCAGGGCCGAGGTGACCCGCGGGTCCTTCAGGTCGACGAAATAGTCGGCCAGGCTCTCGGCGAGCAGCATGCCCTTGTAGACGATGGTGCGCGCCGACATCGACGGCACGTAGAACTCCTTGCCGTGCGCGAGTTGCAGCGCCTGGATGGCATGGCCCGACGCCTTGCGGATGATGTACAGCTTGCGCTCGAGCGCATCGGTGACGGTGACTCCGGCACCGCGGCCGATGAACACCTGTCGGATCATCGGCTCGATCGGCTTGACGCTCTCGCCGAGGAAGGAGCTGTCGACCGGCACGTCGCGCCAGCCCAGCAGCACCTGGCCCTCGGCCCAGATCGCGCGCTCGATCTCGCGTTCGCAGGCATAGCGGCTGGCCGGTTCGCGCGGCAGGAAACAGAACCCGACGCCGTACTCGCCGGGCGCGGGCAGCTCGATACCCTGCTTCGACAGCTCCTCGCGGAAGAAGGCATCCGGGATCTGGATCAGCACGCCGGCGCCGTCGCTCGCCTTGGGATCGGCGCCGACCGCACCGCGGTGCGTCAGATTCTTCAGGATCAGCAGGCCCTGCTCGACGATCGCGTGGCTCTTCTTGCCCTTGATGTGGGCGACGAAGCCGACCCCGCAGGCATCGTGCTCGTTGGCCGGGTCGTACAGGCCCTGGGAGGCCGGGACGCCGGGACGGACCTGAGCATGCGAAGATGTATCCGCGTCGGATACGCCCGACCGCGGTGCTTGCGGGATTTGTGAGGAATCACTCATGACCGACCTCGGTGCAGGAAGGTGACGCATCCCCGGTGCGGCGAGTGCCGTCCTGCGGGTACGTCCAGAGGCGACGAAAGCCGCGGCGGGCGCGGCTTTCGGAGGGTCCACCCGGACACCGCGTCGTTGACGCGGGCGTCCGGACAGTCAACCCGGACACCGCGTCGTTGATGCGGGCGTCCGGACAGTCAACCCGGACACCG
Organism: Betaproteobacteria bacterium; assembly: GCA_947458265.1. GTDB lineage: Bacteria > Pseudomonadota > Gammaproteobacteria > Burkholderiales > CAIKXV01 > CAIKXV01. The sequence continues at coordinate 126,364 of CANGYF010000003.1, forward strand.
CGTCGTTGACGCGGGCGTCCAGATGAAGAAACCGGGTGTGCGACGCAACCACTGGGCGCGTGCGGGTTCACTCGGTCGAACGTATAAGTGTAACCGCGCGGCCGCGTTGCAGCAATGAACGCGTGGACTGTACGACCACGGACCGTTCGGTCGCGCCTTCCGCCGGTCAGTGTTCGTCGACGCTGAACAGGCGACGGTGCTCCCGGATCGCGTAGCGGTCGGTCATTCCGGCGATGTAGTCGGCGATCGCCCTCGGCGCGTCGACGCCGGCGCGGGCCTGGTCCTGAGGTGGCAGCAGCCGGTGGTCGCCGAGGAAGGCCGAGAACAACTCGGACAGGATGCGCTGCGACTTGCCGCTCATCCGCACCACCCGGTAGTGACGGTACAGGGCGTGGCGCAGGAACTGCTTCAGTTCCACCTGTTCAGCGGCTACCGCGCGGCTGAAGCCGATCATGGGCGGCGACATGCGCACCGCGTCGATCGATGCCGGAGCATGTCCGGCGATCAGTCGACGGCTCTCGTTGGTCAGGTCAATGACGAGTGTATTGATCATCCGCCGGATCGTTTCGTGGATCAGCCGGCGTCCAGCCAGTCCGGGATAGCGTGCGCGCACCTCGGCAATATGCCGGGCGAAGATGCCCACCTGCTCGAGCTGTTCGAGGGTGATCAGACCGGAGCGCAGGCCGTCGTCGACGTCGTGGTTGTTATAGGCAAGTTCGTCGGCCACGTTCGCGAGCTGGGCCTCCAGGGACGGCTGCTCGCCGCGCAGGAAACGCTCGCCGATCGGTCCGAGCCGCTCGGCATTACGCCGCGAGCAGTGCTTCAGGATGCCTTCGCGCGTCTCGAAGGTCAGGTTCAGGCCGTCGAAATCCGCGTAGCGCTCCTCCAGCAGGTCGACCACCCGCAGCGACTGCAGATTGTGCTCGAAGCCGCCGTGCTCGGCCATGCAGGCATTGAGCGCGTCCTGGCCCGCATGGCCGAACGGCGTGTGCCCGAGGTCATGGGCGAGCGAGATCGCCTCGGTCAGCGCCTCGTTCAGTCCGAGGTTGCGGGCGATCGAGCGCGCGATCTGGGCCACCTCCAGGCTGTGCGTGAGGCGGGTGCGGAACAGATCGCCCTCGTGGTTCACGAAGACCTGGGTCTTGTACTCGAGGCGGCGAAACGCGGTCGAATGGATGATCCGGTCGCGGTCGCGCTGGAACTCGTCGCGCCCGGTCGGGGGCGGTTCGGCATGCACCCTGCCGCGCGAACGGCTGCTGCAGGCGGCGTAGGGTGCAAGTCCGGGCGCATCCCCGGCAAGCGCGTGCTGCACGGGGGCGCCGGTGGTCTCAGTCATGGCCGGCGACCCCGGCGAGCGTCGCCTCGAGCGCTGCCGGATCGTAGTCGCCGGTGGTCACCGCCCGCCCCATCCCCTGCAGCAGCACCAGCCGGATGCGCCCGCCGCGCACCTTCTTGTCGTGTCCCATCAGGTCGAGCCAGCGCGCGGCCGGCATCGGTGGCGCCTCGACCGGCAGCCGGGCCAGCGAGAACAGCCGGCGGACGCGCCCGACATCGGACTCGGACAGCCAGCCGAGCCGCGCGGACATCTCCGCCGCCAGCACGGTGCCCGCCGCCACCGCTTCGCCGTGCAGCCATTCGCCATACCCGACGCCGGTCTCGATCGCATGGCCGAAGGTATGGCCGAGGTTCAGCGTCTCGCGCAGGCCGGCTTCGCGCTCGTCGGCGGCGACCACTTCGGCCTTGTGTTCGCACGAGCGGCGTACCGCGTAGGCGAGCGCGGCCGGGTCGCGTGCGAGCAGCCGCGGCAGGTTCGGCTCCAGCCAGTCGAGGAAGGCGGTGTCGCGGATCAGCCCGTACTTGATCACCTCGGCCAGTCCGGCGGACAGTTCGCGGTCGGGCAGGGTGTCGAGCAGGGCGATGTCGGCCAGCACCAGCCCCGGCTGGTGGAACGCGCCGATCATGTTCTTGCCCTGCGGATGGTTGATCGCGGTCTTGCCGCCGACCGACGAGTCGACCTGGGCCAGCAGGGTGGTCGGTATCTGAACGAACGGGACGCCGCGCTGCCAGGTGGCCGCTGCGAAACCGGCCATGTCGCCGATCACGCCGCCGCCAAGCGCGATCACCGGCGTGCGGCGGTCACAACGGTGCTCGATCAGGTGGTCGAACACGGTGTTCAGCACCTGCCAGTTCTTGTGCTGCTCGCCGTCGGGCAGCACCACGGGCACCGCTTCGATGCCGGCGGCCGCGAGCGCCGCGGTGACCGGGGCGAGGTAGAGCGCGCCTACCACTTCGCTGGTGACGAGGGCGGCCCGGCCCGGCTTCAGGTGGGCTGCGATCAGGCCGGCGTCGGTCGATACGCCGCGGCCGATGATGATCGGATAGCTGCGGTCGTCGAGGGATACTGCGACGGTCTCGATGGGGCCGCTGGTCCCGGATTGCTGGGTCGGTGCCGGGGCTGCACCAGTGTTGGCAGGCTGGACGGTCATCGGTTCTCCGGGACAGGGTCGGGCAGGGGGGCGGTGGCCAGCGCCGGATCGGGGACGGCCGCCGGATCCTGCCGTTCGGCGAGCCTTTCGATCAGGCGCGCGACCATCGACCGCACGCTTTCGTGCGTGCTCTCGATCGCCACATGCGCAGTCTCGGCGTACAGCGGCTCGCGGGCGGCGAGCAGTTCGACGATCCGCTGTTGGGGATTGCTGGTGGCGAGCAGCGGTCGGCCGCGGTCGCGCCGCGTGCGGTGCCAGATCTCGGCCGCGGATGCCTTCAGGTAGATGACCAGCCCGCGCTGGTGCAGCCGCACGCGGCTTTCTTCCGATAGAACCGCACCACCGCCGGTGGCCAGCACGATGTCGGGCAGCATCGTCAGTTCATCGATCACCTGGCGCTCGCGCTGCCGGAAACCGGCTTCACCCTCGATCTCGAAGATCACGGGGATCGAGACGCCGCAGCGCGCCTCGATCTCCTGGTCGGCGTCGACGAAGCGTTTGCCCAGCCGCTGTGCAAGCAGCCGCCCGACCGAGGTCTTGCCGGCCCCCATCATTCCGACAAGGAACACGCTGCCTTCGATCGTGCACGGCACTGGCGAGCCCGGGTCGCAGGCGTCATCGCCCCCGGGGTCGGGCGCGGGGGGCGCGGCGTGAGTCGTATCGGTGCAGGGCTCGTTGCCTTCCATGCCTCGATTGTAGCGCGGGCCGCCGCGCGTCCATTCCGGTTGCCGGGTGCCCGGGGGGCTGTCGAGGAAGCTGCGGCGCGCCCCATGCGAAACGGGCGTGCAGTGCACGCCCGTCGGGGTCCAGCAGGCGGCGATCCGTTACCGCGAGGACAGCCGGTCGTTCAACACGCGCGGGGTGACGAAGATCAGCAACTCGCGCTTGTCGTCCACGATCGAGCGGTCGCGGAACAGGAAACCGACGAACGGGATGTCGCCGAGCACTGGCACCTTGTTGACTGCCTGGCGCGAGTCCTGGGTGTAGATTCCGCCGATCACCACCGTGCCGCCGTTCTCGACCAGCACCTGAGTGCTGATCTGGCGGGTGTTGATCGCCGGGCCGGACTGGGTGTTCTGGCCGACGCTGTCGTTGTTCACGTTCAGCGTCATGATCACGTTGCCGTCGGGGGTGATCTGCGGCCGCACCTTCAGCGACAGCGTCGCCTTCTTGAACGAAACCGCGGTCGCACCGCTGGCGGTGGCCTGCTGGAACGGGATCTCCGTGCCCTGCTCGATCGTCGCCTCGATCTGGTCGGCGGTGATCACGCGCGGGCTGGATACGATGCGTCCGCGGCCCTCGGCCTGCAGTGCCTGTACTTCCAGGTTGAGGAATCGCGACAGGCTGTCGTTGAACACCACCACCGAGAACGCACCGGGGCGAGCGCCGCCGATGGTCTGTGCCGGCAGGTTCACGCCCAGGCTCTGTGTGAGGGTCGGGATCGGGGTAGCGATCTGACTGGTCAGGAAGCCGGTCGCTTCCAGGTTGCCGCCCATGGTCAACCGGGTCGAGGAGTTCGGCAGCCCGACGTTGCGGTCGAACACGCCCAGCCGCGCGCCGAGGTTGCGCGAAAAGGTGTCGGCGGCCTCGACCACGCGTGCCTCGATCATCACCTGGCGCACCGGCACGTCGATCTGGCGTACCAGCCGGCGCATCTCGTCGAGCTTGCTCGGGGTATCCTGGATGAACAGGGTGTTGGTGCGCGGATCGATCACCGCACTGCCGCGGCGCGACAGCACGCGCTGCTGCGGGTCGGTGAGGATCTTCTGGAACGCGTCGGCCCGCGCATAGTTGAGCTGGAAGGTCTCGGTGCGAACCTGCTCAAGGTCGGCGAGCTGCTGGCGCGACTCCGCCTCGAGCTTGTCCCGGGTGGCAAGCTCGTCGCGCGGTGCGATCCACATCACGTTGCCGGTCTTGCGCATGTCCAGGCCCTTGGCCTGGAGGATGATGTCCATCGCCTGGTCCCAGGGCACGTCCTTGAGGCGCAGCGTGAGGTTGCCGCTGACCGTGTCGCTGGTGATGATGTTCAGGCCGGTGAAGTCGGCGAGCACCTGCAGCACTGCCCGCACCTCGACGTTCTGGAAGTTCAGCGACAGCTTGTCGCCGGTGTAGCGGCGCTGGCCGCCGCCGAGGCGGGTCGGATCCTCGATGACCGGCTTCACCTCCAGGATGAAGCGGTTGTCCGCCTGGTAGGCCGACTGCTCCCACTGGCCGCGCGGCTGGATCTCGAGCCGGACCATGTCGCCCGACTGCTGCGCGTTGATGAACTGGACCGGGGTCGAGAAGTCGGTCACGTCGAGCCGGCGCTGCAGGTGCTGCGGCATCTGTGTGCGCTGGAACTCGACGACGATGTTACGGCCCTGCTGCCTGACGTCGATGCCGGTGTTGTTGTCGGCCAGGTCGATCACCACGTTGCCGGCGCCCTCGCTGGTGCGGCGGAAGTCGATGTTCAGGATGCGGTGCTGCCGACCGCCGCTGGTGTCCTCGGCGAAGCGCGTGGGCGCCGGCGCGACGCCCGCCGCTATGCCGCCCGCGCCCTGCAGCGCGACGATGATCGTGTTGCCCTCGATACGGGTCTCGTAGGGCACGGTGCGGGTCATGTTCAGAACCAGACGCGTGCGATCGCCGACCTGGACCAGGTTCAGGCTGCGCAGGTCGCCCTGCCCGACGTCCTGGCTGGCCCTGCCGGTGCCATTGGCCGTGTTCGGGAAGTCGAACGACAGGCGCGACGGATTGGAGATCTGGAACCCGTTCGGCGCGGCTTGCGGCGCGTCCTTCAGCGTGATGCGTACCAGCACGTTGCCGCCCTGGGCGATCGCTGCGCTGACCGACTGGATGGCATTGCCCGGCTGTGCCGCGGGCGCGGTCTGCGCGGTCGCGGCGCCGGAGATGACCAGGGCGAGCAGCGAAAGCAGCATCAACCACGCTGCCGACCAGCCGCGCACCGTGCGGAAATCCACCGGCGCCAGGGCCGCCTCGCGTTGCGAGATCGAGCGATTCATCGTGTTGTCTCCGTGTCGTCTTGCAGGAACAGCGAGGTGATCCGTTCGGTCCACTCGCCGGCGCCGTCTTGCACGAGTTCCTTGAGCTTCAATCCGGTCTCATCGAGCTCGATGATCAGGCCGAAGTTCTGGCCTATGTAGTTTTTCAGGCGAACCCGGAACAGGTTGTTGTCCGGCGTGCGGATCAGCGCGAACATGTTCTTGCCCTGCTGCAGCGAACCAACCATCTTCAGGTTGTCGAGCGGGAATGCCTCGAGCGGCTCGCGCCTGCGGTTCAGGTCGGGCTGGATCTGGCCCTTGGCCGACTTCGACGGTTCGATCTTGCGCGGGCGGAACGGGTCTTCAAGTTCCGCCTGGTTGTAGACGAACGGCTCGTACGGATCGACCTTGGGCAGCGGTTCGATGCGTGCGCGCGTGCCGGCAACGCTCTCGGCGTCCGCGACGAACTGCTTGAGGTCCTGGAACTGCTCGCCGCCGCAGCCGACCATCGCGAGGCCGAGTGCGAGCGGTACCAGCCGACGTGAGATCCTGCGCAGGGCGTTCATTTCTTCTTCGTGGCGGACTGGGCCGCCTTGCGTTGTTTCGAGAGCTCGTCTTCGTCGAGGTAGCGGAAGGTCTTGGCCACTGCGTCCATCGTCAGCATGCCGTCGCGGCCGGTCGCCACTGCGATGTCGTTCAGCGTCACGATCCGCGGCAACTGCGAGATGTCGCTCGCGAACGAGCCGAGCTCGTGGTAGCTGCCGGTGACGCGGATGTTGATCGGCAGTTCGGCATAGAACTCCGAGATCGTCTCCGACGCGGCCGGCTTGAACAGCTCGAACTGCAGGCCGCGGCCGAGGCCGGCCTGGTTGATGTCGGTCAGCAGGGCATCCATCTCGGAACGGTTGGGCAGTTGGCGCAGCAGCGCGCCGAAAGCCTGCTCGATGTCCTCGAGCTGCTTCTGGTAGGCGGGCAGGTTGATCGCCTGCCGCTTCTTGTCCATGTAGGTGGTGCGCAGGGTCGACTCGCGCTCGCGCAGCGTGTTGATCTCGGTGAGCTGGTTGCGCCAGTCGAACCAGTAGCCGAGGAAGACCACCAGCGCCAGAATCAGCAGCAGTGTCACGAACTGCACCGCTATTGGCCATGACCCGATGCTCTTCGGGTCCAGGCGCCTGAGTTCGTCAAGTGTCATGGCAGGTGGGCGGGCGTGCGGTTGGTATGCGGACGGATGTCGGGCGGCGCGCTACTTCTTCGCCGGCTCGGCGCCGGGTGCGCGCGGCGGGGTGCCCGCGGACGAGCCGGGTGCTGCCGCCGCGTCCGCCCTGTGGCGCGAGATGTCGACGTTCAGGATGAATTCGTTCAGCCGCTGTCCCGATACCGTCGCGGCCTTGATCTCGACCAGCGTGGCGTTATCGAGCCAGGGTGAGGATTCGAGGTTGCGCAGCAGCGTGGACACCCGGGCGTTGGACTGCGCCAGGCCCACGATGTTCACCTTCGTGCCGGTCTGTTTGAGGTTGCGCAGGTAGACGCCGTCGGGCAGCTGGCGCGCGATCTGGTCGAACAACTGGACCACCTCGGCCCGGTTCGATTGCAGCGTCTCGACCACCCGCTTGCGCGCGAGCAGCTGCTGCGTCTGTTCGCGCAGGCGGCGGATATCCTCGATCTGCTTGTCCAGCGAGGCGATCTGCTCGTCGAGGAACTTGTTGCGCGCCTTCTGTCCTTCGATCCGGGATGCGAGGACACCGTGCACGAGAAATATGACCCCGGCGCCGAGCGCGATCATCGCGACCGCTGCAACGACGAAGGAGCGCTGTTGTGCAGCGCGCTTCATCTCGCGGTGAGGTAGCAGGTTTACGCGGATCATCTGGTCGGTGGGCGGCGGTTTCGGTTTCGGGAAGGTCGGGAGCGGGCGGGTCCGTTCGCGGATCCCCGGGTGTGTCCCGGAGATGGTTGGCGGGGAAGCGTCAGGTGGGGTCGAAGCGGCGCAGGGCGAGGCCGCAGGCAACCATCAGCGACGGGGCATCGATCTGCAGTTGCCGAGGCCTGATCTTCGAGGACACTTCCATGTCGGAGAACGGGTTGGCGACGACGGTCAGCACCTGGGTGCGGCGGCTCACCGTCTCGTCCAGGTCGGGGATGGCGGCGCAGCCGCCGGCGAGCAGGAGCTTGTCGACGCTGCTGTACTGGGTAGAGGTATAGAAGAACTGCAGCACCCGCGCCACCTCGAGTGCCAGGTTGTCCATGAACGGCTGCAGCACTTCGGCCTCGTAGTTCTCGGGAAGCCCGCCGTTGCGCTTGGCCATCTCTGCCTCGTCGGCGGTCAGGCCGAAGTGGCGCTGGATCTCCTGCGTCAGTTGCTGGCCACCGAAGGGCTGCTCGCGCAGGTAGACGGACTCGCCATTGCGCAGGATGTTCACGTTCATGACGCTGGTTCCGACGTCCACGATCGCGATCGTCTGGTCTTGCCCGCCGTCGGCCAGACTCCGTGCGATCAGCTCGAACGCGGCCTGGGTTGCATGCGATTCGACATCGACGACAATCGCCTTGAGGCCGGCGGCTTCCGCCGCGGCAACGCGGTCCTCGACCTTTTCCTTGCGCGAGGCGGCGATCAGGATCTCCACGTCGTCCGGGCTGTTCGGCGCCGGGCCGAGTACCTGGAAGTCGAGGTTGACTTCCTCGAGCGCGAACGGAATGTACTGGTTGGCCTCGGTCTCGACCTGGAGTTCGAGTTCGTCTTCGCGCTGGCCTGCCGGCACCACGATCTTCTTGGTGATGACCGAGGCGGTAGGCAGGGCGAGCGCGACATTGCGCACCCGGCTGTTCAGCTTCTTCCAGCCGCGCCTGAAGGAGTCCGAGACCTGGTCGAGGTTCAGGATGTTGCCGTCGACGACGGAATCCTTGGGCAGTGGCTCGATCACGTACCGCTCGATGCGGTACTTTCCGCGGCCGGCATCCTCGAGTTCCACGAACTTGACCGCGGACGAGCTGATGTCCACGCCGATCAACGGCGGGGCCTTCGGCCGCAGGAGCCGGCCGAGCGCGTCGAATCTGAAGCCAAGTTTCCCTTTGAACATGGAAGGTTCAGGCCATTATTACATAAACGAGTTTAAAGGCTAGCAGCAACTATTTGGAATGTAAAGCGTTTTTGTTTCCAGAATTGTTGGCTGGCGCGACGAATGTCTCATTTCCGTGTCTGATCCGGGCCTCGACATCTGGCTATAATTGCCAATGCTCAAACGCTGGTCGCTGATTGCTGTCCTCATCGCCGCCGGAGGGCTCGGCCTTGCCGTGCTCGTGGTGGCGTTCGCGGCCGCCGTTGCCTTTCCGAACCTGCCCTCGCTCGAGGTCCTGACCGACTACCGTCCCAAGGTGCCACTGCGGATATTCAGCGCAGACGGCAAGCTGATCGGCGAGTTCGGCGAGGAACGGCGGGCGGTGGTCAAGATCGAGGCCGTGCCCGACCTGATGAAGAAGGCGATCCTCGCGGCCGAGGACGATCGCTTCTACGAGCATGGCGGGGTGGATTACCTCGGCGTGATCCGGGCGGCCGCATCCAACTTCACCGGCGGCGGCGCGCGTCAGGGCGCCAGCACGATCACGATGCAGGTGGCCCGGAATTTCTTCCTGTCCCGGGAAAAGACGTTCACGCGGAAGTTTCACGAGGCGCTGCTTGCCTTCAAGATCGAAGCGAGTCTGTCCAAGGACCAGATCCTCGAGCTCTACATCAACCAGATATTCCTGGGCCAGCGCGCCTACGGATTTGCCGCGGCTGCACAGACCTATTTCGGCAAGACGCTGGACCAACTTGAGGTCGCTGAAATGGCGATGCTCGCCGGGCTGCCCAAGGCACCGTCCCGGTTCAATCCCGTGGTGAACCCGCAGCGGGCGAAGCTGCGCCAGCAATACGTACTGCGCCGGATGGGCGAACTGGGCTACATCGATGCCGCCCAGCTGGCTCGCGCCGAGAAGTACGTCATGCCGCCCCGGCGCGAAGGCGTCGAGACCACCATCCAGGCCGACTACGTGGCCGAGATGGTCCGCCAGGTGATGTTCGACCGCTTCCGGGACGAGGCCTACACCAGGGGCCTGCGCGTATACACAACTATTGTGAGCGAGCACCAACTTGCGGCTTATGCCGCTGTCAGACGAGGCGTGATCGCCTATGACCGCCGGCATGGCTTCCGCGGGCCGGAACGCTTCGTCGACCTGCCCGCCAGTTATACCGACGAACGGCTCGAGGACCTGCTGCAGGACGATCCCGACAGCGAGGGCCTGTTTCCGGCGGTGGTGCTGCAGATCGACGACAAGTCGGCGGTCGTCTATCGGCGCGGGCTGGGTCGCGTGACCGTGACTGGCGAGGGGCTGCGCTTCGCCCAGCGCACGATCGGCGAGAAGGTCCCGCTCAAGCAGCGGCTGCGGCCGGGGGCAGTGGTCCGGCTCCAGCGTGACGAAAAGGGAGGCTGGCACATCACCCAGCTGCCCCAGGTCGAGGCCTCGCTGGTGGGTATGGACCCGGCGGACGGCTCGATACGCGCGCTGGTGGGCGGTTTCGACTTCAACCGGACGCAGTTCAACCATGTGACGCAGGCCATCCGCCAGCCCGGGTCCAGCTTCAAGCCGTTCATCTATTCGGCGGCGCTCGAGCGCGGCTTCACTGCAGCCACGGTTGTCAACGACGCACCGCTGAGCTTCGGGTCGCGCGAGACCGGGTCCGAACCCTGGGAGCCGAAGAACTACGACGGCAAGTACGACGGGCCGATGCGGATACGCACTGCGCTGGCCCGGTCGAAGAACCTGGTCACCATCCGCGTGCTGCAGGCGATCGGCACCCAGTACGCGCAGGACTACATCACGAAGTTCGGTTTCGACGCGAAGCTGCACCCGCCATACCTCACCATGGCGCTCGGTGCCGGCGGGGTCACGCCGCTGCAGATGGCGGCCGGATATGCGGTGTTCGCCAACGGCGGCTTCCGGGTGACGCCGTTCCTGATCCGTCGCGTCGAGGACTCGAAGGGTACCGTGCTGTTCGAGGCGAAGCCGGCGCTGGCCAACGAGGGCGCCGAACGGGTGATCGACGCACGCAACGCGTTCATGATGACCAGCCTGATGCAGGACGTGGTACGCGCCGGCACCGCGACCCGTGCGTTGTCGCTGGGGCGGACCGACCTTGCCGGCAAGACCGGCACCACGAACGATTTCCTCGACGCCTGGTTCGTTGGCTACCAGCCGGGTCTGGTGGCGGCAAGCTGGATCGGCTATTCGACGCCGCGCACGCTGGGCAATGGCGAAACCGGTGGTACCGCCGCGCTGCCGATGTGGATCAACTACATGGCGGTGGCGCTCAAGGGCGTGCCCGACCAGCCGCTGGTGCCGCCCGAAGGCGTCACCGCCGCGCGCGTCGATCCTGCCACCGGCCTGCGCGACGCCGGGAGCGGAGGGATCAGTGAATTCTTCTACAACGAGAACCTGCCGCGCGATGGCGAGGGTGGGGCGCAGGGTCCGGATGGCCGGCCGCAGGACGACGTCAAGACGCAGATTTTCTGAGATCGGTATTCCGTGGCACGAGAGACCCATTCCCGGCAGCGCCAGCTGCGCGAGCAGATCGCGCAGCTGGCCGCGCGCCTGATCGCCGAGGACGGGATCGACGACTGGGGCCTTGCCAAGAAGAAGGCGGCACGCACGCTCGGGCTCACCGAGGCGCACTGCCTGCCGACGAACGCGGAGCTCGAGGCCGCGCTGCTCGAGTACCAGCGGATCTTCGCCGAGGACGAGCAGCGCGAGGAGCTGCACTGGCTGCGCTCGCAGGCCCTCGACCTGATGGACCTGTTCGAACGGTTCCAGCCGCACCTGGTCGGGCCGGTGCTGTCAGGGGCGATCGGCAAGTACCCGACGATCCACCTGCATCTCTTCACCGACGACGAAAAGGCGATTGAGTGGTTTCTGCTCAATGAATCGATACCGTACGACCCGTCCCAGCGCCGGGTGTTCATCGCTGGAGCAGCAGCTACCGTGCCGTGTTTTGAATTGAACGTCGATGGAACCGACGTGCACCTGATCCAGTTCGCCGGCCCGGACCGCCACCAGCCGGTCCGGCTGACGGCGGATGGCAGGCCGATGGCCCGTGCAGGCCGGGCCAGCCTTGCCGCAAGGCTCGATGAGACGGCGGCGCCGGAGCCCCTGCAGCAGGCCGATCGATGAACCGCCGCACCTGCTGCGGAGGCGGCGATGCCGGCTGAGGGCGCAGGCAAGGCAAGCGGCGAGGCGGACGACCTCAGCCGGTTCCTGATCCGCTCGCCGACGCAGATCGGGCAGATACTGTCAGCGATCTCCAGCCACCGTGAGATCGTCACCGCCTATTTCAACCGCGGGCGCCAGTTCCTGCTCACCGCGATCATCGATGTCGACGTACCGAACCGGCGCGTGGTGATCGATCGCGGTTCCGACGAGGCGATCAACGGGAAGCTGGTCGAAAGCGACCGGGTCGTGCTGGTCAGTGCGCACGAGAAGGTGAAGGTACAGTTCAGCGTGAAGCAGGTGCGCGAGATCGAGCACGATGGCCGCCCCGCGTTCTCGATCGCGCTGCCGGCGGAGATGCTGAAACTGCAGCGGCGCGAGTTCTTCCGGGTGCGGACCAGCGCCAGCGAGCCGGCGCGCGTACGGATGCCGCTGGGCCAGACGGACATGGTCGAGCTGCAGGCGCTCGACATCAGCATCGGCGGGCTGGCCGCGTTCGTGCAGCTGCCCGAATCCCGGCTCGAGATCGGCACGCGCTTCCCCGGGTCCAGCCTGCAGCTGGGCGTCGGCAACTCGTTCCCGGTCGAACTGGAGTTGCGCAACGTCAACGACGTTCGCCTGCGCAACGGCACCGACACCAAGCGTGCCGGTTTCATGTTCGTCGACCTGCCGGACTCCGCCCAGCAGCAGATCCAACGCTACCTGATGCGCGTCGAGCGCGAGCGACGCAGCCGGGAATCCGACCTGCTGCGCTAGCTGCCCGCGCGGCTCAGCCGGCCTCGCGCATCCAGCGCGCGGCATCCAGCGCGAAGTAGGTGAGGATGGCGTCGGCACCGGCACGCTTGAACGACAGCAGCGCTTCCATCGCGACCGCACGCTCGGTCAGCCATCCATTCGCGCTGGCGGCCTTGAGCATCGCGTACTCGCCGCTGACCTGGTAGACCGCGGTGGGCACACCGAAGGTGTCCTTCACCCGGCGTACGATATCGAGATAGGGCATGCCCGGCTTCACCATCACCATGTCCGCGCCTTCCGCGAGGTCGAAAGCGACCTCGCGCAGCGCCTCGTCGCTGTTCGCCGGGTCCATCTGGTAGGTGTACTTGGAGCCGCCGCCGAGCGTTGCCGCCGACCCCACGGCATCGCGGAACGGGCCGTAGAACGACGATGCATACTTCGCCGAGTAGGCGATGATGCGCGTGTGGATGTGGCCACCTTCGTCGAGCCGGCGGCGGATCGCGCCGATCCGTCCGTCCATCATGTCCGACGGCGCGACCACGTCGACGCCTGCCTGCGCATGGACCCGGGCCTGCTCGACCAGCACCGCGACGGTCTGTTCGTTCAGTACGTAGCCGGCCTCGTCGATCAGCCCGTCCTGCCCGTGGCTGGTGTAGGGATCGAGCGCGACGTCGGTCATCACGCCCAGCTGGGGGAAGCGCGCCTTGAGCGCGGCGACAGCGCGCGGGACCAGCCCGGCAGGGTTCAGCGCCTCGCGGCCGTCCGGCGTCTTCAGCGACGGGTCGATCACCGGGAACAGGGCGATCATCGGTATGCCTTCCTCGACGCAGCGGCCTGCGACTGCCAGCAGGCCATCCACGTTGATCCGTTCGACCCCCGGCATCGACGGTACCGGCTGCGCCGGCGCCTGGCCATCGTGCACGAACACCGGGTAGATCAGGTCATCCGTGCTCAACCGGTTCTCGCGTACGAGACGGCGGGAGAACTCATCGTGCCGCATCCGGCGCAGGCGGGTGGTCGGGAAGGAAGGTGCGGCTGCTGGCGCGGGACGGTTGAAGATGGACATGCGACGGACCTCTTTGCGGCATCGGGAGCGATGCCCGGATTCTGCCCCCCATGGCCTGCAGCGGCAATGTGCGTTGCGGCGGGAACTTCCTGCGCCTGCCATGGTCTGAATCACCGACGACGTTGTTCGTCTCCCGCACCCTCCCTGAGCGGGAGCCTTAACCCCCTTAAGGCATCTTTCCCCCGGCGCGAGCCCCCTCGCGTCGGGGTTTTTTCATGGGTGCGGGCTGTGCGTCAGTGCTGCTTCGGCGGGCGCTTCGGTGCCGGGCCAGCCGCTGGCCTGCGCGCCGCGCGCAGCTCGCTGCTGCTGACCGCTGCCTTCTCCGCGATGCCGAGGAAGCCGGCCACGGTGCTCGCGAGCGTGTCCAGGCCCGTCCGCTTCGGGCTCGACAGCGCCTGCACGGTGACCGGCAGTGGGGCCAGAGGGGCCAATGCTTCTGTGACCTCGCGCACCACCTGCGCCTGCTGCTGGCGCGTCAGCTTGTCGGCCTTCGACAGCACGACATGCAGTGGCAGACCGCGTGGCGCGATCCATTCGATCAGGCGGATGTCCAGCGGCGTCAGTGGATGCCGGATGTCCATGATCACCACCAGCGCGGCGAGCTCCTGGCGCTCCTGCAGGTAGCGCTCGAGCAGGATGCCCCAGTCGCGCTTGATGTCCTTGGCGACCTTCGCATAGCCATAGCCCGGCAGGTCGACGATCCGGTGGCCGGGCGTGACCTCGAACAGGTTGATCAGCTGCGTCCGTCCCGGCTGTTTGCTGACGAATGCCAGCCGCCCGATGCCGGTCAGGGCATTGATGGTGCTGGACTTTCCGGCATTCGACCGGCCGACGAAGGCTACCTCGCGGCCGCCGTCGGCGGGCAGTTTTTCTATTTCGGCAGCGCTTTCGCGGAACACCGTCTTGCTGAAAACGGACATCGACAGGATCGCTTTCGCCGATCCGACTGGCGCCGGAAGGGTCGGTCAAGTTAAGATCGTGAGTTACAGGTAATCAACACGCACAGGATTCACGAGTGTCCGGCAGGGAGTCACGAATGACAAGAAGTCTTGCGATCGCCGCGCTGATGGCTGGTGCCGTGCTGGCGTCGGTTTTTCCCGGCAGTACCGCCCATGCGGCCGCAGCAGCTGCACAGGCACCTGCAGCCCCGAAGGGTGATCCCGCGAAGGGCCAGACCCTGGCGGCCGGCGTCTGCGCTGGCTGCCACGGCGCCGACGGCAACAGCGGTGTTCCTGCCAATCCGACGCTGGCCGGGCAGCATGCCGGCTACACCGCCAAGCAACTGGCGAACTTCAAGTCGGGCGAGCGCAAGAACGCGATCATGCAGGGCATGGTCGCAGCGCTGTCGCCGCAGGACATGCTCGACCTCGGGGCGTTCTACGCGCGCCAGCAGGCCAAGCCGCGTCCGGCGAACGACAAGGAACTCGCCCTGATCGGGCAGAACCTTTACCGCGCGGGCAACGCCGCGGTCGGGCTGCCGGCGTGCGCCGGCTGCCACTCGCCCAACGGCGCGGGCATCCCGGCGCAGTATCCACGGCTGGCCGGCCAGCATGTCGACTACACAGTGGCGCAGTTGCGTGCCTTCCGCGCCGGCGAACGCGGCAACGACATGAACAAGGTGATGCGCACGATCGCCGGTCGACTGTCCGATCGAGAGATGCAGGCGCTGGCCGAATACGTGTCGGGGCTCACCGGCGTGCGCTGAGGCGCATCCGCGTTCTCTCCGTTCGACGGGCCTCCTTCGGGAGGCCCGTCCGCTTTCCGGGTCACGGATCCCGGACGATCCGCTGGCTGCGGCGTCCGGGCAGCGGGCTCAGCCCCGGTCCTGGGCCATCGCAGTGAGCGCCTCCCGTGCCGCGGCGCCGGTGGCAGCGACGTCCTCGGCGCTGTGGGTGATCGACACGAAACCCGCTTCATAGGCCGACGGAGCCAGGTAGACACCGTGCCCGAGCATGCGGTGGAAGAAGTCATTGAACCGCGCGCTGTCGCACTGCATGACCTCGGCGAAGTTCTTCGGCGGTTCAGCGCGGAAGTACAGGCCGAACATGCCGCCGACCGACTGCGCCGACAGCGCGATGCCTGCCGCCTCGCCGGCCGCGACGAACGCGTCGCAGACGGCGCGGGTGGTGGCGGACAGCCGGTCGTGGAAGCCCGGCTCCAGAACCCTCTCGAGCGTGGCAAGACCGGCGGCCACCGCCACCGGGTTGCCGGACAGCGTGCCCGCCTGATAGACCGGTCCGGTCGGGGCGACGAAGGCCATGACGTCGTGCCGGCCGCCGAACGCGCCCAGCGGCATGCCGCCGCCGATCACCTTGCCGAAGGTGCTCAGGTCCGGGACGATCCCGTACAGGCCCTGTGCACTGCCCGGTGCCACCCGGAAGCCGGTCATCACCTCGTCGAAGATCAGGACCGAACCGTGGCGGGTGCATGCTTCGCGCAGCGCCTGCAGGAACCCGGGCTGCGGCAGCACCATGTTCATGTTGCCGGCGATCGGTTCGACGATCACCGCGGCGATCGTGTCGCCAATCTCGCGGAAGGTGCGCTGTACCTCCTCGATGTCGTTGTACTGCAGCACCAGGGTGTGCTGCGCGAGTTCCGGCGGCACGCCGGCCGAACTCGGCTGCCCGAGCGTGAGTGCGCCCGAGCCGGCCTTCACCAGCAGGCTGTCGCCATGGCCGTGGTAGCAGCCTTCGAACTTCACGATCCGGCTGCGCCCGGTGAACCCGCGCGCGACCCGGATCGCGCTCATCGTGGCCTCGGTGCCGGAGGACACCAGGCGCACCGATTCGATCGAGGGCACCGCCGCCACCAGCGCCTCGGCCAGCTTCAACTCTCCGGCGGTCGGTGCCCCGAAGGACAGTCCGTTGCGCGCAGCCCGCTCGACTGCAGCCAGCACCACCGGGTCTGCATGCCCGAGGATGGCCGGGCCCCAGGAGCCGATGTAGTCGATGTAGCGGTTGCCGTCGACATCCCAGGCATGGGCACCCAGCGCACGTTCGAAGAACACCGGCGTGCCGCCGACCGAACGGAAGGCGCGAACCGGCGAGTTGACGCCACCGGGAATCAGTTTCTGGGAACGTTCGAACAGCGCTTCGCTGTTGGGTCGCATCGTAGGGCTCCGTTCAGGGATGGTGGGCGCGGGGGGCGGCGGTGTCGGTCCGTCCCCGGGTTTCGTTTTCGATCAGTTCGTTGAAGCGGCGCACCGCGGCGCCGATGTCCGGCGCGGCGAACACGGCGCTGATCACTGCCAGCGAATCGGCACCGGCGCCCAGGACGCCGGCTGCGTTGTCGAGATCGATGCCGCCGATCGCGACAACCGGTATCCGCAGCCGCGCTCGCGCCTGGGCCAGCAGTTCGTGCGATGCGCGTACCGCCGAGGGCTTGACCCGCGACGGGAACATCGCACCGAACGCGACATAGTCGGCGCCGTCGGCCTCGGCCTGCAGCGCGCGCTCCAGCGAGTCGTAGCAACTCACGCCGACCAGCGCGTTGCCGACGTGTTGCCGCGCCTCGGCGATGGTGCCGTCGTCGCGCCCGAGGTGTACGCCGTGGGCGCCAACCGAGGCGGCCAGTGCCGGGTCGTCATTGACGATCAGCAGTGCACCGGCCGCCCTGCATGCCGCGGCGATCGTGCCTGCCGTCGCGGCTCGCGCGTGCGCGGCGCCAGCGCCTCCGGCCTGGTCGTTGCCTGGCGCCTTGGCGCGGTACTGCAGCAGCCGCACGCCGGCGGCCAGTGCCTGGCCCACCTGGTCGAGCAGGCGTGCTTCCGGCAGGCCGTCGGGTGTGACTGCGTAGAGGCCGGGCAACTGCCCGTGCATCGGCGCCTGCCGGTCGGTGGTCGGGGCCAGGATCGCGCTCGTCGCAGCCGGGTTCAGTGGGCGGTAGCCCGGGCTGGCGGCAGGCCGCCGATACCATCGTCGGGCGAGGCGTCCGTTGCGCCGGCATCGTCGCTGCTGGCGGCGTCAGCGTCAGCGTCGGCGTCGGCCGGCGCATCCTCGTCCGTTTCGCGCGCCCAGAACAGGCGGTCGGGTACGAACTGACCCATGCCCGGGCGAAACCCTGCCTTCAGCGTCTGCCAGGTGTATTCCTGAGCATCGCGCACCGCCTCTTCCACCGGCAGCCCGTTGGCCAGCGTCGCGGCGAGCGCGGAGGCCAGCGTGCAGCCGGAGCCATGGTAGCTGCCGGGCAGCCGTTGCCAGGCGTCGCTGCGGATCTCGCCCTGTTCGCCGTACAGGCGGTTGACCACCTGCACCGTGTTCTCGTGGGTGCCGGTGATCAGCACGTATTCGCATCCGGCACCGAGCAGCCGCCTCGCGCAGCGCGCCAGGTCGAGGTCTTCGTCCTCGCGGTCGTCGGCCGCGAGGCGGCGCGCCTCGTAGCTGTTCGGAGTGATGATCGTGCACTGCGGCAGCAGCAGTTCGCGGATCGCCGCGATCATCTCCTCGTTCGCGAACGGATCGCCGCGGCCGGATGCCAGCACCGGGTCGAGGATCAGCGGGACGTTGGGATAGTCGGCGACCACCTCGGCGATCGCCGCTATGGTCTCGATGCTGCCGAGCACGCCGAGCTTGAACGCGCTGACCGGCATGTCCTCGAGCACGCAGCGCGCCTGGTCGGCGACCCAGTCGGCATCGATCGGCAGCACATCCTCGACGCCGCGCGTGTCCTGAACGGTGAGTGCAGTGATCACGGGCAGCGGATGGCAGCCCATGCTCGACAGCGTCAGCAGGTCGGCCTGGATGCCGGCGCCACCGCTGGGGTCATTGGCGGCGAACACGAGCACGATCGGGGGTGTTTCGGGCACTGCGTCGGACATTGGTGAACGGGCCTTCGGTTACACTCGACGTGCAGGTGTGCATTGTAGTCGCTCGCTCCCTTTCGTTCCGTTTCCGTTGCGCCCGACCGTCCTGCACATCCCCGAAACCGCTTCATCTCCCCTACCCCTACCCCAGCGAGGCCAGTCCGACCATGTCCGCCGAATCCGAAGCCGGAACCCCGTTCAAGCAGTGGATGTGCCTCGTCTGCGGCTGGATCTACGACGAGGAAGCAGGTTCACCGGAGGAAGGCATCGCCGCCGGTACCCGCTGGGCCGACGTGCCGCCGAACTGGACCTGCCCGGAATGCGGTGCGCGCAAGGAAGACTTCGAGATGGTCGAGATCTGAGATGCGACTGCTGCACACGATGATCCGTGTCGGCAACCTCGACCGCTCGATCGGCTTCTATACCGACGTGCTCGGCATGAAGCTGCTCCGGCGCAAGGATTACCCCGAGGGGCGCTTTACCAACGTGTTCGTCGGCTACGGCGACGAGCGCGAACATGCGGTGCTCGAACTGACCCACAACTGGGATACCACCCAGTACGACCTCGGCACCGGCTACGGCCATGTCGCGGTCGAGGTCGACGATGCGGCGCAGGCCTGCAACCGCGTGCGGGAGCGCGGTGGCAAGGTCACGCGCGAGGCCGGGCCGATGAAGCACGGCACCACGGTGATCGCGTTCGTCGAAGACCCGGACGGCTACAAGATCGAGTTCATCCAGCGCGGTTCGATGGGCTGAGCGCCTGCGGGCATCCTCGCCGCAGGTTGGCGGTTGGCGCATGGCCAGTGCCCGCCCGGTGCAGTGCTCAGGTCGCGCTCAGGTCACTCTCAGGTCGCGGCAGGGCCAGCGCCTGCCGCGTTGGCCAGGCGCACGAAGTCGTCCACCGTCAGGTCCTCCGCCCGCGCCTGGGGATCGATGCCCAGCGCCTGCAGGCTGCCGGCATCGAACCAGCCGCGCAGGGTGTTGCGCAGCATCTTCCGGCGCTGGCCGAAGGCTGCCTGCACCACCTTCGACAGCATGCCGATGTCGCGCGCACCGAGCGCCCCGGCCGCCCGTGGAACCAGTCGCACCACGCTCGAATCCACCTTCGGCGCCGGGCGGAAGGCATGCGGGCCGACCTCGAGCACCCGTTCGGCCTCGAAGCGGTACTGCATCATCACCGACAGGCGGCCGTAGTCGCCGGCCTCGGGGGTGGCGACGATGCGTTCGACGACTTCCCGCTGCAGCATCACATGCACGTCCAGCAGCCGGGATGCGATGTCGAACAGCCTGAACAGGATCGGGCTCGAGATGTTGTAGGGCAGGTTGCCTACCACGCGCAGCCGCTCGGGCAGCGTCGTGAAGTCGAACGCGAGCACGTCCGCCTCGTGTATCTCGATCTCCGCGCCCGGCAGCCGCTCGTGCAGGCTGCGTGCGAGGTCGCGGTCCAGCTCGATCACGTGCATCGGATGCCCCGGTCCAGCGGCGTTGATCCGTGCAGCCAGCAGGCCGGTGAGCGCACCCATGCCCGGTCCGATCTCGACCAGGGCATCGCCCGGGCGCGGGTCGATCGCATGGACGATCGCCTCGACCACATGGCGGTCGACCAGGAAGTTCTGGCCGAACCGGCGTCGGGCGCGGTGCGGTTCCAGGCTCAGGTGCTCCGGTGCCAGGCCAGATCGATGGCCAGCGCCACGGCCTCGCGCAGGCTGCCGTCGTGTGCACGGCCGCTGCCAGCGAGGTCGAGCGCGGTGCCGTGGTCGACCGATGTGCGGATGATCGGCAGCCCGAGCGTCACGTTGACGCCGGCGCCGAAGCTCGCGTACTTGAGCACAGGCAATCCCTGGTCATGGAACATCGCCAGCACCGCATCGCAGTCCGCCAGGCGGTCCGGATTGAACAGCGTATCGGCCGGCAGCGGCCCGCGCGCATCGATGCCTTCGGCCTGCAGCGCTCCGATCACCGGCGCGATGACGTCGATCTCCTCGCGTCCGAGATGCCCGCCTTCGCCGGCGTGCGGATTGAGTCCGGAGACCAGGATGCGTGGATGCGCGATGCCGAAATCGCGCCGCAGGGCTGCGTCGAGGATGCGCAGCGTGCACGTCAGCGACGGTACGGTGATGGCTGCAGGCACCGCGGCCAGTGGCAGGTGTGTCGTTGCCAGCGCGACGCGCAGGCCGCCACCGACGAGCATCATCACCACCCGTGGCGTGCCGGTCAGCTCGGCCAGCATCTCGGTATGCCCGGTGAATGGCAGGCCTGCGTCGTTGATCACGCCCTTGTGCACCGGCGCGGTCACCAGCGCATCGAAGCTGCCCGACAGGCAGCCCCGGACGGCGCTGGATATGGTGTCGAGCACGTAGCGTGCGTTCGCAGCGTCCAGGCGCCCGGCCTGCACCGGCGCTGCAGTGCGCACGACCGCAACGTCCAGCGTGCCGGCCGGAGCCGGCATGGCGGCCGTACCCGGCTGCCAGGTGCGCACCACCACCGGCCGGCCGAGCAGCCGGCTGCGTTCGACCAGCACGTCGGGATCGCCGACGATCACCAGGCGTGCGCCGGGTGGGGGTGCGAAGGCCAGCGCGACGCACAGGTCCGGTCCGATACCGGCCGGCTCGCCGGGCGTGACTGCGATCGTGCGCAGTGGCCCTGCCGGACCCGCAGGGTGTGCTCCCATCGGCTCGGTCAGCGCTCTTCCAGGCGCAGGTTCACGAATGCGCGGTCGCGTATCTGGCGCACCCATTCCTGGTAGGCCTCGTCGGCCTTGCGCGCGCGCAGCGCCTGCCGCGCCGCCAGTCGCTGCCGCTCGGACGAGAGGTCTTCGCTGCGTCGCTCGATGACCTGGATCAGATGCACGCCGAAATCGCTGCGCACCGGATCGCTGACCTCGTTGATCTTCAGCTGGTCCATCGCGCGCTCGAAGGCGGGCACCGTATCGCCCGGGGAGATCCAGCCGAGTTCGCCGCCGCGCGCGGCGCTGCCGTCATCCGAGTGCAGTCGTGCCAGTTCACCGAAGGGCGTACCGTTCTCTATACGCTCCTTCAGCCCGCGCAGCCGCTGGCTGGCATCGGCCTCCGACACCAGCTCATTGACGCGGATCAGGATGTGGCGTGCGCGCGTCTGCTGGACGAGGACGCTGTTGCCACCGACCCGGCGGTCGACGACCCGGATGATGTGGAACCCGGCCGGGCTGCGCAGCACGCCGCTCGTCTCGCCGACGCGCAGGCTTCGTGCGGCATCGGAGAACAGCGTCGGCCAGCGGTCGGTCGGCCGCGCGCCCATCACGCCGCCTTTCAGTGCATCCGGCGCGTCGGAGAATGCCGCCGCGACCTGACCGAAATCCGTCCCGGACTTGACCTGCCCGAGCGCCTGCTCGGCGCGCGCTCGCCGCTCGGCGAGCTGCTCCGGCGACGCCCCTTCCGGCACGCGCACCAGGATGTGGGCCAGGTTCATCTCGTCGTTGCGGCCCTGGGTCGAGGTGTTCTTGAGGAAGTTGTCGATCTCCGACTCGGTGACGACGGTGCGCGAGTCGACCTCGCGCTCGCGCAGCCGGCTGATCAGTATCTCGTCGCGCAGGTCGTCCCGGAACCGTGCGAAGGCGAGCCCGTCGCGTTCGATCGCCTCGCGGAACTGAGGCAGGGTCATCTTGTTGTCTGCAGCGATGCGCGTGAGGATCTTTTCGAGCTGGCCGTCGTCCACGCGCAGGCCGGTCTCGCGCGCCATCTGGAGCTGGACACGGTCGGAGACCATCCGTTCCAGCACCTGCCGCTCCAGCACTTCGGCGGGCGGCAACGGCGTACCCTGTCGCGCCAGCTGTGCGACAGCCAGCCTGGTGCGCAGCGTGAGGTCGAACTGGGTGATGACTTCGTCGTTGACCACCGCCACGATGCGGTCGACCGTGATCACCCGTGGCGCGGCCGGGGCCTGGGCAGTTGCCGGGCCGGGAGCGGCCAGCAGCACCGGGATCAGCAGCAGGGCGGGGTAGAGCGTCGGCAGACGGCGGGGCATGGTGGGGGACGGTGGCACGCGTGTCAGCGCAGAGGATAGGGGATGGTCGTCACTGGCTGGGCCCGGTTCACCTCGCCATCGACAAAGCCCGGGATGCTGCGCCTGAGCAGATCGATCGGGTTCGAGCCTACCCTCGACAGACCACCGAGTTCGATCTGGAAGAAGAGAGCGGTGTTCGCCTGCTGGGTGGCCACGGCGATGCGGTTCGCGACGAACCGAAAGCTCCAGCAGTCATCATCATACTGTAACCCTGCCAGAGCTTCCAGAATCGTGCCATCGCGGAACGAGTAGTTGTAGCGTGCCAGCGTCGACCAGCCCCGGCCCAGTCGCCATTGCGTCGACAGGTCGATCTGTTCGAGCTGGGTGCGTGCATAGCGGTAGGACGCGTTGAAGACCATGCCCGGCTCCGGGATGAACCTGAAGCCCAGCACCGAGCGCTCGATAGACGCCAGCGTCGAGCTGTACTGCAGCCCGGCGTCGATCGTCCAGCCGCGCCACAACTGGCCTGTCAGGGTGCCGATCAGATCGGACTTGGATTTGCCGCGCTCCGGTGCGCCTGGCAGCGTCACCTGCAGGCTGTCCAGGTAGAACCGCTGGGCGACGCCCACGCGCACCCGTTCGGCGCCGGTGTCCGGGTCTATCAGGCGCGAGACCAGGCCCGCGGTGAACTGGTTCGCGTCCGCGATCCGGTCGTTGCCGGAATACAGGTTCTCCTGGAACAGCGTGACGAAGTTGGGGTCGGGCAGCGCGCTGTCGAACACCGGCAGCCGGCTCTGGTCGCGGAACGGGATGTACGAATAGAACAGGCGCGGCTCCAGCGTCTGGGTGAGGCTGCGGCCGAACATCGAAGTGTCGCGCTCGAGCACCACGCCGCTGTCGATGCTGAAGATCGGCAGGGTGCGCGTGGCATCGCCGAGGGTGGTGGTCTGGGCATCCATCAGATACCGGGTGTGGTGCAGAGAGACCTTCGGCTTGATGAAGCCGAAGGCGCTCTGGAACGGCACCGTCACGCCTGGATTGACGATCACCCGCTGACCGTTGGGCAGCGTAGGGTGGCTGAAGCGCACGTACTCGCTGATGAGGCCGAGATCGCTGCCCAGGACGTCGAGTCGGTTGCCGGTGTAATAGAACTGCGGCAGCCGTGCATACGGCGGCGTGATCGGTGCCAGCGGATCCTGCAGCGTCTGGAAGCGCTGGGTCCGGACGAAGAAGGTGCCGTAGGCGTCTGCACGCGTGAGCGTCGCTTCCTGGTTCAGGTTGGTGAGCGACGTCAGTGCGATCCGGGTGGACATGTCGCGGAAGTAGAAGTCGTCGGACACCTGCTGCGCGTTCAGCAGGCCGACCCAGCTTCCGCCGAAAGGGTCGATGCCCAACCGGTGCGTATGCCGCAGCGAAAACAGGTGTCGACTGTCGTTCGCGATGCGGTCGGAGGGCAGGAACTCGGCGCGCACTTCCCCGGAGTAGTCGGAATCGAGGTAGCGGAACTCGTTGCCGATTTGCAGGCCGCGCTTGAGCATCATCCGCGGCGTCAGGGTGTAGTCCATGTTGGGCGCGATCGCCCAGTAGTAGGGTGCCGCCAGCTCCGGGCCATTGCGGCCGGACAGGGAGAAGGTCGGTGCGAGGAAGCCGGACTTGCGCTCGCTGGCGAGCGGGAACGTCATCATCGGCAGGTAGAACAGCGGCACGCCCTGGAACACCAGCGCCGCATTGCGTGCGGTGCCCACGTTGCGTGTCTGGTCGATCATCAGTTCGTCGGCGCGGATGTACCAGTCGTCGTTCTCGGGTCCGCAGGTCGTGAACCGGCCGCGCTCGGCCCGGAGCCGGTCTTCGCCCTCGAAGAACATGCGCTCGGCCGTGCCTCGGCCGCCAAGCTCCGGCAGCCGGTAGACGGGGTGGTCCATGAACCCGGTCTGACGGTCGATGTTCAGGAACAGGAAAGGTCCGAACACCTCGTTGCGTCGCTGGATCAGAACCACGTTGCCCTGGGCCGTGAGGTCGCCGGTGGTGCCGCTGTGCCGGATGTAGTCTGCGAATATCGCCTGACCGCGCTTGCGCAGGATCGCATCGCCCTCGGCCTCGATCTCGTCGCGGCCGCGTCCCCGGATGGCGTCTGCATCGACGAACAGCGGTACCGGATCGCTGTTGTCGATCGGGATACGGATGAGGTCGGTCTCGATGCGCAGGCTCACTCCAGGCGACTGACCCGACGACTGGGCGAGGCCCGAAGCGGAACCGAAGGCAAGGAGTGCTGCACAGATGAGCCTCGGCGGAAACCGGCGCATGCGCAGTCAGGGAATGTAAAGGGTGAGCGTGAACCTACCTTCGCATAAATCCGGAGTGCAGGCAATGTAACGTTCGGGTGCGGCTGCCAGCGCAGTGCCGGTCTGCGCGATAATCAGGGTGTGCACGATCCTGAAACAAAGCCAGCAGCGGCAATGCCGGAGCCCGCGCCCGACGCGCGAAGGCTCGCTGCCGGTCGCTGGGCGGGTGCGATGGTGGGTGCGGCCGGACCGGTCCCCCTGGCAACCGCCTCGGCGGATGCGAGCTTCCGGCGCTATTTCCGGCTGTCCGATCCGCGCGACGGTTGCAGCCGCATCCTGATGGACGCGCCGCCGGCCCACGAAGACTGCCGGCCGTTCGTCCATGTCGCCGGTCTGCTCGCCGAAGCTGGCGTCAACGCGCCACGGGTGCTGGCGCAGGACCTCGAACAGGGCTTCCTGCTGCTGGACGACCTCGGCAGCACCACCTACCTCGACGTGCTGGAACAGCGCGACCCCGATCGCGTCGACGCCCTCCATGCCGATGCCATCTCGGCGCTGGTCGTGATGCAGCGCATCGAGGTCGCCGGGCGGCTGCCTCCCTATGACCGGGCCCTGCTCGGCCGGGAACTCGACCTGTTCCCGGAATGGTACCTGGGGCGCCACCTGAGCCAGCCGCCGGACGCCGCCGCAGCGGCCACCATCGCAACCGTCGGCGCCCGCCTGCTCGACCGCGCACTCGCGCAGCCGAGGGTGTTCGTGCACCGCGACTACCATTCGCGCAACCTGATGTGCAGCGACCCGAACCCTGGCATCCTCGATTTTCAGGATGCGGTCCATGGCCCGATCACCTACGACCTCGCTTCGCTGTTCAAGGACGCCTACATCGACTGGGACGAGGCGCAGGTCATCGACTGGCTGGCGCGCTACTGGGAACTGGCGCGGCGCAACGGCCTGCCGGTGGACCGGGACTTCGGCGAATTCCACCGCGACTTCGAATGGATGGGCGTGCAGCGCCACCTGAAGGTGCTCGGCATCTTTGCGCGGCTGGCCTGGCGCGATGGCAAGCGCGGCTACCTCGATTCGATGCCGCGGGTGCGGCGCTACCTGCGCAGCACCTGCAGCCGCTACCGCGACCTGGCGCCGCTGGCGCGCTGGCTGGACGAGACCGGACCGGCGTCCGCATGATCGCGATGATCCTCGCCGCTGGTCGCGGTGAGCGTATGCGACCGCTCACCGACCGGTTGCCTAAGCCGCTGCTTGACGCCGGCGGCCAGCCGCTCGTCGTGCACCTCATCGAGGCCCTGGCCGCCGCTGGCTGCCGGCGCCTCGTCATCAACACCGCACACCTCGGGGCGATGCTCGAGGAGGCGCTGGGCGATGGCCGTCGATGGGGCGTGCGCATCGACTGGTCGCGCGAAGGCACTGCGCTCGAGACGGCGGGTGGCATCGCGCTTGCGCGGCCACTGCTCGGGCGCGATCCCTTCCTGGTGGTGAACGGCGATGTCTGGACGGATCTCGCTTTCGCCTCCTTCATCGAGCGCGCCCACGCGGCGCTCTCCGACCCGGCGCGCGACGCACACCTGCTGCTGGTCGACAACCCGCCGCACCACCCGGCCGGTGACTTCCGCCTGCTCGACGGCCGCGTGGTCGACGACGACACGGCCGGCGCTGCGCGCGCGCCGAAGTTCACTTTCGCCGGCATCGGCGTCTACCGGCCGCGGCTGTTCGATGCGATCGTGCCGGGTGCCCGTGCACCGCTGGCGCCGCTGCTGTTCGATGCGCGCACGCGGGGCGCCCTGTCCGGCGAGCGCCACGGCGGCGCGTGGATGGACATCGGCACGCCGCAGCGGCTGGACGAACTCGACCGGCGCCTGCGCCGCGGCCGGCCGGCATCGCCCTCCCTATAATGGCGGGTCAACCTGCCGAGTGCCTGCCCATGCCGCCGTTCGAACCGATCCCGCTGCCCGAGCTTGCGCGCACCGCGCGTGAACGCCGCAACCGGCTGGCTGCGCGCTTTGGCGAGGGCATCGCCGTGCTGTCCACCGCGCCAGAGCGCACGCGCAACCGCGATACCCACTATCCGTACCGGTTCGACAGCTATTTCTACTACCTGACCGCCTTCCCGGAGCCGGAAGCGGTCGTGGTAATCGTCGGCGGCGCCAGGCCCCGGCACATCCTGTTCTGCCGCGCGCGCGATCCTGAGCGCGAACTCTGGGACGGCTACCGGCATGGTCCCGAGGCTGCCTGCGAGCGTTTCGGCTTCGACGAGGCCTACCCGGTGTCGGAACTCGATGCACGCATGCCCAGGCTGATCTCCGACCAGCCGGCGCTTTACTGCGCGATCGGCGAGGACGCAGCGTGGAGCGCACGGGTGTCGGGCTGGCTGAACGAGGTACGTGCACTGGCGCGCACCGGTGTGTCCGCACCCGCGACCCTGGGCGAGGTTCGCGTGCTGGTCGATGCGATGCGCGTGGTGAAGGACGCGCAGGAGCTGTCCATCATGCGCAGGGCTGCGGCGATCTCCTGCGATGCGCACCGGCGCGCGATGCGCGCGACCCGGCCCGGCAGATTCGAGTTCGAGGTCGAGGCCGAACTCCTGCATGCATTCCGCGCGGCGGGCGCACAGGCACCCGCATACACATCGATCGTGGCCGGCGGCGCGAACGCCTGCGTGCTGCACTACGTCGAGAATGCATCGAAGCTCGCCGCCGGCGACCTGCTGCTGATCGACGCCGGCTGCGAACTCGACGGCTACGCGTCGGACATCACCCGCACCTTCCCGGTCGACGGCCGCTTCAGCGGGCCGCAGCGCGCGCTGTACGAGTGCGTGCTCGAGGCGCAGCGGCTGGCCATCGAGGCGGTGCGGCCCGGCGCGAGCTGGCAGGCACCGCACGACGCGGCCGTGTCGGCACTGTGCGCCGGCTTCGTCGACCTCGGCCTGTGCGAAGGGCCGGTCGAGCGCGTGCTGGAGTCCGGCGACTACAAGCAGTTCTACATGCACCGCACCGGTCACTGGCTGGGGCTGGATGTGCACGACGCGGGCGACTACAAGCGCGACGGCGACTGGGTGCTGCTCGAGCCGGGGCAGGTGACGACGGTCGAGCCGGGCTGCTACGTGCGGCCCGGCGAAAAGGTGCCGGAAGCGTTCTGGAACATCGGCATCCGCATCGAGGACGATGTCGTGGTCACTGCCGGCGGCAACGAAGTGATCACCGCGGATGCGCCCAAGCGCATCGAAGACATCGAGGCCTGGATGCGCGACCGGTCGTGACCGCCGACATGTTGCCGGTGGCGATCGTCGGCGCCGGTCCCGTGGGCGCGGTGGCCGCGCTGGCGCTCGCCGCGCGCGGCGTGCAGGCGCGGCTGTTCGATGCCCGCGAGGCGGCTGGCGGCAAGCCGGACCGCAGGTCGATCGCGCTGTCCTGGGGTACACGGCTTGCGCTGGAACGGCTGGGCGTGTGGACGCGCATCGCGCGTCCTGATCCGATCACGCGCGTCAGCGTCAGCGAGCGGGGCGCCTTCGGCAGCATCGAGTTCACCTGCGCCGACCTCGGCACGCCGGCGCTCGGCTTCGTCGTCGACTACGGCGACCTGGCGCAGGCCTGCAGCCGGGCGCTCGACGAGGCTGGCATCGCGACCGCATGGAGCACGCCGGTGGCCGCCGTGGAACCGGGCACCGGCAGCCTGTCCCTGGTCCTGGCGCGTGGCGACGGCGCACCGCGCGTGGCGGCGCGCTGCGTGGTGATGGCCGATGGTGCGGAGGGCATCGAGGGCGGTCCGCTGCCGGCGAAGGCAGGGCAGGCCTATCGGCAGGTCGCGCTGGTCGGCGACGTGGGCTGCGAGCGCTTCACGCCCGGCCGTGCGTTCGAGCGGTTCGCCGGCAGCGGCCCGCTGGCACTGTTGCCCCGGGCGGGGCACCATGCCTGTGTCTGGGTGCTCGAACCCGACCGGGCGCAGGCGCTGCTCGATGCCGGCCCTGCCGCACTGTCGCAGGCGCTCGAGCGTGCGGCAGGACCGGGCTTCGGTTCGATGCGTTGGCTCACTTCGCCGGCGCTCGTGCCGCTCGTGCTGCGCCGGGCCGGGCCCTCGACAGACCCGCGGGTGGTGGCCATCGGCAACGCGTCGCAGGTGTTGCATCCGGTCGCCGGGCAGGGCTTCAACCTGGGCGTGCGCGACGCGCTCAGCCTGGCTGCGGCGTGGCCGTTGCGGCTGCCGACGTCGGTAGCCTCGGACGCCGCCCTGCTGCGCGCGCTCGCGGCCTTCACGAAGGCGCGCAGGGTCGATCGCGGCTTCACCGTCGCCACCACCGACGCGATCGCGCGCATGACGGCGATCGACGATCCACTGGCGGCCGCGGTGCGCGGCATCGGGCTGGCCGCCATCGACCTGCTGCCCGCGCTGCGCCGGCGCGCGCTGGAGACGCTGGTGTTCGGCGCCGGCTGAGGACGTCCCACTACCACAGGCTCGTGTGGTCCGGTAAGCCGAATGCCCGGCGGTTCTTTTGGCTTTGCACCGACACGCGCAGTCATTACAATCCGCTTCCCCCGGTGGTTCGTCGACGGTGCGAGTGCGGCTTCTCTGCAGCTTCGATGCAGCGTCGGCACCGTTTCGTCCGACGGCCACGAGCCCCTGCCACAGAACGTTCCCTGCCTGCGACGCCATGCGCATCGGTCCCTACGACATCTCGCCTTCACTCGTCGTCGCACCGATGGCCGGTGTCACCGATCGTCCGTTCCGCAGCGTGTGCCGGCGCATGGGTGCCGGGCTTGCGGTGTCCGAGATGGTGTCGGCAGATCCGCGCCTGCGCGCGACCGAAAAGTCGCGCCGGCGCAGCGACCACACCGGCGAGTCCGGCCCGATCTCCGCGCAGATTGCCGGAGCCGATCCGCAATGGCTGGCTGACGCAGCGCGCCACAACGTCGCGCTCGGGGCGCAACTGATCGATATCAACATGGGTTGCCCGGCGAAGAAGGTGTGCAACGTCGCAGCCGGCTCGGCCCTGCTGCGCGACGCGCCGCTGGTGGCGCGCATCCTCGAGGCCGTGGTGGCCGCGGTGCCCGTGCCTGTCACGCTGAAGATTCGCACCGGCTGGGATCGCAGTTCGCGCAATGCGGTGCAGGTCGCGCGTATCGCGGAGGGCTCGGGCATCCAGGCGCTGACCGTGCATGGCCGCACCCGTGCCGATGCCTTCGAGGGCAGTGCCGAGTACGAGACGATCGCCGAGGTGAAGTCCGCCGTGGGCATCCCGGTGATCGCCAACGGTGACATCGTCGATCCCGAGGGTGCCCGTGCGGTGCTGTCCGCCACCGGCGCGGATGCGCTGATGATCGGCCGTGGCGCCTTCGGCCGACCGTGGCTGTTCCGTGAGATCGCCCATTTCCTGGCGACCGGGAAGGTCCTGCCTGCGCCCGATGCGCGCGAGTGGAGCGAGATCGTCCTTGCGCACCTCGACGACATCCACGCGTTCCATGGCGAGCAGGCCGGGGTGCGCTTCGCGCGCAAGCACATCGGCTGGTACGTGCACGGCATGCCGGGGGGCGAGGTGCTGCGCGACCAGGTCAACCAGGCCTGCACCATCGCAGCGCAGCGCGCGGCGGTCGAGGCCTGGTGCGCAGTGCTGCAGGCGCGGGAACGACGGGGTGTCGCGCCAGCCCCGGTGGCGTCCAGGCCCGTCTACAACAACCACCGTACGTCCGCCGGGCGCGAGCGTCCCCGGCTGGAGGAGATCCATCGATGAAGGAAGAAAGCGAACTCAGTCGTACCGTCCGACGCGCGATCGACAGCTACTTCCGCGACCTCGACGGACAGAAACCGCATGCGATCTACGAGATGGTCATCCACTGCGTCGAACGCCCGATGATCGAGTCCGTGCTCGAACTCGCGGACGGCAACCAGAGCCGCGCCGCCGAGATCCTCGGCCTGAACCGGAACACGCTGCGCAAGAAGATGAAGGAACACGGCCTCGACGGGCCGCGGCAATAACATGGCCAGCCCCGACTACCCGCGGCGCGCGCTGCTCAGCGTCTCCGACAAGTCCGGCCTGGAGGCGTTCGCCACCCGGCTGGCCGGCCTCGGCTATGAACTCGTATCCACCGGGGGCACTGCAGCGGCGTTGCGCGCAGCTGGCCTCGAGGTCACCGAAGTGGCGGCGCTCACCGGTTTCCCCGAGATGCTCGATGGCCGCGTGAAGACGCTGCATCCGAAGGTGCACGGCGCCATCCTCGCGCGCCTTGACCTGGCCGCCCATCGCGAGGCGATCGACGGCGCGGGCATCTCCCCGATCTCGCTGGTGGTGGTCAACCTCTACCCGTTCCGCGAAGTGTCGTCCCGGCCCGGTGTCACCCTCGACGAGGCGGTCGAGAACATCGACATCGGCGGCCCGGCGATGGTCCGTGCGGCGGCGAAGAACTACCCGCACGTGGGCATCGTCACCGATCCGTCCGACTATCCGTGCGTGATCGAGGAACTGTCCGCCTCCGGCGTATTGTCGGATGCCACCCGCTTCGAACTGGCGCGCAAGGCCTTTTCGCATACGGCAGCCTACGACGGTGCCATCAGCAACTACCTCGGCCGCGTCGCCGCCGGCGGCGACGTCGATGCCTGGCCGGCACAGATCAACTTCTCGTTTACCCGGCTGTCGCGGCTGCGCTATGGCGAGAACCCGCACCAGGCGGCTGCGTTCTACCGCGACCTGGGCAGCGACGCGGCGACGACCGCCGGCACCATCGCCGGCGCAGTGCAGCGCCAGGGCAAGGAACTGTCGTACAACAACATCGCCGACGCCGACGCGGCCTGGGAGTGCGTGCGCAGCATCGATACGGCGGCCGGCCAGGTGGCCTGCGTGATCGTGAAGCATGCCAACCCCTGCGGCGTGGCGATCGGCGCTGACGCGGCCGAGGCCTACCGGCGCGCCTTCGCGACCGACCCGACCTCCGCCTTCGGCGGCATCATCGCCTTCAACCGCCCCCTGGACGAGGCCGGGGCGCGTGCCGTGTCCGGGCAGTTTGCCGAAGTGGTGATCGCGCCCGAGGTGCTGCCCGCTGCCCTCGAAGTGCTGGCGGCGAAGGCTTCGCTGCGCGTGCTCGAGGCTGGCCATGGCACGGCGCGCAACACGGTGCACCTGCAGCGGGTTGGCGGCGGGTTGCTGGTCCAGGGAAGCGACCTGCCCGGCCACGACCCGGCGCAACTGAAGGTGGTCACCCGGCGCGCCCCGACGCCGACGGAGATGACCGACCTGCTGTTCGCCTGGCAGGTGGCGAAGTTCGTGAAGTCGAATGCGATCGTGTTCGCGCGCGGCGCGCAGGTGCTGGGCGTCGGTGCCGGGCAGATGAGTCGCATCGACAGCGTGCGCATCGCGCGCCACAAGGCGGGCGAGGCCGGGCTTGACCTGGCCGGTGCCTGCGTCGCCTCCGATGCGTTCTTCCCGTTCCGCGACGGGCTCGATGCGCTGGTCGAGGCTGGTGCACGCGCGGTGATCCAGCCCGGTGGCAGCGTGCGCGATGCCGAGGTGATCGCCGCGGCCGACGACCAGGGCGTCGCGATGGTGTTCACCGGCATGCGCCATTTCCGCCATTGAAGCATCGGCCAACCGTGCGCGATCCCGCGCAGTGCACGTGTCTGCCGCGGGCGGATCGGGTACGATCCGACGCGTGATGAACGCGTTCTGCCGATCCTTCCTGCCTGCATCCCGGCCATGCCGGGCCCGTCCCCTCAAGGGGGACACTCGATGAAGGTCCTCGTGATCGGCGGCGGTGGCCGGGAACACGCGCTGGCCTGGAAGCTCGCGGCCTCGCCACGCCTTCAATGCGTGTTCGTCGCGCCGGGCAATGCCGGCACGGCGCGCGAGGAGGGCGTCACCAACGTGCCGCTGACCACGGTCGCCGAGTGGGTCGACTTCGCGCGCCGCGAGGGCATTGGCCTGACGGTGGTCGGTCCCGAGGCACCGCTGGCCGAGGGCGTGGTCGATGCGTTCCGTGCGGCCGGGCTGCGCATCTTCGGCCCGACGGCGGCTGCGGCGCAGCTGGAGAGCTCCAAGGAGTTCGCCAAGGCGTTCATGCAGCGCCACCGCATCCCCACGGCTCCATATGCCGCGTTCGACGATGCCGCAGCCGCGCATGCCTATGTCGATTCAGTCGGTGCGCCGATCGTGGTGAAGGCCGACGGCCTCGCGGCCGGCAAGGGCGTGGTGGTGGCCACCGACGTGGCCGAGGCGCATGCCGCGATCGACCGTTTCCTGGTCGGCCGTTCGCTCGGCAACGCTGGCGCGCGGGTCGTGGTCGAGGGCTTCCTCGCCGGCGAGGAAGCCAGCTTCATCGTGATGGTCGATGGCGAGCGCGCGGTCGCGCTGGCCACCAGCCAGGACCACAAGCGGCTGTGCGACGGCGATGTCGGTCCGAACACCGGCGGCATGGGCGCCTACTCGCCGGCACCGGTGGTCACGCCGCAGTTGCATGCGCGGGTGATGCGCGAGGTGATCAATCCGACCATCGCCGGGCTGGCGGCCGAGGGCATGCCGTTCACCGGCTTCCTCTACGCCGGGCTGATGATCGGTGCCGATGGTTCACCGCAGGTGCTCGAATTCAATTGCCGGCTCGGCGATCCCGAGACGCAGCCGATCCTGATGCGCCTGAAGACCGACCTGGTCGACCTGGTCGAACTGGCACTGGCCGGCCGGCTTGCCGAGGCCGAGCCGGAATGGGATCGGCGTGTCGCGGTCGGCATCGTGATGGCCGCGGGCGGCTATCCCGATGCGCCGCGCGCCGGCGACGAGATCACCGGGCTGCCGGCACCGCAGCCCGATTGCCGGGTGTTCCATGCCGGTACTGCGCTTGCCGGCGATGCGGTGGTCACCGCAGGCGGCCGGGTGCTGTGCGTCACCGCACTCGGCGACAACATCCGGGCGGCGCAGCGCCGCGCATACGAAGCCGTCGATCGCATCCGATTCGCCGGCGCACAGTTCAGGCGTGACATCGGGCACCGTGCGGCGGGTCGTACTGGTGGCCCGGCGCAGGGGTGACCATCATGTCGTCAGTCGATGCAGCGCAGGTCAAGTCCTTCCTGACGGGGTTGCAGGCGGGGATCGTCGCCGAGCTCGAGCAGGCCGATGGCAACGGGTTCCACCGTGATGGCTGGGAACGCCCGGCCGGCGGCGGCGGACTGTCCTGCGTGATCGAGGGCGGTGCGCTGTTCGAGCGCGGCGGCGTGAACTTCTCGCACGTGACCGGCGATCGCCTGCCTCCGTCGGCCAGCGCCGGCCGTCCGGAACTGGCGGGCCGCGGCTTCGAGGCGATGGGCGTGTCCCTGGTGCTGCATCCGCGCAATCCGTATGTGCCGACGGTGCACATGAACGTCCGCTTCTTCATCGCCAACCCGGTGGCAGGCGACACCGCCGGCCAGCCGGTCTGGTGGTTCGGTGGCGGCATGGACCTCACGCCCTACTACGGCTTCGAGGCCGATGCGGTCCATTTCCACCGCACCTGCAGCGACGCGCTGGCGCCGTTCGGTGCGGGTCGCTACGCCGAGTACAAGGACTGGTGCGACCGCTACTTCTTCCTGAAGCACCGCAACGAGCCGCGCGGCATCGGCGGTGTGTTCTTCGACGACCTGTCGGAACCCGATTTCGCCACCGCCTTCGGGCTCATGCAGTCCGTCGGCAGCCGCTTCACCGCAGCCTACCTGCCGCTGGTCGAACGGCGCCGTGCGATGGCCTACGGCGAGCGCGAGCGCACCTGGCAGGCGATCCGCCGTGGCCGCTATGTCGAGTTCAACCTGGTGTTCGACCGTGGCACGCTGTTCGGCCTGCAGTCCGGCGGGCGCACCGAGTCCATCCTGATGTCGATGCCGCCGAAGGTCGAGTGGCGCTACGACTACCACCCCGAGCCAGGCACCGAGGAAGCGCGGCTGCATTCCGACTTCCTGACCGGCCGCGACTGGCTCGCCGCCAGCTGATCCCGCACCGGGCTAAGGCCGGCGCCGGCGCAGGCTAAGGCGCTCCCCGAGTTCGCGGATGTGCTCCAGCCAGCGGCTGGGCAGCGCCAGGCGGGGTGTCGAGGACAGCTCCGGGGATTGCCGGAGCACCAGCTGCGGGGACTGTTCGAACTGCTGGGCGCGCTCGAGCGCGGCGATCAGGTGGCCACGCAGGCTCTTCAGCGCCACCGGCTTGTTGATGAAGCGGAAGATCTGCGCCTCGTTGATCAGGCCGATCATCAGCTCCGAATCGGAGGCCTCGGTGACCACCAGCGTCAGCAGCTGCGGGTGGTCCTGCTTCAGCGTCTTGATCAGGTTCGCGTTGTCCGGCGGGCTGCCGGCATCGATGTCGAACAGCACGACGCTGATGTCGCCTGCCGCCAGTTCGACCAGCGCGGCTTCCGGACCGGACGCCTGGCGCACCGGACCGATGTCGGCCATCAATTCGCGCGTCGAGCGGTAGAGCTCGCCGTTGGCATCGACCACCAGGATCGCGCGATCGGGCCGCAGCTTCATCGCAGGCGGAGGGGCAAGGTCGGCCAGTTCGATCGACACGGCGATCGCTTCGCGCACGATCGACCGCAGCTCGTTGTTGTCCCATGGCTTGGCGACGAAGCGGTAGATCTCACCGTCGTTGATCGAACCGACGATGGATGCGAGGTCGGCATAACCGGTAAGCAGGATGCGCATCGATCCCGGGGCGATCTCCTTTGCCCGGCGCAGCAGTTCGACGCCCGCCATGCCCGGCATCCGCTGGTCGCTGATGATCGCGTGCATCCTGTGCCTCGAGATGAACGCCAGTGCATGCTCGCAGTCGGTGGTCGCGAACACGTGGTAGTCGTTGCAGAACACCGACTTCAGCGCGCTCAGGATCCGCTCTTCATCG
Organism: Betaproteobacteria bacterium; assembly: GCA_947458265.1. Classification (GTDB taxonomy): domain Bacteria; phylum Pseudomonadota; class Gammaproteobacteria; order Burkholderiales; family CAIKXV01; genus CAIKXV01. The sequence continues at coordinate 161,782 of CANGYF010000003.1, forward strand.
TCCACCACCAGCAGTCGCGGCTTGTGTGCCGAGGAGACCGGACGGGCGGCGCTTTGCCCGCGTTCGCCCGAGAACGTGCCGCCCGGAGGCACGGTGTGCTGGCGCCGCGCGGCGGCCAGGCGCCGGGCGGCACCCGCGAGTCCCGCGGCGGCGGCTACCGTGGTCGATGGCGACGCTGCATCGCCGGGCGTGGTGTCGCCGGTCAACACCAGGCTGTCGGCAATCGCCTCGGCGAACAGGGCGCTGAACTCGGTCGCGCTGTTGAAGCGCTCGTCGATCGGCTTTGCCAGCGCGGTCAGCACTACTTCGTCCAGGCTGGTCGACACGTTTGCGTTCAGGCGTGACGGCGGGATGGGCAGCGTCTCGAGGTCGAGCACCTGGCGCATGATCTGCGGCGTGCCACCGCTGTAGGGCCGGATGCTGGTCAGCAACTCGTAGGCGATCACGCCAGCTGCGTAGAGGTCTGCCGCAGGGCCGACATCCTGTCCGAGGAACTGCTCGGGGGCCATGTAATAGGGCGTACCGAAAATCTGCCCGCTATAGGTCAGGTTCGATGACTCGATGCGCGCGATGCCGAAGTCGCTGATCTTGACCCGGCCATCGGCGTTGAGCAGGACGTTCGCCGGCTTGATGTCCCTGTGCACGACGCCCTGCGCATGGGAATGCGCGAGCGCATCGAGCAGTTCGGCCATGATGCGCGCCACCTCGCGAAGCGTGAAGCGGCGCCGCGCGGCCAGGTGCTGGTGCAGGGAATTGCCCTCGACCAGCTCCATCGCGATGAACGCGGTATCGCCGTCCTCGCCGTACTCGAATACCTGCACGATGTTCGGGTGGACCAGGCGCCCGGCCGCCTGTGCTTCGCGCCGGAAGCGGTCGAGCGTGCCGGCCTGTTCGTCGGCCGGCAATGCCGCGCGGCTGATCGACTTGATCGCGACGGCCCGCTCGATCGCGATGTCGAAGCCGCGGTAGACCATGCCCCCGCCGCCGCGGCCGATGGCGGCATCGATACGGTACTTGCCGATGTGATCCGGCAGGATCATGCTGCAGCTGCCTTCGCTTCGCCACCGTCGCCACTGTCGGGCGACGCCGGCACGCCGCTGCGCGGCAGCCGGATGCTGAAGGTGGTGCCGAGGCCCGGACGCGACTTCACGTCGATCCGCCCGCCGTGCTGGGCGATGATCTTGTAGCAGATCGACAGGCCCAGGCCAGTGCCCTGGCCGACGACCTTGGTGGTGAAGAAAGGATCGAAGATCTTCGGCAGCACCTCGGACGGGATGCCGGAGCCAGTATCGCTGATGTCCAGCACCAGCTCGCTCTCGTCGCCACTGGTGGCGATCGTGATCGTACCGCCTTCGGGCTCCATCGCCTGCGCGGCGTTGGTGATCAGGTTGAGCAGCACCTGGTTGACCTGGGACGGCGAGCCGACCAGGTGGCCGTCGGTCCCGAACTTCCGTTCTACGTGCACCGCCTTCAGCAGGTGCCAGGCGAGTTGCAGCGTGCTCTCGATGCCCTGGTGCAGGTCGAAGCGCTGCACGTTGCCGCGGTCGAGGCGGCTGAAGTCCCGCAGGTGGCTGACGATCTGGCCGATCTGGTCGACGCCGTAGAGCCCGTCATTGACCAGCCTGGCCAGTCCACCCACCGATTCGCTGCCGCCGAGCGCGCGCGCCGCGGCCGACAGTTCCGCCAGTTGCAGGTCCAGCAACGCATCGGGTACATCGCCCGCCTCCAGCATCGCCAGCAGCTTCTCGCATTCGGCGGTCATGCGGCCGATCGCATCCAGCTTGCCGTCGACGGACCCGAGGCTGTTCTTCACGTAGGCGATCGGCGTGTTGATCTCGTGCGCGATGCCGGCGACCATCTGCCCGAGCGACGACATCTTCTCGGACTGGATCAGCTGCGACTCCGATTCCTTCAGGTGGGCCAGTGCGTCGGACAGCTCGCGGGTACGCAGTTCGACCTTGTGTTCGAGGTTCTCGTTCGCGGCATGCAGCGCGTCGTTGATGCGCGCGATCACCCGGTAGCTGGCGAACAGGCGCGAGGCGATCCACCCGAGCAGCACCAGCAAGGCGGCCGAATAGAACAGCAGGTAGGTGCGATACAGCTGCTGGCGTTCGATGGTGGCCTGCATTTCGGCCGAGAACGTGGTGGTCATCGTGCTCAGGCGCGGGCCGGCAGTGGACAGCGCGAACCGGCCGAGCGCGGACTCCAGCCCGGCCTTGCCTTCGAGCAAGGCGCGCGCCGGTTCCAGCATCGCGGCATTCGTGGCCAGTCTGGCCAGCGCGGCCTCGACCTTCGGCTGGCGCCGGTTGCCGGTGTCGCTCCAGAACGCCAGCAGTTCAGCGATCGCCACGTCCGGTGGACGCAGGCCGGCCGGACCCGGGCCGGTGTCGGCTTCCGCCGCCGCGACGGCGGCAGACAGGGCGTCGCCGAGTGCGACGGCGGTGCTGCTGATCGAGGCGCCGACGGGGATGCGCTCGCCGAACGCGGCAGCCACGCCAGGCAGGTTCGACGCGAGGGCAGGGCTGCGGGTCGTGGCGGCGAGTTCCTGCAGGTCGGACAGCGCGCGCTGGATCGATGGCACCACGCTGGCATCGGCCTGGCGCACCTGTGCCGGGTCGACCTTCGCCCCTGCGACCGCGAGGTCCCAGCGCGCGGTGAGCTCAGTGAGCAACTGCAGCTTCTTCGCGACCGCGACGCGCGCGTCACCGTCCGTCTGACGCGTGTTCCAGGCGAGCCATCCCGCTGCGGCCACGAGAGCCACGGTAGCCAGCACGACGGTAGCCAGCACGTATGGCGCGGCACGCCTGGGCGGCATGGGCGCGGGATCGGGCCGGTCGGCAGTCATGACGGGAATCTAGCACGCTCCATTGTTGAGGCGACCCTGCTGGCACCCTCGCCGCGCGGGGTCAGGATTCCACGGCTATCGGGATCGCCGGCATCGGTGGCGGCAGGCCTGCGTCCGGCGAGGACAGGGTCGCCATCGCAGGGGCGGGCTTGTACATCTTCACCAGTTCCGGAGATTCGCGCAGCAGTTGCGCGCGCTCGAGCGCAGCCAGCAGGTGGGAACGGACCAGCTGCTGGTTGACCGGCTTGTTCAGGAACCGGAAGATCTGCGCCTGGTTGATCAGCGTGATCATCAGTTCCGAATCGGATGCGCTGGTCACCACGATCGAGAGGATGTCCGGCTTCTCGTGCTTCAGCGTCTTCAGCAGCGCCACGCCTTCGGCACCGGTGTATTCGACGTCCATCAGCACGATGGACACCGGGTGCTGGTCGATCTGGTCCATCGCAGCGTCCGCGTCGAGCGCATGGCGGATCTGGCACACGCCGACCAGCATCTCCTTGGCCGAGCGCAGCAGCTCGTAGCTCGGATCGACCACCAGCACGGCCATCTCCTGGCGCACTTCCGTGTTGACGCGCATCACGCGCCGTTCGCCCACGGTCAGGCCGATCTCGACCGCTTCATGCACGATCTGCTTCAGGTCACGGTTGTTCCAGGGCTTGTTGATGAAGCGGAAGATCTCGCCCTCGTTGATCGAACCGACGATGGCGTTGAGGTCGGAGTAGCCGGTCAGCAGCAGCCGCATCGACGTCGGGGAGGTGATCTTCGCCCGGCGCAGCAGTTCCACGCCCAGCATCTCGGGCATCCGCTGGTCGCTGATGATCGCGTGCATGTGGAACTTCTCGACGAAGCGCAGCGCATGGCTGCAGTTGCTCGTCGCGAACACGTGGAAGTCGTCCCTGAACAGGGCCTTCAGGGAATTGAGGATGCGCTCCTCGTCGTCCACCACCAGCAGCCGCGGCTTGTGCGCGGACGAGACCGGCGCGCCTGTCGACTGCGTCGATGACGGACCGATGCGCCCGGGCAGCGACGACGCGCTGGCGCTGGACTCGCGCAGCAGCCTCGCGGCGGCGGACAGGTTGCGGGTCGTCTCTGGGCTGATCTGCGACGGCGCGGGGGTGTCCCCGACCACCCGCAGTGTTGCCTCGATGCCGCGCCGGAAGGCGAGCTGGAACTCGGCCGCGTTCTGGAAGCGTTCCTCCGGACGCTTGGCCAGCGCCTTGAGCACCGCCTCGTCCAGTTCGGGCGCGATGCGCGGATCGACCTGCGAGGGCGGCGCTACCTTCACCTCCGGATCCATGACCTGCCGCATCACGAAGGCGGTAGTACCGGAGAAGGCACGCTGGCCGGTGAGCAGTTCATAGGCGACGGTGCCGGCGGAATAGACATCGCTCGACGGCGTGGCCACGCTGCCGTTGATCAGCTCCGGGGCCATGAAGTGCGGCGTGCCGATGGTCTCGTTGTTCACGATCATCCGCGTCGATTCGACCTGCGCGATGCCGAAGTCGGTCACCTTGAGCCGGCCGTCGCTGGTGATCAGTATGTTCGCGGGCTTGATGTCCTGATGGATGACGCCGTTCTGGTGCGCGTATTCGAGCGCCGAGAGCAGTTGCTCGACGAGCGAGGCGATCTGCTTGAAGTCACAGCGGCGCCGCTCGAGCAGCCGCTGGTGCAGGGTCTTGCCTGCCACCAGCTCCATCGCGATGAACGCGACTTCCTGGCTTTCGCCATAGTCATACACCTGCACGATGTTCGGGTGCATCAGCCTGCCTGCGGCCTGCGCCTCGCGCTTGAAGCGGTCGAGCATGCCCATGGCCTGCTCAGGGTCCAGCGCCCGCTTGATCAGCGCCTTGATCGCGACAGGCCGCTGGATGGTCGGGTCGAAGGCGGAGTAGACGGTGCCCATGCCACCCCTGCCGAGGATGCCATGCACTTCGAACTTGCCTATGGTGGCGGGTAGCGTGCCGGTGGCGGTCATGTGGGTCTGGTCTTGCTCGGGAAGGATTGCGGGGGGCGGTACGGGCCGCTGCAGTGGCAGGCCGGATGCGCCGGGCACCTGCCTGTCGGCGCGCAGCCCGGGTTGCCGGCGCTACCCGTCGTCAGGAGGTCGGCAGGGCCGTGGGCGTACGTGGCGAATCGACGCCGGCTTGCGCCGCCGATACAGGCGCGGCCACTGGGTCGGCCGGCGACTGTCCGTCGGATGCCGCGTCCTCCGGGGCGTCGGCAACTGCCGACGGCTGGCTGGCGGGCAGCAGGACGGTGAAGGTCGTGCCTTCGCCGACCCGGGAGTGCACCAGGATCTTGCCCTTGTGCTGGTCGATGATCTTGAACGAGATCGACAGGCCCAGGCCCGTTCCCTTGCCGGTCTCCTTGGTAGTGAAGAACGGGTCGAAGATGCGCGGCAGCACGTCGGGGGGGATGCCCTTGCCGTTGTCGCGGACCTCGATCATCACGCTGTGCCCGACTGCCTTGGTCGTCAACGTGATCAGGCCCTTGCCCGGTCCACGCTCCTCGATTGCCTGCGCGGCATTGGTGATCAGGTTCAGGAACACCTGGTTCACCTGCGAGGCGGCACAGACCACCGGCGGCAGGGTGCCGAACACCTTGCGCACCTCGGCGTTCTTCAGCAGGTGGCGGGCCAGCAGCAGGGTACTCTCGATGCCGTGGTTCACGTCGAACACCTGAACCTTCAGCCGGTCGAGGCGGCTGAAATCCTTCAGGTTGAGCACGATCTCGGCGATCCGGTCGATGCCGTGCAGGCCGTCCTGCACCAGCAGAGCCAGCTCGCCCAGCGTGTTCCGGTTGCGCAGGGCCTCGAGGTCGCGATCGACCCGGCTGAACTGGTCGCGCAGCTGATCCTCGGGCGTGTCGGTCGACTGCAGCATGCGCAGCAGGCGGTCGAAATGCTCCACCAGGTCGACCAGGGAGCCCAGACGGTCGTCGACCATGCCCAGGTTGTTCTTGACGTAGGCCAGGGGCGTGTTGATCTCGTGCGCGACACCAGCCACCATCTGGCCGAGTGAGGACATCTTCTCGGACTGGATCAGCTGCGTCTCGGACAGCTGCAGCTCGGCCAGCGCGCTGGACAGCTCCTGCGTGCGCTCGGTCACGCGCCGGTCGAGGGACTCGTTGACGTCCTGCAACGCGTCGTTCGCCCGGTTCAGCAGCCGGTAACTCTGCGCCAGCCGCCAGCCGGCGAAGGCCAGCAGGCCGAGCAGCGCGGCCGCATACCAGATGAGGACCGTGCGATAGAACTGCTGCTCGGTGGCCGCGGCACGCAGTTCCGCCTCGAAGCCGACGATCACCTGGTCGAGCTCGCGTCCGGCGGTCGAATCGGACACCACCTTCAACAGCTCGACCGCCAGCTGCTTGCGGCCGACCACTTCCCGGCCGAGCTTGACCAGCGAATCACGGGCGCTGGTGAGCCGGGGCGTCGTGTAGTCGGGCTGCGCCTCGCCGATGCCGTTCAGCGCGCTGTTGATCGAGTTGGCCCGCTCGACGGAGCCATCGATCACGAATGCGCTGAGGTCGGCTGCCGCCTGGGTGGCGATGCGGTCGAGGTTGAGCAGACTCTGCTGTGTCGTGGCGTCGACCTGGCGCGTCGTGCGCAGCGCAGACAGGTACTCCGTGAACCACTGCTGCACTTCCGGCAGGTTGGTGCTGACGAAGTTCGCTTCGGACAGGAAGCTCACCGTGACCGCGTTCTTCTCCTGGAAGGCGCCGATCATGTCAGGAAGCTTCTCGCGCAAGGTGGCCGTCTGCAGGCGCGTGGCCGACTGCTGCAGCGCGCGCAGTGTCTTGCCGACGGTGGGCACCAGGTTCACGGCAGATTCGTAACCGCGTTCGGTGTCGGTGGTCGCGCGCAGCAGGATGGTGTCCCAGCGCGCTTCGAGCTCCTTCAGCACCCGAAGGTGGCTGCTGATCTCGACGACTGCCTGTTCATTGAGCGGGCGCGTTTTCCAGTACACAAAAGCCAGTGCGCCGAGCAGTAGCAGGGTGACCATCACGGCCGCGACGATGCCCAACCTCGCCCGGGTAGGACCGACTGGCGAGGCGGTCGGGGATCCGATTTCAAGCCTGGAACGGCGAAGGGCGAGTCGAAACACGAGCGGTAAACCTCTCTGAAGCGTTCGAATGTAACGGTTCGCGATACCCGTACTTTAGGCATTGGCGTGGGGCGCAGCGCGGCCGGCAGTCGACCCATGGTGAAATGGGGCAAATACCGGCCATTCCACGAAATTGTGCCAGATGGCTCAGGCTGCGAGGCAAGTCTCGTCCAGCACTGACCGGCGCAGACCTCCAGCCCATGAACGATCCGACCGCACTGAGCCTGCTCTTCCTTTCCGCGCTGGTCGCCGCCACCGTGCTGCCGATGCAGTCCGAAGCGGTACTGGTCGGGCTGCTGCTGGCTGACCAGCAACCAGCCTGGCTACTCGTGCTGGTGGCAACGGCGGGCAATGTGCTGGGATCTGTCGTCAACTGGTGGCTCGGTCGGCGGATCGAGCGATTCCGGGGGCGCCCCTGGTTCCCGGCCAGCGCCGACGCCCTGGATCGCGCGGCTGCCTGGTACCGGCGCCATGGCCGCTGGTCCCTGCTGCTCAGCTGGGTACCGCTCATCGGCGACCCGCTCACGGTGGTCGCGGGCGTACTGCGCGAACCGTTGCCCACGTTCCTGCTGCTGGTCACCGTCGCCAAGGCCGGCCGCTATCTGGTGCTGGCCGCCGGCACGCTCGCGTTGACCTGAACCCGGACCGGGCGCGGCGCATCGCCGTTACCGGCTACCCGGTTCACTCGCCGAGGTAGGCCTTGCGTACCGCTTCGCTCGACAGCAGGTCGGCCGAGGGCCCGGCCAGCGTGACTCGCCCGCCCTCCAGCACGTAGGCGCGGCTGGCCAGTTCGAGCGCCGCGCGGGCGTTCTGCTCGATCAGCAGGATGGACACCCGCTCCGCGGCAATCGATCGGATCGTGTCGAAGATCAGGCGCGTGACCAGTGGCGCCAGCCCCATGCTCGGCTCGTCGAGCAGCAGCAGCCGCGGTCGCCCCATCAGGGCTCGCGCGATCGCCAGCATCTGCTGTTCCCCGCCGGACAGGGTGCCTGCGAGCTGCCGGCGGCGTTCGCCGAGCCGCGGGAACAGCGCGTAGCTGCGTTCGAGGTCGGCACGCACGCCGGCGGCGTCGCGTCGCAGGTAGGCACCCATGTCGAGGTTCTCGGCCACGGTCAGCCGCGCGAAGATGCCGCGGCCTTCCGGCACCAGGCTCATCCCGCGCGCCACCCGCTGGTGCACCGGCAGCCCGGTGATGTCTTCGCCGTCGAACACGATGCTTCCCGTGCGCGCCGGCAATGCGCCGGCGATGCCTCTCAGGCTGGTGGTCTTGCCGGCACCGTTCGCGCCGATCACCGCGACCAGTTCGCCCGCGCCCACGTCGAGGTCGATGCCGCGCACCGCGACGATCGCGCCATAGCCCAGTTGCAGGGAACGGACGGCAAGCATCAGTGTGGCCTGCCGGCGGCGCGTGCGCCCGGCTCCGCGGCGGGTGCGCCCAGGTAGGCCTCGATCACCGCCGGGTCGGCCTGCACCTGTGCCGGCACGCCTTCGGCGATCAGCTGCCCGTGGTCGAGCACTGCTACCCGGTCGCACAGCCCCATCACCAGCCGCACGTCGTGTTCGATCAGCAGCACGGTGGTGCCACCGTCGCGCAGCCCGACGATCAGCTCGCGCAGTGAGGCGGTCTCGGAGGCATTCATCCCTGCCGCCGGTTCATCGAGGGCAACCATGTTCGGGCGGGAAGCGAGGGCACGCGCGATCTCGAGCCGGCGCTGCAGCCCGTAGGGCAGGCTGCCGGCCGGGTCGTTCGCATGCGCCTCGACACCCACCCGTTCCAGCAGCGCATGGGCATCGGCCTCCAGGCGCGCCTCCTCTTCGCGCACGGTGCGCGTGCGCAGGATGGCGCCGAGCGCGCCGGTGCGGCTGCGGGCATGCATGCCGACCATCACGTTCTCGAGCGCACTCATCTGGTGGAACAGGCGGATGTTCTGGAAGGTGCGTGCAATGCCCATCTGCACCACCCGGTGCACCGGTTCGCCGGTCAGCCGTCGCCCGTCGAGCGTGCAGCAGCCTGCATCGGGCGCGATGAGGCCGGTGATGACGTTGAACAGCGTGGTCTTGCCAGCACCGTTCGGGCCGATCAGGCCGTACACCGACCCGCGCGCCACCGAGATCGACACGCCGGACAGCGCCTGCACGCCACCGAAGGCCTTGCTGATGCCCTGCACCGAGAGCAGCGTTTCCGGCGCGGTCACGGCGATGGCTTCCCGTCGGTGGAGATGCCGGGGCCACCCGGCATGTCGCCCGCCGCAGCCCGCGCCGCGACGAACTCGCGTCGGCGTACCGCCGACGGCCAGAGGCCTGCCGGCCGCCAGCGCATGACCAGCACGAGGGCCACGCCGAACAGCAGCAGGCGCAGGTCTGACGGCTCGACATGGACCTGTCCGAACAGCGAGCGCTGCAGGGGGCCGATGTAGCGCAGCGCCTCGGGCAGCGTGACCAGCAGCGCTGCACCGAGCACCACGCCACGGATGTTGCCCATGCCACCGAGGACCACCATGCACAGCACCATGATCGATTCCATCAGGCCGAAGCTCTCCGGACTGACGAATCCCTGGAAGCTGGCGTAGAGGCTGCCGGCGATGCCGCCGAAGCTCGCGCCCATCGCGAAGGCGAGCAGCTTCAGGTTACGCGTGTTGACGCCCGATGCGCTCGCGGCGAGTTCGTCCTCGCGGATGGCGACCCAGGCGCGCCCGACGCGCGAATGCTGCAGCCGCGCCGACACGAAGATCACCAGCAGCGTCAGCACGAGGAACAGGTAGTAGTAGTTGTACAGCGAGGGGAACGACACCGGCCCGATCGAATGCATCTTCGCCATCGACACGCCGGCCACCTCGATCGGGCGGATCAGCGTGATGCCCTGCGGGCCGTTCGTGAGGTTGACCGGTGCGTTCAGGTTGTTTAGGAAGATGCGGATGATCTCGCCGAAGCCGAGCGTGACGATCGCCAGGTAGTCCCCGCGCAGTTTCAGCGTCGGTGCGCCGAGCAGCATGCCGAACAGGCCCGCGACCAGCGCCGCGGCGGGCAGCAGCAGCCAGAACGGCAGGTGCAGCCCGAAGTGCGGCGATGCGCACAGCGCATACAGGTAGGCGCCGACCGCGAAGAACGCGATGTAGCCAAGGTCGAGCAGACCGGCGAAGCCGACCACGATGTTCAGCCCGAGCGCGAGCATCGTGTAGAGCATGACCAGGTCGAGGACGCGCACCCATGCGCGCCCGAGCAGCGCATCGACCAGGAACGGCGCGAGCAGGAGGGCCGCGATCGCCAGCACTGACAGCACGCTGCGCGCGAGCGGCGAGCCGGCGGGCCCGGCCCTCGATGCCGCGGGCGGTGCCGCCGAGCGTGCTTCAGGCACGCTCGGCCACCCGCTCGCCGAGCAGCCCGGAGGGCCGGAACACCAGGACCAGGATCAGCACCGCGAAGGCGAACACGTCCTGGTAGTGGCTGCCGAGGAAGCCGCCGGTCAGTGCGCCGATGTAGCCTGCGCCGAGGCTTTCGATCACGCCCAGCGCGAGGCCACCGAGCATCGCCCCGGACACGTTGCCGATGCCGCCCAGCACCGCTGCGGTGAACGCCTTCAGGCCGAGCATGAAGCCCATGTGGTAGTGCGCCTGCCCGTAGTAGCCGGCGATCATCACGCCGGCCACCGCTGCCAGCGCCGATCCGATCATGAAGGTGAACAGGATGATCCGGTTCACGTCCACGCCCATCAGGCCAGCCAGGGCCGGGCTCTGCGAGGTCGCGCGCATCGCACGGCCGAGCCGGGTGCGGTGGATCAGCAGCAGCAGCGCCCCCATCAGCGCCAGCGTCAACATGACGATGATGACCTGGGTGCCGGTCACCGTCGCTCCGAGCACGGCATGCGGCTCGCTCGGCAGCAGCGGCGGGAACGAGATGTACTGTCTGCCCCAGACGATCATCGCCAGGTTCTGCAGCACGATGGACATGCCGATCGCCGTGATCAGCGCGGTCAGGCGCGGCGCATCGCGCAGTGGGCGGTAGGCGACGCGCTCCAGCAGCGCACCGAGCAGCATGCAGGCTGGGATCGCGATGCCCACGCCGGCGAGCACGACCACCGGCCCGGGCAGTCCGCTGCCGGTGCCGATGGTCACCACCACCGAGATCGCGATCATCGATCCGATCATCACCACTTCGCCATGCGCGAAATTGATCAGGCCCAGGATGCCGTAAACCATCGTGTAGCCCAGGGCAACCAGTGCATAGATGCTGCCGAGCACGATGCCGTTGATCAGTTGCTGGACGAAGATGTCGATCGGTCGGCCTCCGCTAAAGAAAACGCCATCGACGACACGGCTCGAGGCCGTGGGTCGATGGCGGCTGGAAGGAGCCCCTGCGGGCTACTTGGCGGGTGCCGGTGCCGCGGGTGCGGCCGCCGCCGGGGCAGTTGCCGGGGCAGGGGCTGCGCCCGGGGCGGCCGGAGCCGCATCAACCGGTTTTGCAGCATCGGCCGGAGCCGGTGCAGCGGCCGGAGCGGGCGCGCCGCCGATCGTCTCGATCGTTGCCCAGGCATCACCCTTGACCACGTACATCGTGACGCCGCCAGCCTTGATGTCACCCTTCTCGTCGAAAGAGATGTTGCCGGTGACGCCCTGGCGGTCGATCTTCGCCAGTGCTTCCAGGATCTTCGCCGGCGCGGTCGAGTTGGCCGCCTTGATCGCGTCGATGATCGTCCAGGTGGCGTCGTAGGCGAACGGCGCGTAGATCTGGATCTCGCCGTACTTGGCCTTGAACCTGGCCGCGAACTGCTCGCCACCCGGCATCTTGTCGAGCGGAAGGCCGGGCGAGGATGCGATCACGCTTTGGGCGGCTGCGCCGGCGAGCTTGATGAACTGCGCGCTCTGCGCCCCGTCGCCGCCGAGCAGCTGGGCGCCAAGCTTCAGGGTGCGCACCTGTTCGGCCATCGGGCCGAACTGGGCATCCATGCCGCCGTAGAAGATCAGGTCGGGCTTCTTGCCGCGCAGCGTGGTGAGGATCGCGCGGAAGTCGGTCGCCTTGTCGTTCGTGTATTCGCGCCCGACGATGTTGCCTCCGGCGGCCTTGGCGGCCTTCTCGAACTCATCGGCCAGCCCCTGTCCGTAGGCCGTGCGGTCGTCGATGATTGCGATCCGCTTGCCAGCGAGCTGCTTGACTGCATATTCGCCGAGCACCTTGCCCTGCTGCAGGTCGTTGGCGATCACGCGGTAGGTGGTCTTGAATCCCTGCGCGGTATAGGTGACCGCGGTGGCCGACGGCGACACCTGAGGAATGCCGGCATCGCTGTAGATGCGCGAGGCGGGGATGCTGGCCCCCGAGTTCATGTGGCCCACCACCGCGACCACCTTCTTGTCGACGAACGACTGCGCGACCACGGTGGCCTTGGTGCCGGACGCCTCGTCGTCTTCCGGCACGAGCTCGAAGCGGACCCGGGTGCCGCCGATCAGGATGTTCGCTGCGTTGGCTTCCTCGATCGCCAGGCGCGCGCCGTTCTCGACATCCTTGCCGAGGTGGGCCTGCGGGCCGGTCAGCGGAGCGGACACACCGATCAGCACCGTCACCTCCGCCGGAGGCTTCGGAGCTTCGGCGACCGGCTTGGGCGGCTCTTCCTTGCTGCAGCCGGCGACGATCAGCACAGCGGTGGCGGCCAGTGTGATCGCACGGGTCACGCGGCGGAACAGGTGGGCCATCTTCTTCTCCTGGGGACGGAACCGCGGTGCGGAGCCATGATTATGACCCTGCCACACCCGGCAGGAAAAGGGGGGCGTAACCCTTTGTGCACCGGCCCCTGAAACGAAAGAAGCCGGCACCAGGCCGGCTTCTTTCGTTCCGAGCGGTACGTTGCTACTTGGTGGCGAGGATGAAGCGCACCATCGAGCGGATGTCCGCCTCGGAGATGTGTTTGTGGGGGGGCATTGCGATCGGGCCCCAGACACCGCCGCCGCCATTGAGCACGTGCGCGGTCAGCTTGTCTTCGGCGCCCTTGACGCTGCGGTACTTGTTGGCGACGTCGATGTACGACGGACCCACCAGCTTCTTGTCTGCCGCGTGGCAGGCGAGGCAACCGCTCTTGGTGAGCAGTTCCTTGCCCTGAGCAAAGGCACCGGACACCGCGCCGGCGGAAAGGATCGCAGCAAGCGCGATCGAGCGAACCAGGTTCTGCATTTGAAACCTCCGAAAAATGGCTGGTGAAATTATATCCGACGCTGCGTTGTCGGCGGGATTGCCTGCGCCATGCCCGTTCAATAACGCCGGGCCCACGTGCCCGTTGACGCCTCTAGCGCCCCGATCCGCCCGTTCATGGGCTGCTGCGCTGCAGGCGTCAGATCTCGCTCAGCATGCGCTCGTAGATGAACAGTTGCAGCGCGTTGCGCTGGGTGCGACCCAGTTCCGCGAACTCCAGCCCGCAGGCGCGGTACTGGCTCGACGCGTCCTCGGCGTCCCGCGCATTGCGGATGACGCCAGGCACGTCGAAGGTGATCGGCTCGCCGCTGACCTGCAGGCGGAAGGCCACTTCCACCGCGGTGCCGACGACCGCGAGTTCGCGCGGCACATACACCAGCATGCCGGCGATGCTCAGGTCCTTCATGTTGCAGGCGACCCGGCTGCGCTGTCCGGCCAGACCGACCGATGCCACGCCGTTGAGCGTGATCCGGTGCGCCTTGCGCACGGATGTGCACCGGACATTGGCCGGGAACGTCAGGTGCAGGTAAGGAAACGGGGCGAGCTGGCACTTCAGCACCGAGGCCTCGAAGCTGTAGGCGAACTTCCCGCGCAGCGCCTTGAGCTTCACCCGCTGGCCATCCTTCATGTAGATCATCCGGCCTTCGACGGTCGGATGACTGATGAGCAGGCTGCGCTTGTCCACCGCGCCGATGAGCCGCACCGGGTAGCGATCGACGCTGCCGTCGTCGAAGCGCACCTGCAGCGGATCGCCCATGCGCAGCGTGGTCTCGAGGAACGGCAGAAGGGTCTCCCCTTCGATCTCCGGAGCGGCAACTGCGATCGGCAGGTCCTGCGCGGCGGGTCCCCGGCGTTCGCTCGGCTCGTTTGCGGCAACCTGCGAGTTCTGTACCGACGGCCGGTACAACAGCCCGCCCTTCGAGGGCGGCTTCGAATTGTCGCTGAACATCCCCTGCTCGCGCAGCGTCTGCAGGACGCTGTCGGACTCTATGACGCAACCATGACCCAGCAGCAGCACCCGATCCTTGTCGTAGACCGAGTAGGGGATCGGCTTCCCGAGCTGGAGGTCATCCTTGCGCAGAGGTTGAAGAGACATTTTAGGCGGTTCCGGCGTTCACTCAGGATCAGGATAACGGCGGCAAGGTGCCTGAACTTTAGGTGCGCGTGTCCGCAGCCCTGCATGACCCGGGCTGGCCGGGTCATGCAGGGCCTGCCTGGTCAGTCGAACAGGTCGGTCACCGCTCCCTTGCTGGCACTCGACACCTGGCGGGTGAACTTGCCCATCAGCCCGCGGTTGAAACGCAGCGGTGGCGGCGTCCAGCCGACCTTGCGGCGGGCGAGCTCTGCGTCGTCGACGTTGAGCTGGATCAGCAGCTGGTCGGCGTCGATGGTGATCGAATCGCCTTCCTGCACGAAGGCGATCGGGCCGCCGACCTGGGCTTCGGGCGAGATGTGGCCGACCACCATGCCCCAGGTGCCGCCGGAGAAGCGGCCGTCGGTGATCAGGCCCACCGAGTCGCCGAGTTCCTGGCCGATCAGTGCCGCCGTCGGCGCCAGCATCTCCTGCATGCCGGGGCCGCCCTTCGGACCTTCGTAGCGGATCACCAGGACGTCGCCGGCGACGATCCTGCGCGCCATGATCGCTTCCATGGCCTGGTTCTCGGAGTCGAACACCCTTGCCGGGCCGGTGATCTGGCGCTGCTTAAGGCCGGTGACCTTGGCCACGCAGCCCTCTGGGGACAGGTTGCCCTTGAGGATGGCGAGGTGGCCCTCGGTGTACATCGGGTTGTCCCAGGCACGGATCACGTCCTGATCGTCGCGGCGGGTCGTCGGGTGCAGCGCCAGCTCTTCAGCCATCGTGCGCCCGGTGATGGTCATGCAGTCGCCGTGCAGCAGGCCGCGGTCGAGCAGCATCTTCAGCACGACCGGCACGCCCCCGGCACGGTGGAAGTCGGCGGCGACGTACTTGCCGGACGGCTTCAGGTCGCACAGCACCGGCACGCGGCGGCGTACCCGCTCGAAGTCGTCCATGGTCCACTCGACCTCGGCGGCTGACGCGATGGCCAGGAAGTGCAGCACGGCATTGGTCGAGCCGCCGGTGGCCATGATCAGCGACACGGCGTTCTCGATCGACTTGCGGGTGATGATGTCGCGCGGGCGCAGGTTCTTCCCGATCGCCTGCACCAGCACCTCTGCCGACAGCGCGGCCGAGTCGGCCTTCTCGGGGTCGGGCGAGGACATCTGGGAGGAGCCGAGCAGGCTCATGCCCATGGCCTCGAACGAAGAGGACATCGTGTTCGCGGTGTACATGCCGCCGCAGGCACCTACCGACGGACAGGCATTTTTCTCGATGCCGATGAAGTCTTCCTCGGCCATCTTGCCGGCGGCGAACGCACCGACCGCCTCGAACGCGGACACGATGGTCAGGTCCTGGCCCTTCCAGCGGCCCGGCTTGATGGTGCCGGCGTAGACGAAGATGCCAGGCACGTTGATGCGCGCCATCGCGATCATGGCGCCCGGCATGTTCTTGTCGCAGCCGCCGAAGGTGATCACGCCGTCCATCATCTGGCCGTTGACCGAACACTCGATGGCGTCGGCGATCACCTCGCGCGACACCAGCGAATACTTCATGCCGTCGGTGCCCATGCCGATGCCGTCGGTGATGGTCGGCACACCGAACATCTGCGGCATCGCGCCCGACTTCCTCAGTGCCTCGATGCCGCGGTCGACCAGCGGCTGGATGCCGGCGTTGCACGGGTTCATCGTCGAATGGGTGTTGGCCACGCCGACGATCGGCTTGGTGAAATCGCCGTCGCCGAAGCCCACAGCGCGCAGCATCGCGCGGTTCGGGCTGCGGGCCACGCCCGCGGTGATCAGTTTCGAGCGCCAGTTCTCTGCCATCGGGATAGTCCTCGTTCGGTGTCGCGTCCCGCCCCGGCGGACCCGCGTGGATCCGCGCCGCCGGTGGACGTGTGGAGGCGCATGATAGCAGCGGGTATCGCCCGCCCGCCGGTGGTCTGGCGATCCCTGTCGGGGCGCTGACTGCAGTGGCCGGGCTGCTGCTGGGATACCATCGCGCCATGTTCGTCTTCCCGGATTTCGACCCGATCGCCCTGCAGATCGGACCCCTGGCGATCCGCTGGTACGGGCTCATGTACCTGCTCGCGTTCGGGCTGTTCCTCGGGCTGGGCAAGCAGCGGGCGAAGGCCGAGCCGCGCTGGGGTATCGCACCTTCGCAGGTCGACGACCTACTGTTCTACGGCGTGCTCGGCGTGGTGCTCGGCGGGCGGCTCGGCTACATCCTGTTCTACAAGCCGGGCGAGTACCTGGCCGACCCGATCAGCGTGCTCTACGTCTGGCAGGGCGGCATGTCCTTCCACGGTGGCCTGTGCGGCGTGCTGGTGGCCACCTGGCTCTACGCCCGGTCGATCGGCATGCGCTGGCTGCAGCTCACCGATTTCGTGGCGCCGCTGGTACCGCTGGGCCTGGCCGCGGGCCGGATGGGCAACTTCATCAACGGCGAGCTGTGGGGGCGGCCGACCGACGTTGCCTGGGGCATGGTGTTCCCGTACGTCGACCACCTGCCGCGCCATCCGTCCCAGCTGTACCAGTTCGCGCTGGAGGGTGTGGCGCTGTATGCAGTGCTGGCGTGGCTGTCGCGCAAGCCGCAGCCGTGCGGCCTCGTGTCCGGCGCGTTCCTCGCCGGCTATGCGGTGTTCCGGTTCCTGGCCGAGTTCGCGCGCGAGCCCGATGCCTTCCTGGGAACGCTCGGGTTCGGGCTGACGATGGGGCAGTGGCTCAGCCTGCCGATGGCGGCGATCGGCGTCGCGATGATCGTGGTGGCGATGCGCCGGCCGGTCGAGGCGGCTCCACGCTAGCGGGGCCGCGCCGTGCGCGGGTGGGTGGGCTGCAGCGCCGCCGCCCGGGCGGGCCCGCCTACTGCAGGGAAACCGTCGCCGGGGCAGCGGGCGCTTCCATCGACGTGGCGCGGTCGGACAGACGGCGGAAGTTCTCCAGCGACAGCAGGTGCGAGTACAGCCGCGACAGCACGCCCTTGCGCGCGAGGTCCTGAAGGACCGCCGGGTCGAGTGCGTTGAGCTTGTTCTCGTCCACCCGGTGCATGCCGGTCAGCTGCAGGGTGGCCCCGGTCGCCAGCGAAGCCTGCATGTTGAACTGCTCGAGCAGGCCCAGGTCGGCGACGACCTTGCACAGCTCCTCGCTGCGCACCAGGTCGGTCTCGTACTCCTGCAGCAGCTTCTCGAGCGCCTGCCATTCCGCGGTCGGGGCGCCGGCGGTGTCGAACAGGGCGTCGCCCTCCGGCACCAGCGCGTTCTTCGCCACGCAGACGACACGTTCGTCGCGCTGGGTGTTGTCCACCGTGACCTTGGCCATGCAGAACGGGTAGCGCCTCACGTAGGCGGGCACGTACACCGAGCGGTCCCATCCCAGTGCGGAGACGAACAGGTTCTGCTTCGCCTTCAGGCCGAGGATCGCCATGGTCATGAAAGTGGCGCCATTGTCGGCGGACACGAAGACGATCGGGTAGTCGCGCTGCGCCACCGGGATCTCGGTGTACGACACCGGAATCACGTGCAGTTCACGGCAGAACGCCGGCGTGTCGCCCGGTTTCGGCAACACCACACGGTCGGTCTTCTTGAGGGTGTCGATCTCGGGATAGGCGAACGGCGGGGTGATCTGCATGGGAAACGGGCGTCCTGGTTCGGGCACAGGGCCCGGGGATGCAAAGTATACGGAGTGGTCCGCGAAGATACCGATTCACGGTGTCACGAGTTTCAGGCATAATTTGGCACGTTGGAACCGGGGAAGCCGGCTTTTTTACGCTTCCGCAACCCGTTTCGGCCCGTGGGGACGTAGCTCAGCTGGGAGAGCGTCGCGTTCGCAATGCGAAGGTCGGGAGTTCGATCCTCCTCGTCTCCACCATCAGCCCCGGCAGGTCATCCCGCCCGCCTGTCTGGCTTCTCGATTAGCATCCCCGGATGCCCGGTGTCTCCCGCAAGAAGAATTCCGCCGTCGACGCCGCTCCGCGGGCGGCCACCCGCGCCGGTCCGCCCGGGATCAACCCGGCCCAGGTCAGGCTGCTCGCCCGCATCGGCCTGCGCACGCTCGCCGACCTCGTACTCCACCTGCCCCTGCGCTACGACGATGAGACCCGTCTGTCGACCATCGCCGAGGCGACACGGGTACTCGGCGGCGGTGCGGTCGTGGTGGAATGCGTCGTGCGCGAAGCCCAGGTCCGGTTCAAGCCTCGGCGTACGCTGGTCGTCACGGTCGACGACGGTACGGGCGAACTGACGCTGCGGTTCCTCAACTTCTACCCCAGCCAGCAGCGCGCGCTCGAGCCGGGCGTGCGTATCCGGGCCGTGGGCGAGATCCGCGGCGGATTCATCGGCGCGGAGATGGTGCACCCGCGCTGGCGGGTGCTGACCGAAGGCACGCCGATGCCAGACCGGCTGACGCCGGTCTATCCGACCACCCAGGGTTTGTCGCAGCCGGTGCTGCAGCGCCTGGTACGTCGGGCGGTCGCGCAGGCGGACCTTTCCGAGACGCTTCCCGGCCAGCTGCTCGGCGGCCTCGGGCTACCGCCGTTCGACCAGAGCCTGCACCTGCTCCACGCGCCCCCCGCCGACAGCGCCGCCGCCGCCCTCACCAACCGCACCCACCCCGCCTGGCGCCGGATGAAGTTCGACGAGCTGCTGGCCCAGCAGCTCTCGATGCGCATGCACCGAAACAGCCGTGCGGCCCGGCGCGCCTTGCCGCTGCCCACCGCCGGCCGGCTGTCGAGGCAGGTGCTCGCAACCGCCGGCCTCGACCCTACCCGCGCCCAGGCTCGCGTCCTGGCCGAGATCTCCGCTGACCTCGCACGCGCCCAGCCCATGCAGCGCCTGCTGCAGGGCGATGTCGGCAGCGGCAAGACCCTGGTGGCTGCGCTTGCCGCCGCGCAGGCGGTCGAAGCGGGCGCCCAGGTGGCGGTGATGGCGCCGACCGAGCTGCTGGCCGAGCAGACCTTCCGCAAGTTCGAAGGCTGGTTCGCGCCGGCGGGCGTTGAAGTGGCCTGGCTCGCGGGCAGCCTCGCGAAGAAGAAGCGCGACGCGGCCTGCGCACGGCTCGCCTCCGGCGAAGCTTCGATCGCCGTCGGCACCCATGCACTTTTCCAGCAGGGCGTCGATTTCAGACGGCTCGCGCTGGCCATCGTCGACGAACAGCACCGCTTCGGGGTCAACCAGCGCCTCGCACTGCGCGGCAAAGGCTCTGCGGCGCCAGACGCGGGAACTGGCGCGACAGACGCGGCTTCGCGTGCCGCCGAGGCCCACCTGCTGATGATGACCGCCACCCCGATCCCGCGCACGCTGGCCATGGCCTGCTATGCCGACCTCGACGTGTCGACCATCGATGAACTGCCGCCCGGCCGCAGCCCGATCGCCACCCGGCTGGTCGGCGACCACCGGCGCGACGAGGTGATCCAGCGGGTGCGCGACGCCTGCATGCAGGGCAGCCAGGCCTACTGGGTCTGCCCGCTGATCGAGGAATCCGAGGCATTGCAGTTGCAGACGGCCGTCGATACCCACGCCGACCTGTGCGCGACCTTCCCCGAACTGTCGGTCGGCCTGGTGCACGGCCGGCTGAAGGCGGCGGAGAAGGCGGCGGCGATGGCCGCGTTCAAGGACGGTGCGCTCCAGCTTCTGGTGGCCACGACGGTCATCGAGGTCGGCGTCGACGTGCCGAACGCCTCGCTGATGGTGATCGAGCATGCCGAGCGGATGGGCCTTGCCCAGTTGCACCAGTTGCGCGGGCGGGTCGGCCGGGGCAGTGCCAAGTCGTCGTGCATCCTGCTCTACCAGACGCCGCTGTCGCCGCTCGCCCGTGAGCGGCTGAAGGTCGTGTTCGAGAGCAGCGACGGCTTCGAGATCGCCCGCCGCGACCTCGAACTGCGCGGCCCGGGTGAACTCATGGGAGCGCGTCAGAGCGGCCTGCCGATGCTCCGCTTCGCCGATCCGGTGCAGGATGTCGACCTGCTCGAGGCCGCCGTCGAAGCTGCCGGGCCGCTGCTGGAATCCGACCCGGATGCGGTACGGCGGCACCTCGCCCGGTGGCTGCCGGAGGCCCTCGAATGGC
Organism: Betaproteobacteria bacterium; assembly: GCA_947458265.1. Classification (GTDB taxonomy): domain Bacteria; phylum Pseudomonadota; class Gammaproteobacteria; order Burkholderiales; family CAIKXV01; genus CAIKXV01. Next base: position 182,041 of record CANGYF010000003.1, read on the forward strand.
TGAATGGGTGAGCGCACGCTGACGCCCTGAACCAATTCCGGACTGACGATCGTCGCCGGACTGAAGCCCTGGACTGACGTGAAACGATTTCCTGCCGATAACCCTTTCCTGGCCGCCAACGCGGCACGTACCCGTTGGCACCGGGTCGTTCCGGCGTTGCCCGGGCAGCGCGCCTGGCTGACTGGCGAGGGGTCGCTGACGCAGCGCCTCAAGCGTGCGTCGGGCGCGTTCGAGGTGGTGCGCCTGGCCCAGGGGAGGGGCGGCGCGAGCAGCGACGAGGCGGACTGCATCCGGGTACCAGCCCCTGGCCAGGCCCGGTCGCAGTGGCAGCCGGAGCAGCAGGAGCAGCAGGAGCAGCGGGTGTCACGGCGCGGCGCCCCGCGCCGGCTCGCCACCCTGACAAGGGAGGTCCTCCTGGTATGCGATGGTCTGCCGACGGTCTTCGCCCACAGCGTGATCGATGCCTCGGCCCTGCGTGGCCGCTGGCGCTGGCTCGCCGGGCTCGGCACCCGGCCGCTCGGCGAAGCGCTGTTCAGCGATCCGCAGGTGCGGCGCGGTCCGCTGCGTTTTCGCCGGCTGCGGGCGCCGGATCGGCGCTACAGGGGCGCCGCTGCCGCGCTTTCGGCGCGCGGCCTCCCTGTACCGCAATCTCTATGGGCCCGCAGGTCCGTGTTCAGCGCTGGCGGGCGGCAATTGCTGGTGACGGAGGTTTTCCTGCCCGCCGTGGCATCCTTGCGCCCGGCGCGCGCGCAGCAGCCCGTACTCCCGCGGATCCCGCAGTGCGTGCCCGTAGCCGATGAACCCGCCGATGGCCGATAGCCCGTCCGCAGCACCGATCTCGCTCGCGACCCGCCTTTCGTACTACGAAAAGCTGATGCGGCTCGACCGTCCGGTCGGCATCCTGCTGCTGCTCTGGCCGGCGCTCTGGGCGCTCTGGCTGTCCTCCGGTGGCCGACCGGACCTGGTTCTGGTCTGGATCTTCGTGCTCGGCGCGGCACTGATGCGCTCGGCCGGCTGCGTGGTGAACGACATCGCCGACCGGAATTTCGATCGCCATGTCGCGCGTACCCGCGACCGTCCGATCACCGCCGGGCTGGTTGGCGTGAAGGAGGCACTGGTGCTGGCGGCGGTGCTGACCGTGCTCGCCGGCTCGCTGGTGCTGATGCTGAACTGGCTCACCATCGCGATGTCCCTGCTCGCGCTGGTGTTCGCCTTCACCTATCCGTTCACCAAGCGCTTCTTCGCGGTGCCGCAGGCTTACCTGGGCATCGCCTTCGGATTCGGCATCCCGATGGCCTATGCGGCTGCGACCGGCAGCGTACCGCTGGTCGCCTGGGTGATGATGCTCGCCAACGTGTTCTGGGCGATCGCCTACGACACCGCCTATGCGATGGTCGACCGTGAGGACGACCTGAAGATCGGCATCAAGACCTCGGCGATCACCTTCGGTCGCTACGACCTCGTCGGCATCGCGGTAGCCCATGGCGCGTTCCTGCTGACGATGATCGCCGTCGGCGTGATGACCCAGCGCGGCGGGATCTACTTCGGCGCGCTGGTGCTGTGCGCGCTGCTCGCGCGCTACCAGGTGGCACTGTGCGCCACGCGCGAGCCGCAGCAGTGCTTCAAGGCGTTCATGAACAACATCGCGGTCGGCGGCATCGTGTTCCTGGGGATCATGGTGGATGGGTGGTTCAGGGTGACGTTGTAGGGCCGATGGCGCCATTCCAGCTCGGGTGTCGCCGCCCGGGCTTGCCGTATCATGCGGTTCCAGCTTGGAGACCATGATGGAACAACTAGAGCGCATAACCCAGCAGCCAGGTGTGATGGGTGGCAAGGCTTGTATCCGCGGTCAGCGGGTCACGGTTGGCATGGTCGTCGCCCAGATCGGAGCCGGCCGCACCGTCGACGAACTACTCCGCGACTATCCTTACTTGGAACATGAAGATGTGATGCAGGCGCTGCGCTATGCAGCGTGGCGGGCTGAAGAACGCGAGGTTCAGTTGCATCCCGCATGAAGTTGCTCGTCGACATGAATCTGTCGCCGCGTTGGATTGATTTCCTCGAGGGCGCCGGTTTTCAGGCGACGCATTGGTCGACGACTGGAGCGGCAGACGCGACGGATCACGCGATCATGGCTCATGCGCGAGACCAAGATCTTGTCGTCTTTACCCACGATCTCGACTTCGGCGCGATCCTGGCGGCGACCCACGGACACAAGCCGAGTGTCGTGCAGGTGCGATCGTCGAACGTCAGCCCGGAAGCTATCGGGCCCGCCGTTGTCGCCGCCCTGAGGCAGCTGAGCCAGGATCTGGAGGCGGGCGCGCTGGTCACCATTGATCCGGTTCGCTCACGGTTGCGGGTGCTTCCGCTCTAGCTGGGTGTTCCGCACCTGTCTGGCCGGCGTGGAGTTGGCTGGCAGCGCCCCATTCGTTGACCTGAGGTTGCCCGCGTTCATACACTTCAGGGCTATTCTGGAGACCTTCATGAATATCGTAATCCGCGAATCGGGCGAGCGTGCGGCGATCGCCTCTACTCAATCTGCAGCCGGGATCGAGCCTCCTGCCAAGGTCGCTTATTCACTTCAGGAACTGGTCGCCGGTATTTCGCCACGCAATATGCATGGCGAGGTGCACTTCGGCGCGCCCGCAGGCAAGGAAGTGTTCTGATTGAAATACCAAGACCTGCGCGACTTCATCTCGCAACTCGAGAGTCTCGGTGAACTGAAGCGCATCGCCACGCCGGTGTCTCCGAACCTCGAGATGACCGAGGTCTGCGACCGCGTGCTGCGCGCTGGTGGCCCGGCGATCCTGTTCGAAAAACCGACCGGCCACTCGATGCCGGTGCTCGGCAACCTGTTCGGTACCACCCGGCGCGTCGCGCTCGGCATGGGGCAGGACGATCCGTCCGCGTTGCGCGAGATCGGCAAGCTGCTCTCCTACCTGAAGGAACCCGAGCCGCCGAAGGGTCTGCGCGATGCCTGGGACAAGTGGCCGCTGCTCAAGCAGGTGCTGAACATGGCGCCGAAGGAGGTGTCGCGGCCAGCCTGCCAGCAGCAGCGCATCGAAGGCAGCGAGGTCGACCTCGGGCGGCTGCCGATCCAGACCTGCTGGCCGGGCGACGCCGGGCCGCTGGTCACCTGGGGACTCACCGTGACCCGCGGCCCCACGCGCACGCGGCAGAATCTCGGCATCTATCGGCAGCAGGTGATCGGCCGCAACAAGCTGATCATGCGCTGGCTCGCGCATCGGGGCGGCGCGCTCGACTTCCGTGACCATGCGAAGGCGAACCCGGGACAGCCGTTCCCGATCGCGGTGGCGCTGGGCTGCGATCCGGCGACCACGCTCGGTGCGGTGACGCCGGTGCCGGACACGCTGTCGGAATACCAGTTCGCCGGGCTGCTGCGCGGCGGGCGCACCGAGCTGGCGAAATGCATCGGCAACGACCTCAGGGTGCCAGCCACGTCCGAGATCGTGCTCGAAGGCGCGATCCATCCGGATTCCTCCTCGCCGACCGGCTGGGAGACCGCGCTGGAAGGGCCGTTCGGCGACCACACCGGCTATTACAACGAGCAGGACAGCTTTCCGGTCTTCACGGTCGAGCGCATCACCCATCGTAGCGATCCGTTGTACCACTCGACCTACACCGGCAAGCCGCCGGACGAGCCGGCCATCCTGGGCGTTGCGCTGAACGAGGTGTTCGTGCCGCTGCTGGTGCGCCAGTTCCCGGAGATCGTCGACTTCTACCTGCCGCCCGAAGGTTGCTCGTACCGGATGGCGGTGGTCAGCATCCGCAAGCAGTACCCCGGGCATGCGAAGCGGGTGATGTTCGGCATCTGGAGCTTCCTGCGCCAGTTCATGTACACCAAGTTCATCCTGGTGACCGACGATGACGTTGACGTGCGCGACTGGAAGGAAGTGATCTGGGCGATGACCACCCGGGTCGATCCGGCGCGCGACACGCTGCTGGTCGAGAACACGCCGATCGACTACCTCGACTTCGCCAGCCCGGTGTCCGGCCTCGGGTCGAAGATGGGCATCGATGCCACCAACAAGTGGCCCGGCGAGACCACGCGCGAGTGGGGTACGCCGATCGCGATGAGTGCGGAGGTCAAGGCGCGCATCGATTCGATCTGGAGCGGGCTGGGGCTGTAGGTCTCGCGGGACGAGGGCGGCGCCTGCCGGGCCGCGCCGCGCCGCTGCTACACTCGGCGCCCCGTCGACTCCTGCCTGCGCTGCCGTCCGATGCCGCCTCTCGATCCGCCGTCCCCGTCGACGCCTCTGGTGCCCGCAGTCCCTCCCGCACCGTCCCTTCGCATCAGGCCCGAGGTAGACGCGACCGCGCTGGCGGCCGCACTGCGCCTCGCCGTCTCGGGCGAAGTGCGCTTCGATGCCGGCAGCCTGGCGGTGTACGCGCACGATGCCTCGAACTACCGGCAGGTACCGATCGGTGTCGTGCTGCCGAAGACGGTCGAGGACATCGTCGCCGCGGTCGCGGTGTGCCGTGAACACGGTGCGCCGATCCTGCCGCGCGGCGGTGGTACCGCGCAGAACGGGCAGACGGTCAACGTCGCGGTGGTGCTCGACTGCTCGAAGTACCTGAACCAGGTGCTCGAGGTCGACCCGGCTGCTCGCAGTGCGCGGGTCGAGCCGGGCGTGGTCTGCGACGCCCTGCGCGACGCGGCCGAGGAACATGCATTGACCTTCGGGCCTGATCCGGCCACCCACAGCCGCTGCACGCTCGGCGGCATGATCGGCAACAACTCCTGCGGCGCGCATTCGGTGATGGCCGGCAAGACGGTCGAGAACGTCGAGGCGCTCGAGGTGCTGACTTACGACGGCCTGCGCCTGTGGGTCGGGCCGACGTCTGACGACGAGTACGAACGCATCGTCGCCGGCGGCGGGCGGCGGGCCGAGATCTACACGAAGCTCAAGGCGCTGGCGGACAAGTACGGCGAACTCATCCGCACGAAGTACCCGAAGATCAAGCGCCGGGTGTCGGGCTACAACCTCGACCAGCTGTTGCCCGAGAACGGCTTCAACGTGGCGCGCGCGCTGGTCGGCACCGAAGGCTCCTGCGCGATCACGCTGCAGGCCAGGACGCGCCTGGTGCAGAGCCCGCAGAAACGGGTGCTGCTGGTGCTCGGCTATCGGGACATCTACGTCGCTGGCGACGCGGTGCCGCAGATCCTCCCGTTCGGGCCGATCGCCACCGAGGGCCTCGACCAGAAGATCATCGGCGGGCTGCGCGTGCGGGGCCTGCGCCTCGCCGACATCGCCAAGCTGCCGGCCGGCGATGCCTGGATCATGATCGAGTTCGGGGCGGACACCGTCGAGGCGGCCAGCGCGCAGGCGCAGGCGCTGGTCGACCACTACGCGGGCCGGCCGGATGCGCCGTCGCACTGGCTGATCGACGACCCGGCGGTGGCCGAGGCGATCTGGACGATCCGCGAGACGGCCGCGTCGGCCAGTGCGCTCGGTCTCGAAGGCAGCTGCGACCCGCAGGTCGGCTGGGAAGACGCAGCGGTCGACCCGATGCGGCTGGGCGACTACCTGCGCGAGTTCCAGGCGCTGGTCGACCGCTACGGCTACGAGACGTCGCTGTACGGCCATTTCGGCGACGGCTGCATCCATGCGCGCATCACCTTCGACCTGCGCACGACCGAAGGCATCGCGAAGTGGCGCGGCTTCACCGAGGATGCCGCGCACCTGGTGGTGCGCTACGGCGGGTCGCTGTCCGGCGAGCATGGCGACGGGCAGGCCAAGGCCGAGTTCCTGCCGGTGATGTACGGGCCGGAACTGATGCAGGCGTTCCGCGAGTTCAAGGCGATCTGGGATCCGGAAGGCCGGATGAACCCGGGCAAGCTCATCGATGCCTACCGCATCGACGAGAACCTGCGTTACGGGCCTGGCTACAGCCCGATCCGCTTCGAGACGCGGATGAACTTCACCACGCCCGAGGGCGACGGCTTCGCGCGTTCGATCGAGCACTGCGTCGGCATGGGCAAGTGCCGGTCGCAGAGCGGCGGCGTGATGTGCCCCAGCTACCGGGTCACCGGCGAGGAGAAGTATTCGACGCGCGGCCGTTCGCGGCTGTTCGGCGAGATGCTGCGCGGCGAGGTGGTGACCGGCGGCTGGCAGTCCGAGGCGGTGAAGGAGGCCCTCGACCTGTGCCTTGCGTGCAAGGGCTGCAAGAGCGACTGCCCGACGCATACCGACATGGCGAGCTACAAGTCCGAGTTCCTGTACCACTACCATCAGCGCAACCGGCGGCCGATCCAGGCGTGGAGCATGGGCTTCATCCATCGCTGGGCGCGCATGGCCTCGAAGATGCCGAGGCTGGTCAACTGGTTCACGCAGACGCCGGGTCTGAACGTGCTGGCCAAGCAGCTGGCCGGCATTGCGTTGCAGCGTGACGTGCCGAAGTTCGCCGCGCGCACCTTCCGCGAATGGTTCGCCAGCCGTGCGAAGGTGTCTACCGCCACCGCTGCGTCGCCGCGCCGGGTGATCCTCTGGGCCGACACGTTCAACAACCACTTCCATCCCGAGACGGCATTGGCGGCGGTGAAGGTGCTCGAGCATGCCGGATACGAAGTGTCGATCCCGCAGGCCCATCTGTGCTGTGGCCGCCCGCTCTACGATTTCGGACTGCTGGACCAGGCCGAGAAGCAGTTGCGCGAGATCATGCAGGCGCTGGCCGAAGATATCGAGGCGGGCACGCCGATCGTCGGCCTCGAGCCGGCCTGCGTCGCGGTGTTCCGCGACGAGCTGCTGAAGCTGTTCCCCGACGATCCGCGCGCCGGCAAGCTGGCGCTGCAGGTGCGGTTCATCACCGAGTTCCTGGTCGAGCAGGGCGTCACGTTCCCAGGGCTGGAGATCGATGCGATCGTGCACGGGCATTGCCACCAGAAGTCGGTGATCGGCATGGGCTCAGACAAGAAGTTGCTCGACGCGATGGGTGTTCGCCACACAATGGTCGAGTCGAGTTGCTGTGGCATGTCCGGTTCGTTCGGCTTCGATCCGAAGCACTACGACCTGTCGGTGAAGGCGGCCGAGCTGTCGCTGCTGCCGGCGCTGCGTGGTTGCGGTTCGGACACCATGGTGGTGACGAACGGCTTCAGCTGCCGCGAGCAGATCGCGCAGCTGGGCGACCGGCAGGCGGTGCATATCGTGGAAGTGATGGCCGAGGCGATCGACCGCAGCGAGGCTCGCACGGCTCGAAGTGGTGGGGCAGAGGGCGCGCACTGATGTTTGCACCGAGCCCACGGTGAGCCCGCTGGAGGTGCTGACGCCGGCCCTGCTGCTCTGGGTCGTGGTGGTGGTCGCGGTCGCCGCCTGGGTCTACGGCGTGCTGGGTGTCGGCCTGCCGCTGATCGCGACGCCGCTGCTCGCACTGGTGATGCCGCTGCAGGATGCGGTGATCGTGCTGGTGGTGCCGGTGCTGGTGGCGGTCTTCGTGTCGATCTGGTCGGTGCCGGATTTCCTCGGCACGCTGAAGCGGTTCTGGTTCATGCCGGTGGCGGCCTTCGTCGGGGCGGCGATCGGCGCCCAACTGTTCATCCGCGCGCCGCATTTTCCGTACGCGCTGGTGCTGGTCGGTGCGATCTTCATGTGGCTGTGGCTCGACTGGCACGGCAAGAGCGAGTCGGCCTGGATGAAGCGCCACGTGGTCGCCTCGGGCCTGCTGTTCGGCTTTGCCGCCGGCATGTTCGAGACCACCGCGAACGTCGCTTCGCCGCCGCTGATCGCCTACTACGCCGGGCTGGGGCTCGCCCCGGTGGCGATGATCCAGGGCTTCAACCTGTGCTTCCTGCCAGGCAAGGCGACGCAGTTCGCGACCTTCACGCTGCTCGGCGGCGTGACGATGGCGCAGTGGGCGATGACCGTGCCGCTGGCGGCAGTCACCGTGATCGCGCAGAAGCGTGGCATCCGAGCGCGTGAAGGCGTCGACCCGAAGACCTATCGTCAATGGCTCCGTATCGCGCTGGGTGCGATGGCGGTGGTCATACTGACCCAGTACGCGCTGGGCGGCTAGGGCTGCCTGCCAGCTGGCAGGCAGCAGACCTCGGGGATCCGGAGGCCTGCGCGCCGTACGGCTCAGCCCTTGACGGTTTCCAGCAGCGTCTTCAGTTCGCCCGACTGGAACATCTCGGTCATGATGTCCGATCCACCGACGAATTCACCGTTCACGTACAGCTGCGGGATGGTCGGCCAGCTCGCGTATTCCTTGATGCCCTGGCGGATCTCCGGCTCTTCCAGCACGTTGACCGAGAAGAAGTTGTCGACGCCGCAGGCGGACAGGATACGTACCGCGTTGGCGCTGAACCCGCACTGCGGGAAGCTCGGGTTGCCCTTCATGTAGAGCACGACCGAATGGCCGGTGACCTGCTGGTGGATGGTGTCGTGAGCGCTCATCGAAAAAACCCTGGAAAGATGGCCGGCAGCGCAACAGCGCAGCCCGGACCACAAACATACGCAAAGTTGACTGATTCAGTCAAGTAACCTCCCCCTGCCCGTAGCGCCCCCCCGAAATCCGGGTCAGAGACGAGTTTCCCGCGAAGGCCTCGCCAGTTCGAAATCCGGGTCAGAGACGATTTTCCGCGAAGGTCTGGCCAGCTCGACGGCCTCGCCCGGAAAATCGTCTCTGACCCGGATTTCGAACCGGATATCGGGCAAGGCGAGGGGGTCAGCAGCGGGGCTGGAGTTTGTCCTCGAACCAGTCCCACATCACGGCGACGACCTTGGTCAGGTAGTCGCGCTGGCAGTGCTGGGCGCCCCCTTCCTCGGCGGTGAACACGCGCAGGGTCTTGTCCGGCGAGCCGCTCGCAGCGTACAGCGACTGGGCATCGACCAACGGTACCTGTTCGTCGTCGGCGCCGTGGACGATCAGGAACGGGCAGCGCATCTGCTGCACCACGCCGTCGAGCCGGAACGGCTCGAGCTTCTCGAGCGCCTGCTCGACGGTGTCGACGCCGAGGATCCAGGTGATGTGGTGGCCGGGCACCGACAGCGAGGTCTTGAACGAGGCGTCGATGCGCTTCTTCCAGGTCGCGTAGTAGTCCCAGATCGCGCCCCAGGCGATGCAGGCGGCGAAGCGCGGCTCGAGCGAGGCCATGCGCGGCGAGTAGTAGCCACCCAGGCTGATCGCAACCACGCCGACCCGCTTCGCGTCGACATCGGCGCGCGTCTCGAGCCAGTCCATGCAGGCGGAACCGGCTTTCTCGTAGTCGTGGCGCAGCACCATGCCGCGGAAGCGGATCGCTTCACCGGTGCCGGGGCCGTCCATGATCAGGCAAGAGATGCCACGCTTGATCAGCTCGGGCACGCCGCGCATGAACTGGATCTCTTTCGTCACATCCAGTCCGTCGAAGTACACCACGCACGGCTTGCGCCCTTCGGACGAATTCTGCGCATGCACGAAGTAGCCAGGCAGGCTCGCCCCCTCGAACGGGATCTCGACGATCTCGATCTTCAGGTCGGTCTCGTCGATGTAGCGATGGAAGCAGTCGACGCCGCGCTTGTACGACGCCAGCGCTGCCGCATCCTTCGGCGTGCGGAAGCGCTCGGCCATCTGGTAGTAGTTGGCGGCGCGCAGATAGGCGGCAGCCGCCGAATAGCGGTGGCCCGACTGGCTGCGCTCGTTGGCGAACGCGGTCACCGTGTCGGCGACCGTGTTGCAGGCGTCGAACCAGGCCTGGTCGTCTTCGGGGGCCTTGCCCTTGAGCAGGCGGCCGATACGGTCGAGTTCGCCGATCTCGGAGCCGCCGTACGGCGCCGAGCCGAGCATGTTGATGAATGCCGACGACCACCGGTAGTTGCCGGGGAAGTACATGAAGTACTGGGGATCCTTCTTTGCCTCGTTCGCTGCAGCCATCGTTTCGCCTTTCATGGATACGGTTGATTGCGCGCCGACCTGCGCGGTCGTGACGTGCGGTTCAGTCGGGATTCAGAACTCTGCCTTGACGTTGGCCGTGCGCACGACGCGGCCCCATTTCTCGAACTCGCGTTTCAGGAACGCGCCGAAGTCCTCCGGCGATCCTCCGGCGACGTCGTAGCCCACGACCGCCAGCTGTTCCCGACCCTCCGGCGACAGCACCCGCTTGTTCACTTCGGCGTTGATGCGCAGCACCTGGTCGCGGGCCATGCCTGCCGGCCCCATGATGCCGTTGAAGTTGCGCGACTCGAAGCCGGCCAGCCCGGCCTCGGCGACCGTCGGCGTGTCGGGCAGGCTCGGCGAGCGCTGCAGGCCGTTCACGCCGAGCGTGCGTACCCGGCCCTGCTTCATGAAGTCGAGCGCATTCGGGATCGACATGGTGATCACGTCGATATGGCCGGCAAGCAGGTCGACCTGCGCCGGCGCGACGCCCTTGTAGGGCACATGCACCATCTTCAACCCGGCCATCGAGTTGAACAGTTCCATCGTCAGGTGCCCCACCGTGCCCACCCCCGGCGAGCCGAAGCTGAGCTTGCCCGGGTTCTTCCGCGCCAGCGCGATGAGTTCCTTGACTGAGCGTGCCGGCACCAGTGGGTGCACGACGACGGCACTCGTGGTCGTGGTCACCAGCACGATCGGCAGCAGGTCCTTCATCGGGTCGTAGCCGAGGTTGCTGCGGATATGCGGCGCGACGGTCAGCGGCCCCGGATTGGCGCCGAGCAGCGTGTAGCCGTCGGGTGGCGCCTTGGCGACGAACTCGGTGGCCGGGACGCCGCCGGCCGCCGGCCGGTTTTCGACCAGCACCGGCTGGCCCCAGGCCTCGTTCAGCCGCTGGCTGACCAGACGTGCATTGAAGTCGGTCGGTCCGCCGGCGGCGAACGGCACGATGATGCGGATCGGGCGGGACGGATACTGTCCCTGCGCCCAGGTGCTGCCAGCCGCCACAAGCAGCGCGAGCGCGGCCGGCACGATCGATCGCTGGATCGATGAAGACATCGGTATTCTCCTCCGGGAGGTTCCGACCGCTGCCTCGTCGGGCCGTCTCTTCGGGCGGCCTCTGCATGCTGCACCCCTGCGGTAACCGCGCGGGCGCCGGGCGCTTCGGAACTGGATGCCAACCATACCAAGAAACGCGGCGCGCAGGCGTGCCCGCCACCGCGCCGGGGCCCGGGTCGCGGCCCCGATCAGCGCATCATCGTGCGAGCACCTCGGGATTGAAGATGCCGGTTGGCCGCCCCTCGGCGAAGGCGATCACGTTGTCGAACGCCTCGCCGAAGTACTGCTCGTAAGTCTCGTGCGTCGCCCAGCCGTAGTGCGGCGTGCACACCACGTTGTCCATCTTCAGCAGCGGATGATCGACTGGCACCGGCTCGTGCTCGAACACGTCCAGGCCTGCGTAGCCGGGACGCCCGGCCTGCAGCGCCGCCACCAGGGCACCCGGCGCGATCAGCTCCGCGCGTGCGGTGTTCGCCAGAAGCGACCGCGGCTTCATCAGCGCCAGGTCGGCCGCAGTCACCGAGTGCTTCGTCTCCGGCGTCAGGCGCAGGTGCAGCGACAGCACGTCGGCCTCGCGGAAGAATCGCGCGCGGTCCTCGATGAACTCGACGCCGGCGGCTGCGGCGCGCTCGCGCGAGCCGGCGCGCCCATGGGTGACCACCCGCATGCCGAAGCCGCGTCCCATCTGCGCGACCAGCTCGCCGATGGTGCCGAAGCCGAGCAGGGCGAGCGTCTTGCCGCGCATCGTGAAGCCGAGCGTGGTCGGCTCCTCGCCGCGCTGCATGCGTCCGGCCTCGAGCGGGATCGAACGTGCCGCGGCCAGGATCAGCGCGAACGTGTGTTCTGCCGGCGACACCGGCGACTTGCTGTTGCCGGTGGCGATCGCGATGCCGCGTGCGGTGCAGGCGGCGACGTCGATGTGGTGGGTGGTACGTGCGAGCTGGCTCACCATCCGCAGCGAGGGCAGCCGCTCGATCAGCGCCGCCGACACCGGTGTGCGTTCGCGGATCAGCACCAGCGCCTCGGCACCGGCCAGCTGTGCCGCCAGGGCCGCCGGTTCCGTCGGCGAATCGGTGAACACGCTGACCTCATGGCCGGCGAACTTCGAGAAGCAGCCAAGGCTGCGCACCAGGTCCTGGTGGTCGTGCGGGATCGCGATCTTCATGGGCAGTCGGAGACGGTGGATGCTGTCGGGACGCCGATCATAGCCGCTCGCCACCGGGCGGACGGGTGCCGGGCGCTGGCATAATCCGCGATTGCCCGCGATCGTGGCCCCGATCGTGGCCCGACCACGCGCCGCCCCCCGCACACGCCACCCAGGAGCTTGCATGAAGATCTTCATCGCCGACGACTACCAGTCCGCCACGCCGAAACTCGCCGCCTGGTCGAAACTGGCCGGCCACGACGTGACCGTGTGCACCGAGACCATCAAGGACCCGGCGAAGCTGCCGGCCGGCATCGAGCAGGCCGAAGCCCTGCTGCTGATCCAGCAGCGCGCACCGTTCACCCAGGCCCACCTCGACCGGATGCCGAAGCTGAAGGTGATCGCGCAGACCGGCAAGAACGTCGCGCATATCGACATGGATGCCTGCACGAAGCGCGGCGTCGCGGTGGTGGCTGCCGGCGTCGGCTCGCCCTACGCCCCGGCCGAACTTGCCTGGGGCCTGATCTTCGCCTCGCTGCGCAGCATCCCGCAGGAAGTCGCGGCCCTGCGCGCCGGGCAATGGCAGTCGACCGTCGGCGTCGGGGTGCATGGCAAGACGCTCGGCATCTACGCCTACGGCAAGATCGGCAGCCTGGTAGCGAAGGCCGGCGCGGCGTTCGGCATGAAGGTGATCTGCTGGGGCCGCGGTGCCTCGCTGGAAAGGGCGAAGGCCGATGGCTTCGAGGCCGCGGCCTCGCGCGAGGCGCTGTTCTCGCAGTCCGACGTGCTGTCGATCCACATCCCGCTGAATCCCGAAACGCGCGGCATCGTCACTGCCGCCGACCTGGCGATGATGAAGCCGACCGCGCTGTTCGTGAACACCAGCCGCGCGCCGCTGGTTGCAGCCGGCGCGCTCGAGGCTGCGCTGACTGCAGGCCGTCCAGGCTTCGCTGCGGTCGACGTGTTCGAGGACGAGCCGGTGTACGGCGCCGCCCATCCGCTGCTGAAGATGGACAACGTGGTCGCCACGCCGCACCTGGGTTATGTCGAGCAGTCGACCTACGAGATGTACTTCGCGGCCGCGTTCGACAACCTCGTGGCGTTCGCGAACGGCAAGCCGCAGCACGTGCTGAATCCGGAGGCGCTGGCGGCGAAGTAGCAGGGTCCGCGCCCGCCGCTGCGCGGGCGAGTTCCGTTTCAGGCCGGAGCGTCGGACAGTTCCAGGCGCTGTTCGATCCGGTCGAGGCGCCGGTCAATGTGGTCGATGCGTGCGGACATGTGCGCCATGTCGCCATGGAGCGAGGCGACGTTGTGTTCCAGCGAAGACACGCGCAGCGTGAGCGTGTCGAGTCGCTCGTGCGTCGAACGGATGTCGGTGCGGATCGCCCGCAGGTGCTCGAGTACGAGGTCTGTCATGGCTGGATTCATTTCAGTCATCGCAAGGCCTCTGATCGTGCTCGGGAACCAGACAGAAAGCCTGGCCGGAAAACCACTGATTCCTACGGGTTACTCGACGGTTGTCGAGCGGGGCAGGCCGGACCCCTGCGGGGCGCGGATGCCCATGGCGGCCATGCGGGCCTCCCTGCGGTCCATGCGCGCTTCCATCCGATCAAACGTGCATGCGATGTCCGCGATGTCGGCCTTCATGCGCGCCATCGTCTCCCGGATGTCGAGGACGATCTCAAGTGCAGTCTTCCATTCCTGGTCAGTCATGCGGCCCGTCCTTTCGCTCGACGCGTCAGTCGTCGGCATCCCGGAGTCCAAGTCGTCGTTCCAGACGATTCAATTGCCGATCAAATCGATCGTGACGTTCATTCAGATGCGCAACCTCGAGTTCGGTGGTTGCCGTCCGTACGTCATGATTCGAAGCACGAGCCTTGAGGTTCGACAGGTCAAATGCCATTCTGTCCATCGTTCCACGGAACTCGCGCAGGTACTCCAATATTAGATTATCCACCGATCCTCCCTCGTCGCAAGCGTCCATCCATGCGACGAATTCTCGCCGCTTGCGACCTACCAGACGCCTCGGGAAAACCGCCTTTCCGCGTAACTACCCGATCACTTTCCAGTCAGCCACCAGCCCCGGCGACGGCGTGAACTCCCCACGCTCCACCCGTCCGACCAGCTCGGTCAGCCGCGCATTGACCGGCGCCTGCACGCCGATCTTCGCGCCCTCGGCAGCGATCATCCCGTTCAGGTAGTCGATCTCGGTGCGCCGGCCCTTGTGCATGTCCTGCGCCATCGACGGACGCTGTCCGTCGCCGCGCCGGCCGGCGAGCTCGATCAGCACGTTCTCGATCTCCGCCAGTGCATCGCCGTTGCCTTCGCCGGCCAGCGCCAGCGTCTCCGGCTCCAGCCCCTGCTGCGGGGAGATCGAATAGCCGAGCGCCTGTCCGACGCGCACCGCCTCCGAGCCCAGCTTGATCGAGATGCGGCGCGTCTGCTGCGCGAGGTCGCGGCCGTTGCCGCCGAGCCCGGTGGCCGCGCACAGGCCGTTGCGCATCACGTTGATGATCAGCTTCGACCAGCGCTCGCCCCACAGGTTGGTGGTCGCCTTGGCGCTGTCGGCCGCGCGCATCAGTGCGGCGAACTGTTCGACCCGCGGCGTGATCCGCCCGTGTACTTCGCCGATCCGGTAGACGGTGTGCTTCTCGCCGCCGAGATGGATGTGCCGCTGCACATGGCCCGGCCCGTCGAGTTCCGCTGCCAGCAGGCTCACGCAGCAGCCGACCGTCTTCCCCCAGCCGACCACGCCCGCCAGGCGTTCTTCGTTGATCGAATTCTGCATCGACACGAAGTAGCCGCCGGGCGCGACATACGGCTTGATCAGGTGCGCTGCCCACTCGGTGTCGTAGGACTTCATCGCGATCACTGCGATGTCGAACGGCTGCTCCTTCGACAGCTGTGGCACGTCGCAGATGTGCAGCGCACGCACCGGCACGACCACGGACTCTTCCGGCGTCATGCCGTCGATCGCGAAGCCGTCCCGGCGGATCTTCTCTACATGCTCGGGCCAGCCGTCGACCAGCGTCACGTCATTGCCGGCGCGGGCGAGCAGGGCACCGGCATAGCCGCCGATGGCGCCGGCGCCGACGAACGCGATGCGGGGGGCGGGACTGGACATGTTGTTCCTCCTCTGGGGTGGGCTGTGCGGCGTGGCGCCGTCTCTATTGCATGCAGGAGTATTCACTGCAGAGGTTAACATCCGGCCGATGTCGAGTTCCCGACAACCCGAGGCCGATCCGCGCTGGATGATGCAGCTGGGCGAGGCGGCCGCAGCCACTGAGCAGGCAGGCGACCTGCCGGCGGCGGTCTACCGCGACATGGCGGCCGCGATGCTGCGCGACCCGGCGCTGCTGCAGCGGCTCGGCGTGCCGGTGCTGGCGCTGGAAGGCGACAGCTACAGGTCGCGCAACGGCATGGGCATCCTGATCAACGCCGGGCTTGACCCGTTGGTCATACGCTGACCGGAACGCACCTGCCCCCCCTCGCCCTCTACATCGCCTCGATGATCGCCTGCGTCATCGCCTGGGTGCCGCCGCCGGGCCCGCCGCCGAGGTCGCCGGTCACCCGGTCGCGCCGCTCCAGCACCGAGGTCAGCGCCCGCTCGATGCGCGCCGCGGCCTCCAGTTCGCCCACATGCTTCAGCAACATCGTCGCCGACAGGATCATCGCCATCGGGTTGGCCAGGTCGCGGCCGGCGATGTCCGGTGCGGTGCCGTGCACCGCCTCGAAGATCGCGCACTGCTCGCCGATGTTGGCGCCCGGTGCCATGCCCAGCCCGCCGACCAGCCCGGCGCCGAGGTCGGACACGATGTCGCCATACAGGTTGGCCAGCAGCAGGCAGTCGTAGCGGTCGGGCGCCAGCACCAGCTCCATGCACAACGCATCGATCACCCGGTCGCGCGCCTCGATCTGCGGATACTGCGCTGCGACGTCCATCGCCGCGCGCAGGAAGAGGCCGTCGGTGAGCTTGAGCACGTTCGACTTGTGCGCCACCGCCAGCTTCTTCCGCCCGAGCCGCACCATCGTCTCGCAGGCGAACTTCGCCGCCCGTGTGGTGGCGCCGCGGGTGATGGTCTTGATCGCCTCGGCGGTGTCGTCGTCGACCATCCGCTCGCGGCCGAGATACAGGTCTTCGCTGTTCTCGCGGAAGATCAGCAGGTCGACGTCCTGGTAGCGCGACGGCACGGCCGGAAAGCTGCGGATCGGGCGCAGGTTCATGTACAGGTCGAACTCCTTGCGCAGCGCGATCGCGACGCTCGGGTACACCCGCGGTTCCGGCTTCGGGTTCATCCGGTGCGCGCCGACCTCGATCCGGTATGGCGTGCCGAACGGCGTTCCTGTCGGCCCCTTCAGGGCCAGCCCGGTGCGGCCGATCGATTCGAACACCGCCGGGCCGAGCGCCGGCAGGCCAGATGCCTGCGCCGCCAGCCCGGCCGGCTGGACGTCCCAGTCGAAGGCGGCGCCGCTGGCGTCGACGATGGCCCGCGCGGCGGCGGTGACTTCCGGGCCGATGCCGTCGCCCGGGATCAGTGTGATTTCGCGCCTGCTGGCCATGTCCGTCCTCCATCGGTAATCGTGTCGCCGGATGATACCGAACGGGAGCTGGCATCCAGCCCGACTTGTCAGTGCCGCTTGTTGCATTTAAGCAACAGGCGGGTGGGGTAACAGCCCCGGAATGCACACCGACGTTGTGAACCTCGCGACTCTGTCGGCAGAATGGCGACACTTCTCAGCTCTGGGAAGACTGGGTGGCGGCGAACCTTAAGGCGTCGGCATCCACCACTTCGAAGCTTTTTCAGGAGACTCTTACTGTGAAAAAGAAACTTCTTGCAGCGGCGGTCGTCTCGGCCTTCGCAGCTCCGGTCGCGTTCGCGCAGACCGCCCCGGCCAACGTCACCGTTTACGGCAGCCTGCAGACGGAATTGTTCACGATGACGGCTGACGGTGCCAATGGCAACCCGGACCGTGCCCGTACGAACAACATCAGCAGCCCGGGCGTGTTCTTCATCGGCTTCCGCGGCAGCGAGTCGCTTGGTGGCGGCCTGTCGACCATCTGGCAGATCGAGCAGGGCGCCGCCGCCGACGGCACCGGCACCACGAGCACCTGGGGTAGCCGCAACACGTTCCTCGGCCTGGCCGGCGGCTTCGGTCGCGTGTACCTGGGTCTCATGGACAGCCCGTACAAGCGCGTGATGGGTATCAACAACACCCCGATGATGCGCAACGGCCTGACCGGTCCGCAGGGCATGAACGCGATCATGAACAACGGCGACACCTCTGGCGCCATCGAGCAGGCGACGTTCAGCGGCACCCAAGCAAACACCACGGCATTCAGCCGCCGTACCGCCAACTCGCTGAACTATGATTCGCCGTCGTTCGGCGGATTCACCGTGTCGGCCCAGTACGGCGCCAACGAAGGCCGTGCGCTGACGGTTCCGGGTGGTGCTGACCCGTCGCTGTACAGCCTGAGCGGCATCTATCGCGGTGGTCCGTTCGCCGTCGGCCTCGGCTGGCAGCAGCACAACGACTTCCGCGGCGCGGGTCTGACCGACTCGTCGTACGTGCTGTCGGGCAGCTGGACCAGCGGCCCGTTCCTGATCCAGGGCTCGTACAGCAAGTTCATGTACGACACGGCTGCTGGCGACGTGAAGCGTGACAACTTCCTGATCGGCGGCGCGTACGCGATGGGCAACCACCGCTTCCGTCTGCAGTACCAGCAAGCCAACGACACCAAAGGCGCGAGCATCGGCGCCGGTTCGACCGCCATCGGCAACGTAGCTACGTTCAACGGTTCGGGTGCCGACACCGGCGCCAAGATCTGGAGCCTGAACTACGGCTACCTGCTGTCGAAGCGTACCGAAGTGTATGGCTACTACGTCAAGCTGGACAACGACAACAACGGCCGTACCAACTTCGCCGGTTCCGCCGCTCTCGGCATCAGCGGTGGCTCGCTGCGCGGCATGGACGCAGACATCTTCGGCGTCGGTATCGCCCACTCGTTCTGATCGCCACAAGCGAACAGCGACGTTTGAAGACGGGCACCTTCGGGTGCCCGTTTTTTGTTTGCATGCATGGAAATGAATCCGGATCCGGTTACTGAACTGCTCGCGCAGGGGTTGCGCGCGATCCAGGCGGGCTGGTGGTCGGATGCAAGGACACTGCTCGAGCAGGCTCAGCAGATCGATGGCCGACGGCCCGATGTGCTGATCAATCTCGGCCTCGCCTGCCTCAACGGTGGGCAACCGCGCGATGCATTGGCGCCGTTGAAGAAGGCGGTCGCGCTCAGGCCCGACATCCCTGATGCCCATTCGAACCTCGGGCTTGCGCTGTCGGCCACCGGCCGGCACAAGGACGCCGTCGCCAGCCTGGCGCGCGCCGTCCGGTTGGCACCCGACGATGCCCACCTGCGCCATGACCTGGGCGTGGTCTGCCATGCGGCCGGTGATACGGCCGCCGCGATCGCGGCGTTCCGCGCAGCCCTCGAACGCGAGCCCGGGCTGGTCGACGCGCGCTTCAACCTCGGCAACCTGCTGCGGCTGGCCGGCGAACCCGCGGCGGCGGAGGCCGCGTGGCGCGAGGTGCTCGCGGCTGCGCCGGGCCACCTGCCGTCGGCGCTGAACCTCGGCAGCCTGCTGGTCACGCTGGGCCGCGCGGCAGACGCGCTCGCCTGTTTTCAAAGCGTGCTGCCGGCGAACGATGATGTCGCCGCGCTGCATAACGGTCGGGGTAACGCACTGCACGACCTGGGCCGCCTGGACGAGGCGCTGGACGCCTTCGCGCGGGCCGCCGTACTCGACCCCGACAGCGCCGAGATCCGCTACAACCTCGCGAACCAGCAGTTGCAGCTCGGGCTGGTGGCCGCGGCGATCGATACCTTCCGGCAGGTGCTGCGGCTCGACCCGGCGCATACCCAGGCTGCGCAGAACCTGTTGTATACGCTGAACTATTCCGATTCTGTCGGTGCCGCGGAGGTCGCGCGAACGCACCTCGAATGGGCGGCGGTCGCGGCAGGCGCGCAGGCCCACCAGCCCGCATCACCACCACGCAAGCGTGGCGCCGTGGCGCGATCGCCCGTCCAGCCGGCAACCGTGCTGCCAGCAGCCAGTTCTCCGCTGCGTATCGGCTTCGTGTCGGCCGACCTTCGCACCCATTCGGTTGCCTGGTTCCTGCTGCCGCTGCTCGAAGCGATCGACCGTACGCGTTTCGAAGTTCATTGCTATCCGAACAGCGACCGTGTGGATGCGACGACCGAGCGGCTGCGCGCGGCCAGTGTCGGGTGGCATCCGATCCACGCGCTCGACGACGCCGCGGCGGCGCGGCAGGTGCGCGACGATCGCATCGACCTGCTGGTCGACCTGTCCGGCCACAGCGCGGGGCAGCGGCTCGGACTGTTCGCCCGCCGGCCAGCGCCCAGGCAGGCGACCTGGCTCGGTTATCCGAACACCACCGGGCTGCCGGCGATCGACTTCCGGCTGGTCGATGCCCTCACCGACCCGGACGAGGACGCGGTGCAGGCGCTGGCTAGCGAGCGGCTGCTGCGCATCCCGGGCTGCTTCGTCTGCTACGGACCGCCGCCCGATGCGCCCCCGGTCGAGTCGAGGCGGGCGGCCGGCGAAGGCGGGCCGATCGTGTTCGGATCGTTCAACAACCTGCAGAAGGTGTCTGCTGCCACGCTGGACCTGTGGGCGGCAGTGCTCGCCGCCGAGCCGGAGGCGCTGCTGGCGCTGAAGACCGGCAGCCTCGAGCAGCCCGGCGTGCAGGCCCGGCTGCAGCAGGGTTTCGCCGCGCGCGGCATCGATCCCGCCCGGCTGCGTTTCCTGCCGCGCGACCCGGATGTGCCCGGGCACCTCGCGCGCTATGCCGGCATCGATGTGGCACTCGACACCTTCCCGTACCACGGCACCACCACCACCTGCGAGGCGCTGTGGATGGGCGTGCCGGTGGTGACGCTGGCCGGCGACCGTCATGCCAGCCGGGTCGGTGCGAGCCTGCTGTCGGCGGCAGGGTACCCCGAGTCCTGCGCCACCGACCCTGCCGGCTATGTCGCCGCAGCGCGCGCGGCTGCCCATGCCGCGCTTGCCGATCCGGCTGGCCGCGCCCGACGTCGCGACCAGCTCATGACCAGCCTGCTGCTCGACCGCACCCGCTTTGCCGCCCATTTCGCAGACGTCGTCGAGCAAGCGCTCGCGCCGCGCTGACCCCGAGCACCCCGACCCACCACAAACCCGGGTCAGACACGCATTTCCATCCGGAAATCCGGGTCAGAGACGCATTTCCCGGGCTGCGGCACGGCGGGGAGGAAATGCGTCTCTGACCCGGATTTCCGGCGGTGCTACCATCCGGCCGGGTCGAACCTGTTCGATCCTGAATCCCTGTTCGGAGGCTCCCTTGGCTGGTCCGTTGTCGCATATCCGTGTCCTCGACCTCACCCGCGTGCTCGCCGGCCCGTGGTGTGGGCAGAACCTCGCCGACCTCGGCGCCGAAGTGACCAAGGTCGAACGACCGGGCAAGGGCGACGACTCGCGCGCGTTCGGGCCGCCGTGGATCAAGGATGCAGCCGGCAACGACACGGCCGAGGCGGCCTACTTCGTCTGCGCGAACCGCGGCAAGCAGTCGGTGACGCTCGACCTTTCGAAGCCCGAGGCGCAGCAGATCGTGCGCCGGCTCGCTGCGCAGTCGGACGTGCTGCTCGAGAACTACAAGGTCGGCGACCTGGCCCGCTACGGGCTGGGTTACGACGACCTGTCTAAGGAGAACCCCGGCCTGATCTACTGTTCGATCACAGGCTTCGGCCAGACCGGCCCGTACAAGGACCGGCCGGGCTACGACTTCATGGCACAGGGCATGGGCGGGCTGATGAGCGTGACCGGCGAGCGCGACGACCTGCCGGGCGGTGGTCCGCAGCGGGTGGGCGTGCCGATCGTCGACATCATGACCGGCATGTATGCCTCGATCGCGGTATGCGCAGCGATCGCGCATCGTGCAGTCACGGGCAAGGGCCAGTACATCGACATGGCACTGCTCGACACCCAGGTGGCCTTCCTGTCGAACCAGGGCATGAACTACCTCGCCACCGGCGAAGCGCCGGCACGGTTGGGCAATACCCATCCGAACATCGTGCCCTACCAGACCTTCCGCACGTCCGATGGCGCGATCATCCTGGCCTGCGGCAACGACAACTTGTTCCGCAAGTTCTGCGAGGTCGCTGGCTGCAGTGAACTGGCGACCGATGCGCGCTTCGCGACCAACGGCAAGCGGGTCGAGAACCGCACGGTGCTGACCGCGACCCTCGATGCGGTGTTCGCGAAGCGCACGACGAAGGAATGGGTGGCGGCGCTGGAAGGCGCCGGCGTCCCCAACGGCCCGATCAACGACCTTAAGCAGGTGTTCGAGGAGCCGCAGGTCATCGCGCGCGGCATGCGCATCGACGTGCCGCATCCCACCGCCGGCACGGTGCCGATGGTGGCGAGCCCGATGCGTTTCTCGGCGACGCCGATCACCTACGAGGTGCCGCCGCCGACGCTCGGCCAGCATACGGCCGAGGTGCTGGCGAAGCGGCTCGGCCTGTCTGCCGAGGACATCGAACAGCTGAGGCGCGACGGCATCGTCTGACCGGAATCGCTCGCCGCCGGGCGCCCGGCAACCGTCAGCGCGAACAGGCCTCGCGCGCCCCGAGCGAACAGGCGTTGCGCAGGCTCTCCTTCGCATCGCCGGGCCTGCCGAGTCCGTCGAGCAGCAGGCCGCGGAGCAACCAGAGTTCGCCATTGCGCTCGTTCAGCTTCAGCGCCGCTTCGATGTCGGCGAGCGCCTCGGCTGGCCGGCCGAGGCGGGCGAGACCCTGCGCCCGCGTGGCGAGCGCCCGCGGATTGCCCGGATCCAGCGCGACCAGCCGGTTCAGGTCGGCCAGTGCGGCATCGTTGCTGCCCTTGAGGAACAGCGCCGTCGCGCGGTTGGCCAAGGCCTCGCGCGAGCCGGGATCGAGCTCGATCGCGCGGCTGAAGTCGCGCAGCGCGGCGTCGAGGTCGCCCAACTGCGCGTACAGCGTGC
The DNA here is from genome assembly GCA_947458265.1 of Betaproteobacteria bacterium. Classification (GTDB taxonomy): domain Bacteria; phylum Pseudomonadota; class Gammaproteobacteria; order Burkholderiales; family CAIKXV01; genus CAIKXV01. The sequence goes on from CANGYF010000003.1 coordinate 204,164, forward strand.
CGCGGTTGTAGAACGCGGAGGACGATCGCGGGTTGGCTTCGATCGCGCGCTGCAGGTCGGCCATCGCCCGGTCCGGCTGCTTCGCAGCTATCGACAGCGTCGCCCGGGCGGCCAGCGTGTCGGCGTCGTTCGGACGCAGTGCCAGGCTGCGCTCGATCGCTTCGCGTGCCGGTTCCGCCTGGCCCATGCGCAGCCGGGCCAGCCCGAGGTTGGTCCAGCCGATCGCGCTCTTCGGATCGAGCGTGGTCGCCTGTTGCGCTGCTTCGGCTGCGGCGCGCACGTCGCCGAGCGCCAGCAGGGCGGCCGACGCGTTGGCCGCCGGTTCGCCGCTCTTCGGCTTGAGCTCGAAGGCGCGGCGGTAGTAGCCGAGCGCCTCCTTCGGCTGGCCCAGTTGCATCAGCGCGACGCCGGCGTTGAGGTTCGCGCTGAATTCGCCCGGTACGATGGCGATCGCCCGCTGGAAGTCGGCCAGGGCCTCGCGCGCACGTCCGACGCGCAACTGCTCGAGGCCGCGCACGATGAACGGACGTTCAGCGCCGAGCTGCCAGGGTTCGTCCAGCTTCTTCACTGCATCGTCCCACAGGCGCAGCGGCGTCTCGAAGCTGGCGAGCCGGTTCGATGCCGGGAAGCAGAGCACGACGGCGGCGACCAGCAGGACGCCGAGCGCAGCGCGTGTCGGCAGCAGGTGGCCGAGCAGCGGCAGTGCGGCCGGCAGCGCGAACATCCACAGGTAGCTGCGGTACAGCACCATCGGCTCCTGCAGCCTCACCGTGGACAGCTCGGTGATGAAGAGCAGCAGCGGGGCGAGCAGTGCGAACCCGAGCAGGCGCAGCGTGCGTCCGGCGAGCAGCATCCAGGTCGCAAGCGCGGCATAGCCGACGGCCAGCGGCAGCCCGAGCAACTGGGGCATCTCGGTGAGCGTGCGCGCGAATCCGGGCCGCAGGTCGATCGACATCCAGGCGGGATTGGGCAGCAGCCAGGTGCCGAGGTAGCCGAAGAACAGCCAGAGCTGGGTGAGCACCGACAGCGGATACACGTTCTCGAGCCACAGCTGCGGACGCCCGCTGTCGACCTCGGCCAGCATCTCGGCCACGAACGGCTCGTACGGTGCTCCGAAGATGCCACGCGTGCGCGCTATCACGAACAGGGCGATCGCTGCATAGAGCAGGATCGGCAGCCACAGCGAACGCAGCAGGGGCAGCAGCGCGGCGAGCGACTGCCCGAAGGTGCGTCGGCCCGTCGGCTGGCCGCTGGAGGGATCCACGCCGCGATCGGCGCGCCCGCCATCGACCAGCACCGCCAGCGCCATCGCGACGGCCGGCAGCATCACGGCATGTTCCTTCGAGAACAGCGCGACGAAATAGCACAGCGCCGCGGCCAGGTACCAGGCAGCCCGTCCGCCCGCCATGCCGCGCAGGAAGCACAGCAGCGACAGGATCGAGAACAGCGTCGCCATCACGATGCTCCGCTGCACCAGGTAGGCGACGCCATACACCGAGACCGGATGTACGGCGAACAGCAGCGCGCCGGCGAAGGCATACCAGCAGGGCGCGTCGTCCGACCAATCGGTCATGCCGGGCAGGCGGCCAGCCGGTTCCCTGGCTGGCAGCAGCACCCGCTCGAATACCGCGCGCAGCAGCATGAAGAGGGCAATGCAGGTGGCCGAGTGCAGCACGAGATTGATCGACCGATGGACCGGCAGGCTGTCGCCGGCCAGCGCCCATGTCCAGCCGAGCGTGACATAGGAGAACCAGCGCATGTCGAACGCGAACATCGACTGCGCATACTGCGCGAGCACGCGCGGGGTCATCAGCGCGCGGTCGTCGAACACCAGCGGGTTGTCGAGCGAGCGGAAGTAGAGCGCCACCACGGCGATCGCCAGCGCGGCGCAGAGCGCAGCCACTACGGCAGCACCTGCCTTGAACCGGTCGGGCGACGCCGGGGGCACGGGGATCGGCGCGGACATCGTTCAGGCGCCCCGGTCGATCAGCCCGGCGATGAACGCCCATTCAGCGGGTTCGACCGGCGTGATGGACAGCCGGTTGCCCCGCTGCAGGATGCGCAGGCTGGCGAGTTCGGGATGCGCGCGCAGTTCGGCCAGCGGCACCAGCCGGGTCTTCTTCACCAGCTTCATGTCGACGTTCATCCAGCGCGGTGCCTCGGGCGTCGACTTCGGGTCGTGGTACTCGCTGGCCGGATCGAACTGGGTGATGTCCGGATAGGCTTTCTTCGCCACCTTCATGAGGCCGACGATGCCCGGCTCGGCGCAACTCGAGTGGTAGAAGAACGCGAGGTCACCGACCGACATGTCGTCGCGCATGAAGTTGCGCGCCTGGTAGTTGCGCACGCCCCACCAGGCGGCAGTACGTCCCGGTTCCTTCGCGAGATGGTCGATGCCGAAGACATCGGGTTCGGACTTCATCAGCCAGTGGCGCATGGGTGTGGCGGGACTCTCTGCTGGAGGAGCGGTTTGCACAAGCGCTGAGGGCGGCGCGCCGAGCGTGCCGCGCAAAGTATATCGAGTTGGCCCGGCGTCGGCGCTGCCGAGCGCGCGCCCTGCACGGCCGGCTTCGTCGCCGTCACTTCGGCGTCACGCGATCGCCGGCACGCCCATGATGTAGGTCTGCCGCACATTGCGGTCGTCGCCGAGAACCATCAGCGCGAACAGCCGCTCCTCGAGCGTGCGCGCCAGCGCATCGCGCCGCGCACCGAGCGCGCTCGCCGCCGGATCCAGCACGACGAAGTCCGCCTCGCGGCCGGGCAGGAAGCTGCCGATCCGGTCGTCGAGCCCGAGGGCGCGTGCGCCGCCGAGCGTCGCGAAGTAGAACGCCCGATGCGCGGACAGGTCCTGACCCATCATTCGCACGACCTTGTAGGCTTCGGCCAGGGTGCGCAGCATGCTGAAGCTGGTGCCGCCGCCGACATCGGTGGCAATGCTCACCTGCACCCCGGCCGCATCGGCCGCGGCGAGGTCGAACAGCCCGCTGCCCAGGAACAGGTTGGAGGTCGGGCAGAACGCGACCGAGGCCCGGGCCAGCGACATGCGCCGGCGGTCCTCTGCGTCGAGGTATATGCAGTGTGCGTAGACCGAGTGGCGCAGCAGGCCATGCCCTTCGTACACGTCCAAGTAGCTGCGTGCGCTCGGGAACAGCGACCGTACCCAGGCGACCTCGGCGAGGTTCTCTGCCACATGGCCCTGCACCAGCACGTCCGGATGCTCGGCAGCCAGTTGCCCGGCGAGCGCCAGTTGTGCGTCGGACGAGGTGCAGGCGAAGCGCGGCGTGATCGCATAGCCGAGCCGGCCGTTGCCGTGCCAGCGTTCGATCAGCGCGGACGATTCATCGTAGGCCGATCGTGCGGTGTCGCGCAGGTCGTCCGGGCAGTTGCGGTCCATCATCGCCTTGCCTGCGATCAGCCGCAGGTTGCGTACGGTCGCCTCTTCGAAGAGCGCGTCGATGGACGTCGGGTGCACGGTACCGAACACCAGCGCCGTCGTGGTGCCGTTGCGCGCGAGCTCGTCGAGGAAGAACGCCGAGGTGGCGCGTGCATGTGCGGCGTCGGCGAACCGGCGTTCGGCCGGGAACGTGTGCCGTTCCAGCCAGTCGAGCAGCGTGCTGCCACCCGAGGCGATGACATCGGTCTGCGCATGGTGGATGTGGGTGTCGACGAAGCCGGGCATCAGCAGGCAGCCGGTGTGGTCGACCAGCGGCGTGCCGGCGGGCAGGGTAGCCAGCAGTGCGGTGGCCGGCCCGGTACGCAGCACCCGTCCGTCCTCGACCAGCAGCAGGCCGTCCTCGATGTACTCGCACCCGCCGTATCCGGAGCCGGGATCGGCAAGGAAATGCAGGATCGAGCCGCGAAATGCACACAGTGCACGCAGTGCGTGCTCTGCGTCGTCGGGGCGGTCGGACGGTTCGGTCATTGCAGCTGCCGGCCGGCGGTCGAGGATGCATTCGCGCAGGATGCTGTGCTCCGTGCGCGGTTTCTGTAGGGACCCCTGCGGATACCATCCGAACCCGAGTCTTGAACCATCAGGTTCAAGAGTGGTTGCCTTCCGAGCACCTCAGGTACGTCCGACGTGGGACGCGCACACAGCGCTCTGTAGGTCGGCAACCGAAGTTACCGCATTGGTTCAAGAGATTCCGATCCGTACGGCACCGCAGGGGATTGATCTGCCGATGTTGCCGCGATGTTTCCGAGACATGCTGAATCTACGACTGTCGCGGCTGGAACTGCAGGCTCTAGACTACACCACTAGAACAGCTTGTCCTGCTCCGACAGTGCTTCGTCGAGCGATGCATTGAGCACGCTGACCCGTCGCCGCAGTTCCGAGACATCGAGCGGCCCGGCGACACGGGTGGTGAGGTGCTCGTGCGCGATGTTGAGCGCAGCCATGATCGCCACGCGCTCGGCCCCCATCACCTTCGCGCCGTCGCGGATGTCGCGCATCTTGTTGTCGAGGTAGGTGCAGGCGTCGAGCAGTTCCTGTTCCTGGCCCGGCGGGCAGGCGATGCGGAACTCTCGGCCCAGGATGGTCACCTCGAGTGCCTTGCCGTCCGGCGAAAGCCTTGCTTCACTCATGCCATGTACCCGGGTGTGTATCGATGTCCAACGGGTCAGTCCTCGTCGCGCTCGGGTGCGGGTGGGACGCGCTCGAGCAGTGCCTCGACGCGCTGCCGCGCCGACTCCATGCGCTCGGCAAGCTGCTTGTTCTCGTTGTGCGCCACCACGAGCTGCTGGCGCAGCGTGCCGTTCTCGGCGCGCAGCCGCCTGCTCAGCTCGATGAGCTGCGACACGCGTTCCTCGAGGCCCTTGAGGTCCAGATCCATGCGCTGACTATAGGTAATCGGAAGCCGTGCGTCAAAGCCGTACCGGCGGCAGCATGCACCGAGGTCCGCTACGCAGCAGGCGTCCCGGTCGGTCGGCGTATATACTGCCCTCGCGATTCAGGTGCCTCGCCTCTTTTCCGGGCGGGGTTAAACGGGAAATCGGTGAGTGGAGGACCAGGTGGTCCTCGACGAAGCCGGTGCTGCCCCCGCAACGGTAGGCAAGTGCGGACAGGCCAACGCGCCACTGTGGGATGACCATGGGAAGGCGGCCTGTCAAATCTTGCGAGCCCGGAGACCGGCCAGGATCGTCGATCGCCGCCTGATGCCCTTGCAGGGCCGTGGTGGTGGTCTGCAGCGGACCGTCGCGGGTGGCGACCGGTCGACCTGGAGGCCTCCGTGCGCTGCTCGGCACGCAGGGTCGGCACGGATCGACGGTGGCGCCGGAGGCGGCCCCTGCCGGATACCGGCGTGCGGAGGGCGCGCCGCTGCCAGGAGGCCATCCATGAAGAGCCATCTCCCCCGCCACGCCGCCGCGATGTCGGTGGCGGCGCTATGCCTCGTCCCGCTGGTCGAGGCTGCCGCCCAGCCGGTCGCAGCCCCGGAGGCACAGCCGGCTGCACGTCCGGCACCGACCGTGGTTGCGCAGCTTTCCCCGGTCGCCCTGCGCGAAGTGGTGGTTACCGCCACCCGCTTCGAGGAGCCGTCCGGCGAACGGCCGGTCAACCTGAGCGTGATCCCGCGCGAAGCCATCGCGACCACGCCCGCCCGCACGCTCCCGGAACTGCTGGCGCTGCAGCCCGGCATCAGCACCCGGGAACTGTACGGCGGTGGTGCGTCCGGTGCGACGGTCGACCTGCGCGGCTTCGGATCGGTCGCCGGGCAGAACACGCTGGTGCTGGTCGATGGCCGGCCGCTGAACGACGCCGACCTGTCTGCGGTGTCCTGGTCGACGCTGCCGCTGTCCTCGATCGAGCGGGTCGAGATCCTGCGCGGCAGCGGTGCGGTGCAGTACGGTGCCGGTGCCAGCGCCGGCGTGATCAACGTCATCACCCGCATGGCCCGGCCGGGCGAGCGTTCGGCCGAGCTGACCCTGCAGGGTGGCAGCCTGTCCACGGGTGCGGTCGCCTTCAACGGCAACCTGGGCAGCGGTCCGCTCGCGCTGCGGCTGTATGCGACCCACCTCGAGACCGATGGCTGGCGTGCCAACAGCAGCAATACGCAGGATATCGGACAGGCGGACCTGCGCTGGCGCGATGGCCCGAACACGCTCACCGCACGGCTGGCGATGGACCGGCAGAACAGCCGGCTGCCAGGCGCACGCCGGGTGCAGCCCTCGGCCGGCGTGAACCAGCTCGAGGACAATCCGCGCGGCACCTCGACACCGCTCGACTACGCGGTGCGCGACGGTGCGCGCGCCAGCCTCGATTTCGACCGGGTACTCGACATCGGCGCGTTCAACCTTGGCGTCGGCTGGCGCAACACGAACCAGGCGTCGTACTTCGACTTCGGTGGTTTCCCCAGCTACTCCGAGCGGGAGCTGTCGGTGCTCGCGATCACGCCCAGGATGCGCTTCGTGAACGCGCTCGGTGCGGCCAGCCTGTCGACCACGGTCGGCGTCGATGTCTACCGTTGGGACTACCGGCTGGTCTCGAGCAATGCCCAGGGCAACATCGGGCGCCCGGCGAACACGATCGAGGCTGTGCAGGACAACGCCGCCCTGTACATCGCGAGCACGGCCTCGTTCGATGCCACCGGCACCACCGTCACTGCCGGCCTGCGCCGGGAGCGCTACAAGGCAGCCGCAACGGACTTCCACGATCCGACGGCGCCGGGCGGGGCCTTCGGCTCGGCTGCGCCGGCCGACAACCAGACGCTGTACCAGCACGCCTGGGAACTCGGCGTCCGCCAGTCGCTGTCGGGAGCCTGGTCGGCGCTGGGCCGCGCCGGGCGCAGTTACCGGTTCGCTAACATCGACGAGATCTACGGCAGCACGGCCGTGTTCACCAACCAGCTGCAGTTCCTGCGGCCGCAGGTGGCTACCGGTGGCGAAGTGGCGCTCGACTACACCACGCCATCGGCCAGCGCGCGGCTTGCGCTGCATCGGCTGGACGTCGACGACGAGATCCGGCTCGACCCATTCACCTCCGGCATCGGCAACACCAACCTGCCGGCGCTGCGCCGTCAGGGCGCGGAACTCGGCGGCTGGTGGCAGGCGGCACCGGCACTGCGCCTGACCCTGGCCTACACCTGGACGCAGGCACGCTTCCGCGAAGGCGTGCTGCCCGGCACCGCACCGTTCAACCAGACCAGCATCGCGCTCACCGGGCGCACGGTACCGCTGGTGCCCGCGCACCAGGTCGCGCTCGGTGCATCGTGGAAGCCGGTTGCCGAGCTCACCCTGTCCGCCAGCGCGCGCAAGGTGGCCAGCGCGGTGATGGACAACGACGAGGGCAATACGCTCGCCGCACGCATCCCGGGCTACACGCTGGTCGACCTGCGCGCCGCATGGGACGCGCGCAGCTGGCAGTTCGCGCTGGCGGTGAACAACCTGTTCGACCGGAGCTACTTCAACTACGGGGTCCGGTCCACCTCGGCCTTCACGCCCGACCGGTACAACGCGTATCCGCTGCCGGGACGCACGGCGCTGGCGACGGTGGTGTACCGGTTCCGGTGACGCCCGCTGCCGCGCCGGGCTGACGGCATGCGGCGCGGCGGGGCGCTCGGGCATAATGACCGCTTCGCCCCGCCTGTCGCGGGACTCCCCGGGGCCGGTCGATCGGCTGTCCTCCCTGCCGTGGCCTCTTCGAAGGAACCCAACACCGGTTCGCCGCCCGCCGACAGCATCGCGTTGTACCGGCGCCTGCTCGGCTTCGTGAAGCCGTATGCCTGGATTTTCGCCTGCGCGATCCTCGGCATGGTCGTGGTCGCCGCCAGCGAGGCCGCGCTGCCCGCGGTGATGAAGCCGATCCTGGACGGCACCTTCGTCGAGCGCGACCCGAAGTGGATCATGCTGATCCCGGTGCTGCTGATCGGCCTGTTCGCGGTGCGCGGCATCGCCACCTTCGTAGGCAGCTACTGCACCCAGTACGTCGGCAGCCGGGTGGTGCTCGACCTGCGCACGCGCATGTTCGACAACCTGGTGCGCCTGCCGGCCTCGTTTTACGAGCGCCATGCCAGCGGCAACCTGATCTCGCGCCTCACCTACGACGCCGCCCAGGTCACCACCGCGGCCACCGACGCGATCACCATCGTCGTCAAGGACGGCGTGACCATCATCGCGCTGCTGTGCGTGCTGCTCTGGCTCGACTGGCAGCTCACGCTGATCGTGTTCGCGATGGCGCCGCTGATCGCCTGGATCGTGCGCATGGTCAGCCGCCGCCTGCGCGCTGCGAGCCTCGGTGCGCAGCGCTCGATGGGCGACATCACCCATGTGCTGCAGGAGACGGTCGAGAACCAGAAGGTGGTGAAGGTGTTCGGCGGGCAGGCCTTCGAGCGCCAGCGCTTCTTCGACGTGAGCAACCGCATGCGCCGCTACACCATGAAGCAGGTGGTCGCCGCAGCCTCGAACGTGCCGATCGTGCAGATGATCGCCGCAATCGCGGTGTCGACCGTAGTCTACATCGCGGCCAACCGGGCGATGCAGGACCAGACCACGGTCGGTGCCTTCATCTCCTTCGTCACCGCGATGCTGCTGCTGACCGCACCGCTGAAGCGTCTGACCAGCATCAATGAATATCTGCAGCGCGGGCTGGCCGCCGCGCAGACCGTCTTCGAGGTGATCGACACGGCGCCGGAGCCCGATCCGGGCACCGTCGATGCAGGCCGGCTGTCCGGTGAGGTGCGCTTCGAGTCGGTCGGCTTCCGCTATCCGGCGGCCGATGAACGGCAGCCGCCGGCGCTGGAGGACATCTCGTTCTCGGTCGCGCCGGGCGAGACGGTGGCGCTGGTCGGCACCTCAGGCAGCGGCAAGACGACGATCGCCAACCTGATCCCGCGCTTCCATGCACCGGCGCGTGGCCGCATCCTGTTCGACGGCCGTGACGGCGCCAGCTTCACGCTGGCCAGCCTGCGCCGGAACATCGCGCTGGTGAGCCAGGACGTGACCCTGTTCAACGACACGGTGGCGGCGAACATCGCCTACGGCGACATGGCCGCGGCACCGCGCGAGGCGGTGGTGGCGGCGGCCATGGCTGCAGGCGCGCACGAGTTCATCGAGCGTATGGAGTCCGGCTACGAGACGGTGGTGGGCGAGAACGGCATCCGGCTGTCCGGCGGGCAGCGCCAGCGGCTGGCGATCGCGCGGGCCTTCCTGAAGGATGCGCCGATCCTGGTGCTGGACGAGGCTACATCCGCGCTCGATACCGAATCGGAGCGGCAGGTTCAGGCTGCGCTCGAACAGCTGATGCACGGGCGCAGCACGCTGGTCATCGCGCACCGGCTGTCGACCATCGAGCGTGCCGACCGCATCCTGGTGCTGTCCGGTGGGCAGGTCGTGGAGACCGGTACCCACCGCGAACTGCTGGCGCGCGACGGTGCCTATGCGCGCCTGCAGCAGTTGCAGGAAGGCTGAGCCGCTGCCGCTGCCGCTGCCGCTGCGGTAGCGTGCGCGGAGCGGAGCCTTCAGCCGGCCTGTGTCGCCTCAGGCTTGCGCAGCCAGGCCAGCATGTCATGGCCTCGGCCGGCGGCGCGGGCCAGCGGCGACAGCAGTTCGGTGCCTAGCTTGGCCAGCGTGTAGACCGATGACGGTGCCTGTCCGCGTTCGAAGGCGCGCACATTGCGGGTATCGATGCGTTCGACGGTGAAGCCGCTGCGCGCCGCCAGCGTGGCGATCGAGCCCGGGTTGAAGAAGCTCACATGGCCGCCGTGCGATTCGATCTGCAGGTACTGCCAGCGCGCGCCCATGAGTGCAGCGGTCCAGCTCGCGGCATTGGCCGTGCCGACCAGCCAGACGCCGCCGGGGCGCAGCACCCGGAACACGTCGTGGGCCAGCGACAGCGGATCCTGTAGATGCTCGATCACTTCGAACAGCGTGACCGCGTCGAAGCTGCCGGGTTCGAAGGCGGCCTGGTCCAGCGTCCCGGTCACCACGTCCAGCCCCTTTGCACGGGCACCGGCAGCCGCCGCGGGCGCCGGTTCGACGCCGCGCGCGGGTACCTGCAGCGTACGTGCGGCCTCGAGGAAGGCACCGCTGGAGCATCCGACATCCAGCAGCCGCAGCGTGCGCGGCTCGCGTCCCGCAAGTCGGGCCAGCCGTTCGATACGCTGCGCCGCCAGTGCATGGCGCCGCTGCAGGGAGGCGGCGTCGGGCGCCGTGCCCTGCTCGGTGTCGAACTCGCGCATCGAGTCGCCGTAGCGCTGCCTGCTCGCCTGGCTGATCCACTGGCGGCATTCGGCACAGCACAGCAACTCCCCCTCCGGCAGTCGTATCGCGGTGGGCAGCAGCGGGGCCGCACAGCCGACCGGGCAGTGCTGGATGAAGCGGGCTTTCGTTTCCTGGGATAGGTCGTTCATTCGTTTCCGTTCTTCCGCCATTCTAGGAGTTCGATCGCTGCATCGATCGCGCGCGCGGCCGGCAGCCCGGTCAGGCAGGCCGAGTCGCTGTCGACATGCCGGTCGCAGCCTTCCTTCAGGCAGGGCACGCCGGGCGCGCACGGTGCCCGGCCCTGCAGCAGGTATACATTGCCCTCGCGGCCGCTGCCTGTGCGCGGCCAGGGGCTGGCGTCGGCTGACCAGTTGGCCGGCCATGGACCCCACTTCACCGGGTTCGAGGGGCCGAACAGTGCGACGGTCGGCGCGCCGAGCGCGGCCGCCATGTGGGTCACCACCGTGTCCGGCCCGAGGTAGAGCGAGGCCCGGCGCAGCACGCCGGCGAGCTGCGCCAGAGACAGCGTGCCCGCGAGGTCTAGCGTGCCGGCCGGCATGCGCGCATGCAGGGCCTGCACGTATGCGCGCTCGTCTTCGGCGCCCGAGCCCGACAACACGATGCGCAGCGAACGATCGTGCGCCCACTGGCCGAACGCGGCGAAGCCTTCGTCGTGCCACATCTTGTAGCGGAAACGCGGCCAGGGATGAATGACGATGAACGGCCCTTGTGCAAGGTCATCGTCCAGCGCGGCCGGCAGCGCTGCGCCGGGTGCAACCTGCACCGTTGGGCACCGTTCGATGCCCAGCGCATCGGCCAGCCGCAGGTTCTGCAGTACGGTGTGGGTGCCTTCGTCGTCGTAGGGCACCGAGGCGCCGAGCAGGCGGCGCTTCCACAGGTGCTTGCCGCCATCGAGCTGCGCGCCGATCGCATGTCGTGCGGCGATGCGTGCATAGAGCGTCGGCCGGTCGCCGGGGAGGGTGCTCAGCGCGAGGTCGTAGCGCAACGCGATCCGGCGCAGCAGGCCCAGGTGGTCGCGCAGCCGGGGCCGCTCGGCGACCTCGATCACCGCGTCGATGCCGGGCAGGCCGGCGAGCACGGCGCCGGTACCCGAGAACACCAGCACGTCGATGGCAGCGGCCGGCCAGGCAGCGTGGATCGAGGCGATCAGAGGCGTGGTCAGCAGCACGTCGCCGATGCGCCGGGTGGCTACCACCAGCACCCGGGCGGGTGCCGCGGGCAGGCGCAGGCCAGCGGCGCCGGTGAGCCCGGCATCCATGCGTGCCTCAGGTTCCATACCGGTCGAGGCCGACGGCGGCACGCATGCGCTGCGACGCGACCAGCGCATCGAGCTGCCGCTGGTTTTCCTGCAGCCTGCTGCGATCGTTCTCGGCGTGCCACAGGTGAGCGAGCGGCGTGGCGAAGCGGCCGTTCTTGTGGCGTACGCCGGCATGCAGCATCCGGATCACCAGGTCGGAATCTTCCAGCCCCCAGCCGCTGTAGGCTTCGTCGAAGCCGTTCACCCGCACCAGGTCGTTGCGCCAGACGCCGAGGTTGCAGGTCTTCGCACCTGCCCAGCGATCCGGCTGCCGGCGTCGCCAGCCACGTGCATCGGCCAGGTCGCGCGTACACAGCGGTGCGATCCGGTTCACGTCACGGTGCAGGAAGGCGCGCGCCCAGTCGAGGCGGGACCATGCCTCCAGCCGCACCTTCTCCTGCAGCACCCGGCGGGTCAGCCGTTCCGACAGCAGCGCCCGGTTGCCCGCGACGAACCATCCCTGCTCGGCCAGCGCTCGATGTCCGGCGACGAAACCCGACAGCGGCACGCAGTCGCCGTCGGTGAATACGATGTAGTCGGCCGTGGTCCGCGCGACCGCACGGTTGCGGATCGCACCGGCACGGAAGCCGTCATCCTCGTGCCAGACATGGTGCACCGGGAAGGCGGTGCGTTGCGCGAAGCGCTCGACCACCGCGCGCGTGTCATCGGTGGATCCGTCGTCGGCCACCAGCAGTTCGATGTCCTGGTCCGCCTGCGACAGGTAGGCCGAAAGCACCTGCTCGAGCGCTTCGGGCCGGTTGTAGGTGGTGACCACCACGGCCAGGCGGGTCATCGCCGTCCGTGGTGCATCAGCTTGAGGTAACGGTAGTAGCTACCCTCGGCATTGGAGATCGCGAGCAGTAGGCCGTACCGTCCATCGAGGAAGCCGCGGCGCAGCACGTAGGTGCGCACGAAGGTCCAGAAGCCGTGCAGCAGCGCGCGCCCGACCGAGCCGTGCAGGCCGCGCGCGTGCATCATCGCCGCGCCGTCGGTCGAATAGCGGTTCATCTTGTCGATCACCTGCTCGAAGCTGGCGAACGATTCATGGTCGAGCGCGACGCCGAGCGTCGCTGGGCGCGTGCCCTCGCACAGCACCCGCTCGTGTACCAGGTCGTCGGAGAATCGCGCCGAACCGCGCCGCCACAGCCGCGTCACGTGGTCGGGCCACCAGCCGGAATGGCGCATCACCTGCCCGCAGTAGCGCGAGCGCCGCGGCATGCGCCAGACTGCGGCGGCCGCTGCATCTGCGATCACCGTACGGATGGCCGTGGCCAGCGCTTCGTCGACCCATTCATCGGCATCGAGCGACAGGATCCAGTCGCCCGAGGCGAGCGCCAGTGCGCGGTTCTTCTGTGCGCCGAAGCCCGGCCAATCGGTTGCTACTTCGACCCGTGCCCCCAGTGCGCGGGCAAGCTCTACGGTCGTATCCGTGCTGCCGCCGTCGAGCACCACCACCTCGTCGGCCCAGCTCACCGATGCGATGCAGCGCTCGATGCGCGCGGCCTCGTTGCGCGCGATGATCACCACCGAGAGCGTCATGGCGCCGCCGTGCTCGCGGGGCCCGGGCCCTCACCGGGCCCGTTACGGCTCGCGCCTGCCGGGGTGTGCTGCAGTGCCGCCGCGGCCAGCAGCCCGAGCAGCACCGTGAACAGCAGGCTCTCGGTGTGGTCGATCAGCAGCGCGTTGAACAGGCCGCCGATGCCGATCCACAGTACCAGGGCGGGCGCCAGCACACGCTCATGCAGCGTCGGAAGCCGGCGCGCGGCCCGCGCGGTGCACGCCAGCAGGTACAGGTACAGCAGCACCGCGGGGATGCCCGCCTGCACGGCCAGCAGCAGGGCTTCGTTGTGCGGGTTGCTGGTTGGGTCCTTTCCGGTGCCTTCGATCTGTCCACGGTAGGCCGCCGCGAAGCCCCCCAGACCTTGACCGAACAGGGGCCGTTCCTGCACGAGCGCCAGGCCTTCGGAGAGGAATTCGAGCCTGCGCCCGATCGAGTTGTTTTCCGTGGCCGGCGTGGCTGGATCCCATTTCGAGAGTTCACTCATGCCGCGGTCGATCCGCTGCCGCAACGGCTCATATCCCTGGTAGATCGCCGTGGCTGCCGCACAGACCAGCACGCTGGCGATCGCCAGGCCGCGCCAGCCGGCACGCAGCGCGAACACCAGCACGATGAGGGACGCGATCATCAGGTAGCCGGTGCGCCCCTGCACCATGAACAGCACGTTGAACAGTGCCAGCAGGCAGGCGATCGTCCAGAAGGCCCCGGCCAGGCGCCGGCCAGCAGCGGTCGCCTCGAACGCGAACAGGCTGAACAGCAGCGCCGCCAGCGCCATCAGCAGGCCGTGAGTGATGTGCATCTTGAACACGACCGCGTTGCCTGGCACTGCGCGCAGCCAGCGCGCCGGTGGCAGCAGTCCGGCGGCCGCGGCGTACGACAAGGCGAGCGTGAGCAGCATCGCCGCCGCGAACCCGGCCAGCGCACGCGCCCGATGGCGTGGGTCGAGCATGAACCAGAGGACCACGGTGACCATCATCAGGTCTGCATACTTCTGCAGGAACTCGCGCTGGTCGGGGCCGAAGCCTCCAGCCCAGGACAGGCTCAGCACAAGCCAGCCGAACAGCAGCAGCGCCGCGAACGCGATCGGACTGTCGACGAAGCAGCGCAGCTTCTCGCGATACCGGCCTCCGGCGAGCCAGCAGGCGAACACCAGTGCCAGGAACACGTTGGCCAGCGCGGTGGAAACCGGGGTCGCGAAGGCGAGCCCGACCACGGCCTGCGCGCCGAGCGCATCGACGCGCCCGCTCCAGCCGGGGTGGCGGCCGCCGGGCGTCTGCGCGGGCACGGCGGTGGCAAGGCTGTTCATTTCACGCCCCATGCGATCAGGGATTTTCGCAACGAGGGCACCAGGTCCTTCAGCGCAGTGCCGACGGACTGCAGCCGCGACAGGCCGGTACGCCAGCGGCGCGACTTCAGGAACCGCACGTCGATGTCGCGGAAGCCGGCCTCAGCCAGCAGCAGTTGCAGTTCGCCGCGGGCGAACTCGCGGTTGTGGCGCAGCGGATAGAACGACAGCCCGCCATGGATCACCGGCTGCGCATGCAGGTAGTGCTCGGCATAGTCGTAGGTGATGTTACGCCCGCGCAGCAGGCGGCTGCGGTTGCGGAACGAGGCGACGTTCGGGACGTCGACCTCGATCAGGCCTCCCGGGACGAGTACCCGGTGCATCTCGCGCACCGCCGGCAGGTGCGAATGGGTGAAGTGTTCGAGCACCTGGCAGCAGACGACCGCATCGAACGAGCAGTCGGGGAACGGCAGCGGCTCGACTTCGATGTTGCAGACCTCGAAACCGATCGACGGGTCCTGGTGGCTCGCGTGCGTGTGCGTGCCGTATGCCACCGGATAGCGCGAGCGCATGTCCTCGTGGTCGACACCCTGGCAATGGTGGCCGACGGCGGAGAGCAGCGCCACCAGCATGCCATGGCCCGCTCCTGCGTCGAGTACCCGGGTACGTCCCTGCAGTTGCCAGGCGATCTCGACGAAGCGGTCGACGCTGCCGCGGAAGACGTCGTCCAGGCCGGCGTCCCGCAGGTCGTAGAGGCGTCCTTCCGCGCGCAGCGCCAGCGCGCGGGCGAACAGGTCAGCGCGCGACGTTGGCATGTTCTGGTCCCGGGGCGGCCTCGGCCACCATGCCCTGTGGATGGTATTCCGGCACGAAGGCCGCCAGCTCGTGCTTGACCCAGGCGTCGTCTGCGCGGCCCGCTTGCAGGGCTTCGATCCAGGCGTGCAGCCGCGGCAGGAAGTCGCTGGGCGCCTGCCGGGCCTGCGCGATGCGCAGCTTCGGATGCGGCGTGGGCAGCGTCTGCTCGTCGTCGGCGAGCAGTTCCTCGAACAGCTTCTCGCCCGGCCGCAACCCGCTGTAGACGATCCGGATCTCGTCTTCGCTGAAGCCCGACAGCCGGATCATCGAGCGCGCGAGATCGGCGATCCGCACCGGCTCTCCCATGTCGAGCACGAAGATCTCGCCGCCCTTGCCCATCAGCCCGGCCTGCAGCACCAGCTGTGCGGCCTCGGGGATCGACATGAAGAAGCGCGTGATCTCCGGGTGCGTGACCGTGACCGGGCCGCCTGCTGCGATCTGGTCGCGGAAACGCGGGATCACGCTGCCGGCACTGCCGAGCACGTTGCCGAAACGAACCATCACGAACCGGGTACCGGTAGTGGTCTCCTGCAGCCGCTCGCAGACGATCTCGGCCAGGCGCTTGGTCGCGCCCATCACGTTGGTCGGGTTCACCGCCTTGTCGGTGGATACCAGCACGAACTTCTCGACGCCGGCATCGACCGCCGCCCGTGCTACCGACCAGGTGCCGGCGACGTTGTTGAGCACCGCCTCGGCGCAGTTGCCGGTCTCCATCAGCGGCACATGCTTGTAGGCCGCGGCATGCAGCACGACGGTGGGACGATACTGCTGCATTACCTGCGCCATGCGTACCGGCGAGCGTACGTCCCCGGCCACGGCAGCGACAGGAAGCCTGCCGACCTCAGTGGCCCGGTTGGAACCGGCGCCGGGATCGCTGAACTCCTGCTCCACCTGGTAGAGCGCGAACTCGGACGACTCGACCATCACCAGCAGCCGCGGGCGGAAGCGCGCGATCTGCCGGCACAGTTCCGAGCCGATCGATCCGCCAGCCCCGGTGACCATCACCACGCGGTCGGCGATCCAGCCCTTGAGGCCGTCGCCGTCGAGCACCACCGGGTCGCGTCCCAGCAGATCGTCGAGCTCGACCGCGCGGATCTGCGACACGGTGACCTTGCCGCTGACCAGGTCGTCGAACGACGGCACCGTGAACACCTGCAGCCCGGCCGCGGTCGCCAGGTCGGCGGCGCGCTTGCGGTCGTGATGGCTGGCCGAGGGCATCGCGATGATCGCGTGCGTGGCAGGAACGGTAGCCAGCGCGTCGGCCAGCGAGTCGAGCGCGCCGAACACCTTGATGCCGTGTATCGAGCGGCCGTGGCGACCAGTGCTGTCGTCGAACAGCGCGACCACCCGCCATTCGCCGCTGCGCGAGAACTCCTTGATCAGCCCGGCGGCGGCATCGCCTGCACCCAGCACGTAGACCGAGCGCGCGGCACCCGACCGTGCCTGCCGCCGCTCGCGCCAGATCCGGTAGAGCATCCTGCTGCTGCCCATCGTCATCGCCAGCAGCAGCGGGTCGAGGATCAGCACCGAGCGCGGTACGCCGGTCGGGCCTCCCTGCAGGGTCAGTACCATTGCGACCGCCATCGCGGCGACCAGGACCGCGAACACGATGCGCTGCAAGTCGGCCACGCTGGCATAGCGCCAGATACCCCGGTACAGGCCGAACAGCCAGAACACCGCCGCCTGCAGCGGCACCACCCAGGCGAGCGACATCAGCATCACGCTGAAGTAGGGATCGGGCACTTCCAGGTTGAAGCGCAGCCAGAATGCCGCGCACCAGGCAACGCTGGCGGCGACCACGTCGTGCGCGAAGGCGAAAGCAGTTCGGTAGCGTACGTGGACCTGCATCAGTGGCTCACGCCGACGCCAGGCGGATGTCCGCCCGGCAACCCCTGGCTGGCCTCATTCGAGCGCACGCGGCTTGAACCTGGATCTGGAGAGGGTTTCCATACCGGTCCTGATGGACTGACCATGGTCATTTTACTGTAGTCATTTGCGTGGTGCGCCCGACCCCGACTGCGCTGCCGCCCAGCGCCAGTAGCGACCCGGTCCAGTTCATGCCTTGCGCCAGACCACCCGGTTCACGTAGTCGGTGTAACCGAGGATGATGCGCAGCACCTTCTCGGACACCGCCGGATGGTGGTAATCCGCCACCGGTGCCAGCGTGCGTGCCGGGCTGCCGCCGGGCTGGCCGCGCGACTGGGTCTCGAGCACCTTCAGTCCCTGCAGCACGCGGTCGACATTCAGCCCGACCATCATCACCGCCGCCTCTTCCATCGCCTCCGGACGCTCGTGGGCCTCGCGCAGGTTCAGCGCCGGGAAGTCGAGGATCGAAGACTCCTCGCTGATGGTGCCGCTGTCCGACAGCACCGCATGGGCATTGCGCTGCAGCTGCACATAGTCGAGGAAGCCGAACGGGGTGTGCAGTTCGACCAGCGGGTCGAGCGTGGCGGCGCGCGCGGCGAGCCGGTTGCGGGTGCGCGGATGGGTGCTGAAGATGATGCGCTGTCGGAACTTGCGCGCCAGCGCATCGAGCATCGCCGCGATGCGCTCCAGCGCGGCCGGCGGATCGACGTTCTCCTCGCGGTGCAGGCTGACCACGAAGTATTCGCGGGCATGCAGCTCGAGCCGGGTCAACACGTCGGAGGCCTCGATGCGCGGCAGGTAGTGGTGCAGCACCTCGTGCATCGGGCTGCCTGTCTTGATCACCCGGTCGGGCGGCAGGCCTTCGCGCAGCAGGTATTCGCGCGCGATGTCGCTATAGGGCAGGTTGACGTCGGAGATGTGGTCGACGATGCGCCGGTTGAGCTCTTCCGGCACCCGTTCGTCGAAGCAGCGGTTGCCAGCCTCCATGTGGAAGACCGGGATCTTGCGCCGCTTGCAGGCGATCGCCGACAGGCAGCTGTTGGTATCGCCGAGGATCAGCACCGCGTCGGGCTTCTCGGCCTCGAGCACCGGGTCGACACGCATCAGGGTCTGGCCGATGGTATCGATCGCGGTGGAGCCAGGTGAAGCGGCAGCCAGGAAGTGGTCCGGACGTCGGATGCCGAGCTCTTCGAAGAAAACATCGTTGAGCGAGTAGTCGTAGTTCTGCCCGGTATGCACCAGCACCAGCTCGGTGGCCTGGTCGAGCCGCGCCAGAACCCGCGACAGGCGGATCAGTTCCGGCCGGGTGCCGACGATGGCCATCACCTTCAGTTTCTTCATCAGACCGCCTCGGGGTAGGTGTCCGGCGCCGCGGGATCGAAGATCTCGTGCGACCAGAACAGGGTGAACAGCTCGCCCTGCCCGCTGTTCCGGATGTCGTGGGTGTGCAGCGTAGGCATGTCGATGTACACCGGCGCATCGCCGCGCACCTCGAAGGCATGGGCATCGGTGGTGAACATCCGGCGCACCCGGATCGTCGCCTCGCCGCCGGCGACCAGGAAACGCTCGACCTTGCGCCGGTGGAAATGGTTGCCGCGCACCACGCCGGGGTGGCTGGAAGACGCAAAGCACTGACCGCCATGGCCGGTCTTCACCGCCTCGAACAGGTGGCCGCGCGCATCGCTGCGCAGCTCGATTCGCCCCGGGTAGTGCAGCGGGAAGCGGTACGAGCGCAGCGTGTTGAACAGGTCGAGGTCGAACGCGGTCTCGAACCGCGGCAGCGTGCCGTCGGCATAGGTCGCATGCATCGCCTGCAGCCGTGCGAGCGCCTCGCTGACCGGCATCCTGAGACCTTGGGGCGACAGCGGGCCACCGGTACCGGCGTCGATCGCCTCGAGCATCAGGTCGCAGGCCGACTGCGCATGCAGCAGTTCGACCTCGCCGTCGACGATGATCTTCGGCGTGTCGCCGGTGGCGAGCTGGTGGCAGAAGGTTGCCACCGCCGAGTTGTAGAACGGGCGCCCATGTTCGCCGAACAGGTGCGGGAAGCGGATATCGGTGTAGCGCGCGCCCGTGGTTGCAGCCCATTCGCCGAGGATGGCGTTGGCCTCGCGCTTCGAACGCCCGTAAGGCGTCAGCGACGCCGCCGGCACGGACGGATCGCGGCCATGGGTCGAGTTGGAGAACAGCAGGTGCAGCCAGTTGCGGCCTGCCGCGGTGGCCTGCAGTGCCTCGACCAGCAGGCGCGCCAGCCGTGGATTGCCGGCTTCGACCTCGGCGTCCGGGCCGCGGTTGACCCCGGCCAGGTGGACCACGACCTCGACGCCGGCCAGCGCGTCGCGCAGGCGTGCCGGATCGTCGAAGCAGGCATGGTCGACCACCACCGGCTCCGGCCAGCCGCGCATCCGGATCGCGCAGCGCAGGTGCCAGCCGAGGAACCCGGCACCGCCGGTGATCGCGACCCTGGCCCCAGCCGGTGCCGCCGGGTTCACGTGGGCGACTTCCGCGGCCGACCGCGCGGCTTGCCGCCGCTAGGCCGCGCTGCCGTCTTCGCGCCCGGTTTCGTGCGGGTTGCCTTCCGCGCTGGCGCCTGGACGGGCCCGGCCGCGAGTTCGGCCTGCACCTCGGGCAGCGTCAGCAGTAGCGCCTTCACCTGCGCGACATCCAGTCGCTCGGTGTTGTGCGACGTGTAGTCGTCGATGCCCGCTTCCTGCGTGTCGCCCTCGGTGAAGTACTTCGCATAGTCGAGGCCGCGGCCGTCCATCGTCACCCGCCAGTAGTCGCCCATGTCCTGCGCGCGGCGCAGTTCTTCGCGGCTCGCCAGCGTCTCGTAGAGCTTCTCGCCGTGGCGCATGCCAATGCGGTGGATATCGGGCTCGATGCCGAACAGCTCGCCCAGCGCTGCTGCCAGCACGTCGACCGTGCAGGCGGGCGACTTCTTGATGAAGATATCGCCCGGTCGTGCATTGCCGAACGCGAACAGGATCAGGTCGATCGCACCCGACAGCGGCAGCAGGAAGCGGGTCATCGCCCCTTCGGTGATGGTCAGCGGCTTGCCTGCCCGCATCTGCGACATGAACAGCGGGATCACCGAGCCGCGCGAGTACATCACGTTGCCGTAGCGCACCGCGGCTACCGTGCAGCGGCTGCCGCTTTTGCCTGCGGCCAGGGCCTCGCGCGCGGCAGACTGGGCGACCTTCTCCATCAGCGCCTTGGTCATGCCCATCGCGTTGATCGGGTACACCGCCTTGTCGGTGGACAGGCACACCACCTTCTTCACGCCGTTGGCCACCGCCGACTCGACCACGTTGTGGCTGCCGATGATGTTGGTGTAGACCGCCTGCATCGGGAAGAACTCGCAGGAAGGCACCTGCTTGAGCGCTGCGGCATGGAACACGTAGTCGGCGCCACGCATGGCCGCATCGACGCTGTCGCGGCTGCGCACGTCGCCGATGATGAACTGGATCGACGGGTCGGCGAGCTCGACCCGCATCAGCTCCTGCTTCAGCTCGTCGCGGCTGAAGATGCGGATCTGCCCGACCTTCATCCGGCGCAGCCGTTCTAATACTGCACGGCCGAACGAGCCTGTGCCGCCAGTGATCAGTACGGTCTTGCCGCGCAAGGAATCAGCCATGTTGCAACGAAGCCTGCAGGTAGGTCGGGGAGCGGCCGATTATTGGGGGTCAGCCCGGTTTGCGCAATTCGTCGATCCAGCGTTCGAGCTGGCGGAAGGCCTGCTCGCGGTCGAACTGGTCAAGGTAGCAGGCGCGTGCGCGTGCGCCGATCGCCTCGCGCTCGGCCTCGGGCAGGTTCGCCATCTGCAGCACGGCATCGGCCAGTGCCGCGGCGTCTTCCGCACCGCACGCGATGCCCGCGCGCGCGCGCCGGATCACTTCCGCGCCTTCGCCGTTCAGTGCCGCGATTACCGGCCGGCCACAGGCCAGGTAGGACTGGATCTTGCCCGGGATGGTCAGGGCAAAGATGGGTTCATCGCGCAGCGTGACCAGCAGTGCATCGACGCGGGCGAACAGGTTCGGCATGTCCTGCATCGGCAGCGGGCCGAGCAGGTGGACCGTGCGTCCGAGGCCTCGCCGCTCGATCTCGTCCTGCACCCAGGGACGCATCCGACCGTCGCCGGCGACCACCCAGTGGATGTCGAGCCGGTCTCGCAGGCGCTCGGCGGCGGCCAGTATGGTCGGGAAGTCCTGCGCGACGCCGATGTTGCCGGCGAACAACACTTTGAAGCCCTCTGGCAGTACCGGTAGTAACGGTCGCACCGGCGCCTGCGTGGATGCGCCATTGCCGTGCACGGCAGCCTCGCGGTCGACCGGCTGGTACACCGATTCGGCCCAGCTCGGGAAATAGCGCAGCTGCCCGGCCCCCACGCCCTGCCGTTCGAGCGGCCCGAAGAACGCGCGCGACTGTGCCAGCACGCGGTCGCAACGCCGGTAGATCCAGCGCGTCAGCGCCTCGACAGGTCCGAGTGCCCAGCTTGCACGCAGGCCGCTGGCCGCGACCACGCTTTCCGGCCACAGGTCGAGGACCCAGAACAGGATCGGGGCACCGGTCATCGCGCGGCATGCCGCCGCCGGGATGCCGACGGTCACGGGTGAAGGCTCGAATACGAAGATGGCGTCGTAGCGGCCGCGCGCCCGCAGCGCACCGATCGTCGAGGCAGTGAACGCGAAGGACAGGTAGTTCAGCATGAGGCGCCAGCCCGACGAATCGCCGCGCGAGACCATCGGCACCCGGATCACCGATGCGCCGAGCAGCCGCTCGCGCCACGGGCCGCGCAGAGCGCCATAGCCCGTGTGCCAGCGTCCGGCCGGATAGTTCGGCAGGCCGGTGAGCACGGTCACCTCATGGCCGCGGGCGACCATCCCCTCGACCAGGTCGTTGATGCGGAAGTTCTCGGGGTGGAAGTACTGGGTGACGACCAGCAGATTCATCAGGGCCCTGGCTGGGATGTCGGCATGCGCACCGATCAGGCCCGGCTATTGGAAAAGTGCGCTAGACTCAAAAATATGTTTGAAAACATGACACAGACCATGATGCGCGCGAGTCGATGCGCCCGATTCATGTCGATGCACCGGACCGGATCCGGTGGCGCCGGATGCCGCGCGGTCGGGTACCGAACGACAGTCTCCCGCCCATGATCCCCTATGGCCGGCAGTCGATCTCGGAAGAGGACATCGCGGCAGTTACTGCCGTGCTCCGGTCGGATTTTATCACCCAGGGGCCGGTCGTACCTGCGTTCGAAAAAGCGGTCGCGGCGTATGTCGGTGCGCAGCACGCCGTGGCGGTCAACAGCGCGACCAGCGCATTGCACATCGCGTGTCTCGCGCTCGATGTAGGCGCAGGCGATGTGGTTTGGACCACGCCCGTCACGTTCGTGGCAAGCGCAAACTGTGCCGTCTATTGCGGCGCGAAGGTCGATTTCGTGGATATCGATCCACGCACGTACACGCTCTGTCCCGAGCGTCTGGCCGAGAAACTCGAAGCGGCGAAACGCACGGGCCAGTTGCCTAAAGTCGTCATTCCCGTCCATCTTGCCGGGCAATCTGCGGACATGAAGGCGATCCGCGAACTCGGCCAGCGCTACGGATTCCGGATCATCGAAGACGCCTCCCATGCCATTGGCGGGAGCTACCTCGGGCGCAAGGTCGGCGATTGCTCCTACAGCGACATCGTGGTGTTCAGCTTCCATCCCGTGAAGATCGTCACCACGGGTGAAGGCGGCATGGCGCTGACGAACGATGCGCAGATTGCCAAGCGTATGGCGCGCCTGCGCAGCCATGGCATCACCCGCTACCCGGCCGAGATGGAGAATCCGCCGGACGGCTCCTGGTACTACGAACAGATAGAGCTTGGATTCAACTACCGGATGACCGACATACAGGCGGCGCTCGGCTTGAGCCAGATGGATCGGCTGGATGCATTTGTGGCTGCCCGGCACTCGATCTCGGCACGCTACGAGGAATGGCTGGCACCCCACGCGATCACTCGTCCCTGGCAGCATCCCGATACGCATTCGGCGCTGCATCTTTACATCGTCCGCGTGCCCCCCGGCAGCGCGTATGGCAGCCACCGCGAAGTCTTCGAGCGCCTGCGCGCCGACGGAATCGGCGTCAACCTGCACTACATTCCGGTCTATCGCCAGCCCTACTACCGCCGCATGGGGTACGCAGTCACCGACTTCCCCAATTCGGAGCAGTACTACCGCGAAGCGATCAGCCTGCCGATCTTCCCGGGCCTGTCCGAGGCCGAGCAGTTGCAGGTGGTGCGTTGCCTGACCCGGCCCTCCGGCTATCAGACCCTGTTCTGACCTGCGTGCTCCGCTGGTCCTCCTGCAGGCTCCCCATGATTCAGTGCACCGTCCTCGACCTGCCCACGTTCAGCGATCCGCGTGGAGCTCTGACCGTGCTCGACCACGCGTTGCCGTTTGTGCCGGTGCGTACCTACTGGATCTACGGCGCGGACGGTCATACCCGCGGCGGGCACCGTCACAAGCTTTCGCGTCAGGCGCTGGTCGCGATTCAAGGCAGCGTCAGCGTGTTCATGAATGACGGCATCGAGCATGGCGATATCGTGCTCGATTCGCCGGCGCGCTGCCTGCTGGTGGAGCCGCATCACTGGCACACGATGACATTCGGCCCGGGTTCGATCCTGCTCGTGATGTCCTCGCAGCCCTACGACCGCGCAGACTATATCGACGAGCCCTATGACTGAGCCGGCTGCGGGCGCCGTGGCGCCCATCGAGTACGAACAACTGGCCCGCTCGAATGCGGGATTCATCGACGAAATGCAGGCGGCCGCGGCGCGCGTGATCCGTGGGGGCTGGTACGTGCTCGGCGAGGAAGTGCGCGCCTTCGAACAGGAATTCGCGGCCTGGGTCGGTGCCCGGCACTGCGTCGGCGTGGCCAACGGCCTCGACGCGCTGCAGTTGTCGTTCGAGGCGCTCGACTTGCCGCGCGGGTCGGGCGTGCTGGTAGCTTCCAACAGCTATATTGCGACGATACTGGCGATCCTTCGAGCCGGACTGGTGCCGGTTCTGGTCGAGCCAGACCCGGAAACGTTCAATACCGACCCGAAGCGCCTGCAGGCCGCGCTGGCGCCGGGCGTTCGGGCCCTCTGCGTCACCCATATGTTCGGCAAGGCCTGCCGAATGGACGCGATCGGCGATTTCGCGCGCGAGCATGGCCTGCGCGTGGTCGAGGATTGCGCCCAGTCGCACGGCGCGAAGCTGGGCGGACGCACCACGGGGACTTTCGGTGATGCCGGTTGTTTCAGCTTCTATCCGACGAAGAACCTCGGTGCCCTGGGTGACGCCGGTGCCATCGTCACCGATGACGCGGCGCTTGCCGAGCGGCTGCGCCACACGCGCAACTACGGATCGCTGCAGAAGTACGTGAACGTCTATCCGGGTACCAACTCGCGGCTGGACGAGATACAGGCCGCCATGCTGCGGGTCAAGCTGCGGTCGCTCGATTCGATCACCGCACACAAGCGCATGCTCGCCGCGCGCTACTTCGATGCGCTTGGCCCGGTTTCGGCGACCGGCGCGCTGGTGCTGCCTCGGCAGCGTGCCGACGAGTTCGACGTCTTTCACATCTTCGGCATCCGGCATCGCCGTCGCGACGCGCTGCGCGAGCACCTTCTCGCGCGCGGGATACGCACCGAAATACACTACCCGATACCGCCCTACCGGCAGCAGGCGATGGCCGGTGTGCTGTCGGGCGACTGGCCCATCTCCGATGAACTGCATGCGACCGAACTCAGCCTGCCGATTTCGATCGGCCACACGCCGGCGGAAGTCGACCGGGTCGCCGCCGCAGTGGCGGCCTTCGGTGCCGGCTGAGTCCGGCCGCCGGCCAGGGGGCGCTCGATGAATGTCGCGGTGATTCCCGCGCGGGGCGGCAGCAAGCGAATTGCGCGCAAGAATGTCCGCGCGTTCGCGGGCCGGCCGCTGATCGAGCGCGCGATCGAGACGGCTCGCAGCAGCGGCTGCTTCGATTCGATTCTGGTATCCACCGACGACGCGCAGATCGCGTCGATCGCGAGCGCAGCGGGAGCACGGGTGCCCTTCATGCGCCCAGCCGAACTTTCGGACGACTTCACCGGCACGATCCCGGTGATACGGCATGCAGTGCAATGGCTGGTCGAGCACGACGAGGCGCCCGAGTTCGTTTGCTGCCTGTACCCGGCAGCAGTGCTGCTGGAGGCCGCTGCGCTGGCCGATGCGCTCGCGCTGATGCGCACCAGCGGCCGTGATTTCTGCTTCGGTGCGGTGGCCTACCCGCACCCGATCCAGCGCGCCCTCGTGATTGGGCACGATGGTACGGCCAGCATGCTGGATCCGGCCCAGGCGCAGCGCCGCACGCAGGACCTTCAACCGACGTTCCATGACGCCGGGCAGTTCTGCTGGGGGAGCGCCAGTGCGTTCCTGCGCGGCGGCTCTCCGCTGGTCGAGGGGGCCGCGGCGCTGGTGCTGTCCCGGTTGCGGGTGGTCGACATAGACACCGAGGAAGACTGGCAGCACGCCGAGGCGCTGTACGCGGCGCTGGGCGCCGCCGGGAAGTGAGCGTGCGGGTCGCCTTTCGCATCGATGCCTCGGCGGCGCTCGGCGCCGGGCACGCTATGCGCTGTCTGGCGCTCGCCGACGCGCTGGCCGAAAGGGGGGCGCGCTGCAGTTTCGTGGCCATTGGCCCGACGCCGGAACTGTCGGCGATCTTCTCGGGCGCGATGCATCCTTTATGCCTGATCAACGCGTGCGCGGAAATCGATCCCGTGCGGGATGCCGCCGAGTTCCTCGCGCACCTCCCGGTTGATACCGATTGGGTCATCGTGGATCACTACCAACTCGACGCCCGCTGGGAGTCGATTGTGCGGCCGCATGTCCGACGACTGCTGGTGATCGACGATCTGGCCGATCGCGCGCATGACTGCGACCTGCTGCTCGATCCCGGTCCGGCACGGATCCCGTCCGATTATCGGCAATGGGTGTCGGCGCAGACCACGCTGTTGCTCGGGCCGGCGTACGCGCTGCTGCGTCCCGCTTTCCGGGCCCGCCATGCCTGTGCGCCGTCCTGGCCGCAATCGCGTCGGGTGCATGTGTTCGTCGGTGGCGGTGGCCACCTCCATGCCCTGCCGATGCTGTGCAATGCGCTGCTCGATGTCGATCCGAAGTTGATCGCGGTCGCCGCTGGCTCGGCTGACCCAGGCGCGATGTCTGCGCTGAGCACCGTATTCCCCGGCCGGATCGAATGGCAGCCACATGTCGCCGACATGGCGGCCCACATGGCGGCCTGCTCATTGGCAGTCGGGTCACCCGGTGGCGCCACGTGGGAACGTGCTTGCCTGGGGCTGCCGTCCGCGCTGCTGGCCACGTCGACAAATCAGCAGCCGGTTCTGCGTACCCTTGCAGCCCTCGGGTTGTGTGTCGATCTCGGGCTGGTCGGCGCGCGATCGCCAGCCACGCTGAAGTCCGCCCTGCAGTCGTTCCTCGACGATGTAGGACGGCTCGGCGAGATGCGCGAGCGGATGCTGCGTGCAGTCGACGGGCTGGGCAGTGCTCGCGTCGCCGACTTCATCGCAGGAGCGAGTGCGGGCGCGGATACCGGCGGGATCACGGAGGGGGCGGTGCGATGAGCGGGCAATCGGTGCTGCGCGCGCATCATCCGGACCAGGATCCGGCGACCGTTGCCTGGCTGAACTCGGACGATCTGCGGGCGTCGTTCGGCCTGCGTCGCATCCTCACGCTGGAAGGTCATCGCCAATGGCTGCGCGCGGCCGACGATGTGCTGCTGCTCGCGATCATGGACGACAAAGGCGTGCATGTCGGGAATACGCTGCTCAAGATGAACCGGATGCATCGTTCGGGCTACTTCCAGATCTACATCGGTGTTCCCGAGGCGAGAGGCCACGGTATCGGGCGGGCGGCGCTTGCAGGAATGCTCGCGCGTGGGTTCGACGAGCACGGACTGCATCGTATCTGGCTGCATACGTTCCCCCATAACGTGCGCGCCGAGGCGCTCTACCGCAGCCTCGGATTCGTGCACGAAGGTGTCGAGCGGGATGCCATCTACGCCGATGGGCATTACGTCAGCCAGAACCGGTGGTCGCTGCTCGAACACGAATGGCGGGCCGCACGGTGATGCGCCCATTGCCGTCCTCCAGTCGTGCCGCCCTGCGCGCCGCGCGACGCGAGGCCTGATCCATGCGTTGCGCGATCATGCAGCCGACGTACCTGCCTTGGGCGGGTTACCTCCACCTCATGGCCGGCGTCGATTGCTTCGTCTACCTCGATGACGCGCAGTTCGAGCGATCCTCCTGGCAACACCGTAACCGCCTCCTCGTCGGCGGGGCTGCGTCATGGTTGACTGTTCCCGTGCTTCGCGGATTCCTCGGCGAGACCATCGAGCAGGTGCGTGTCGCGGACAACCAGCCCTGGCGGCACAAGCATCTCGGAACCCTGGCGGCGGTATACGGCCGCCATGCGCATTACGCGGAAGTGCGCGAACTGATTGCCTTGCTGGAGAACCGCGACCTCGGGACGCTTGCCGACCTGAATATCGCACTGCTCGATTCGATGCGCATCCAACTCGACATCCGGACCCCGGTATTGAGATCCAGTCGACTCGGCGTGCCGGGCACCCGGACCGAGAGGCTGATCAGGATACTGGAGGGGCTGGGCGCCACCGAGTACGTCACGCCGCCCGGTGCATTGGGGTATCTTCGCGAAGACCGATTCACGCAGAATTGCGGCATACGGCTTCTCGTGCACGATTTCACGCCGCCGCCGTATCCGCAGCGGGGCGGTGGGGCGTTCGTCAGCCATCTCTCCATCATCGATGTCGTCGCACACCTCGGATGGCTTGCGGCCCGAAGCTACATCAGGCCGCCGTTGCCCGGGTGCCAGCCTGCCGAGGAAGTACCATGAACACGAAGGCGCAATACCGGCTCGAGCCGCATGAGCAGTTCGGATTCCTGCAGATCAAGCCCGTGCCCAGCGCGGAGGAGATTGCCCGTTTCTACGCCGAGGAGTTCTACAGCGGGCAGTACCGGTACTTCAACAACTCCGCACGGGAAGTACAGGAGGCCGATCAGGCCTTCCACGACGGGCATCGCGCGGATGTGTGCGCGCGCATCGAGAGCCTGCGAGGTCATCCGATCGCGGGTGCCACCGTGCTGGATATCGGATGCGGATGGGGCCTCACGCTGAAGTACCTGCAGGCGCGAGGCGCACGATGCGCTGGTTTCGATCCGGCGCCCGAAGCGGTGGACTACGTCCGCTCCTGCGGTATCGAGTGCGTCCAGGGCGGCATGGACCGGATGGACGTATTCGGAGACCGCCGGTTCGACGTGGTGATGCTGATGAACGTGCTCGAGCATCTGTCTGATCCGGTGCAGGTGCTGCGGCAGATCCATGGCCAGTTGCTGGCGCCGGGCGGCGTGCTTGTCATCGAGGTGCCGAACGAGTTCAACGCGTTCCAGCTCGCCGCCCAGGAGGTATACGGCCTGGATTCGTGGTGGGTGGCGCCTCCGGCGCACCTGAATTACTTCAACCCGGCGACCCTTCGCAGGCTGGTCGAGGGCAGCTCGATGCGCGTGGCCCATGAAGAAGCATCGTTCCCGATGGAAATGTTCCTGCTCATGGGGCAGAACTACGTCGGTACGCGTGAACTCGGCCGTACCTGCCACGAGTCGCGTATGGCATTCGAGGCGAATCTTCGCCGCACCGGGCATTCCGACGCGCTGTCTGCCTTCTACCAGGCGCTCGCTGCAGCTGGCCTGGGTCGACAGGTGATCGCCTATGCCATGCCTGTAGCTGCCGCGGCATGAAGATCCTGAACCTGGGCGGCGCGACGGCGGTGCTCGAGCACGAAGGGCGCAGGATGCTGTTCGATCCCTGGCTGGACGACGGGATCTTCCACGGCTCCTGGTTTCACTGGCCGCCCGCAGCGGCGAGCGCTGAGTCGCTGGGCCGGGTCGACTACATCTGCATCTCGCATATCCACGAGGATCACTGCTCGGCAGGCACGATCCAGTACCTGAATCGGGATGCTGAAGTAATCATCATGGACCGGCAGCCGAACTTCGTGCTGGCCTTCCTGAAGAGCCACGGCTTCGATTTCCGCCGCGTGCATCTGGTACCTCCCCGGCAGGGCATGCAGATTGCCCCTGACCTGCACGTGGACATGATCGAGGCTGATCCGGCCAACGAGATGTCCAGCATCATCGACTCGCAGGTGGTCGTTCGCTGGGGCGAAATGACCGTATTCAACGCGAACGACTGCCAGTTGCACGAGTCCGGGCTACGTTACCTCGAAGCGCGTTATCCGGACATCGATCTCGCGTTGTTGCCGTACTCTGGCGGCTCGGGATACCCGGGGTGCTACCTGAACCTCAGCGACGACGAGAAGGCTGCCGAGTGCGCACGGATACTCTCCGGCCGCGTCGCCGCATTCGTTGCTGCTGCAGGCAGGATCGGTGCTCGCTGGACCATGCCGTTCGCCGATCAGTACGTGGTAGGCGGGAGTCGTGGACATCTGAACCGTTTTGTCTCGCATGCCGCGTCCGCGGGGGTGGTACGAGAACCGATGGCGCAGGCAGGGCTCTCCTCGCAACTCGTGCTGCTCAATTCCGGGCAGTGCTTTGACCTGAAGTCGGGAGCGTGCTCGCCCGACGAGCCCTACCGCATGTATTCCGAAGCTGAGCGTGATGCCTATGTGGTTCGCGAACTGGCCGGCGCACTGTATGATCATGAGAAGCTGACATTCTCGCCTTCGGTTCCAGCCGACCGACTGGTGGCTTACGCAAGGGCGCGCCTGTGGCAGCAGCAGTCCAGGCGGCAGGATTTCCCGGACTGGCGGATCGTCCTCGACTGGAGCACGAGCGGGCGCCGGTTCGTGATCGACCTGCGTCATGAGGCGGTCGGACCGCCCCAGTCCCTCCCGCAGGATCCGATCGAGCTTGCTGGCCGGCCGTTCCTGCGCATCGCGGCCAGCGACACGTTGATGGCGATGCTGCTTGTAGGCCACGTGTCATGGAACATTGCCGATGCCGCGCTGTTCCTGGACTACGAGCGCCAGCCGAATGTTTACGATCCGTCGCTCTACGTGCTGCTCAACTTCCTGAGGATCTGACGATGAGTGCCAGCACAGGCTTCGAAATCGCCGGGCGCCGGATCGGACGGGATGCACCACCGTTCATCATCGCGGAGATGTCGGGCAACCA
Source organism: Betaproteobacteria bacterium (assembly GCA_947458265.1). GTDB lineage: Bacteria > Pseudomonadota > Gammaproteobacteria > Burkholderiales > CAIKXV01 > CAIKXV01. The sequence continues at coordinate 234,473 of CANGYF010000003.1, forward strand.
CAACCACTCGCTCGAGCGCTCCTTGAGCATCGTCGATGCCGCGGCCTCCGCGGGCGCGCACGCACTGAAAATCCAGACATTCACCGCAGACACGATGACACTGGATCTCGCCGACGGTGATTTCCTAGTTTCCGACAAGAATAACCTCTGGCACGGCACGACGCTCCATTCCCTCTACGAGGATGCGCATACGCCCTGGGAATGGCACCAGCCCATCTTCGATCGCGCGGCGCAGCGCGGCCTCATCGCCTTCAGCACGCCTTTCGACGCGACCGCCGTCGATTTCCTCGAGTCCCTGCACACTCCGTTCTACAAGATTGCGTCCTTCGAGAATACCGACCTCGAACTGATACGCAAGGTGGCGTCGACCGGGAAGCCGATGCTCATCTCCACGGGCATGGCATCCGTTTCCGAACTGGAGCGTGCGGTCACTGCGGCGCGCGAGTCTGGTTGCCGCGATCTCGTACTGCTCAAGTGCACCAGTTCATACCCGGCGACCCCGGAGCAGAGCAATATCGCGACGCTGCCTCACATGAGGGACATGTTCGCGTGCGAGGTTGGCCTGTCCGACCACACGATGGGCGTTGGTGCTGCTGTGGCTGCAGTCGCGTTTGGTGCGACTGTCATCGAAAAGCATTTCACCCTGTCGCGCGCCGAGGGCGGCGTTGATTCGGCCTTCTCGCTCGAGCCGGCCGAGATGAAGGCGCTCGTGGTCGAGACCGAGCGTGCGTGGCAATCGATCGGGCATGTATCCTACGGACCCAGCGCGTCCGAGCGCCGGTCGCTCATTTATCGCCGCGGACTTCGCGTGGTCTCCGACCTCAATCCGGGGGATGTGATCACCCGGCAGAACGTGCGTGCCATCCGCCCCGGTGGGCCGCTCTCCAGCGGTGAGTGGTCTCTGGTACTCGGCCGTATAGTGAAGAAAGCTGTTCGGCGCGGCGACCCGTTGACCTGGGACCTGCTGGGGTGATGGCCTTTTTACCCGCGTCACGATCGGCGCGCGCGCGCCTGGGGACGGTCCTTGTCCCGATCTGAAGACGCGCCTGTGCCCCGGTGGGTCATGCGTGTGCGGTCATTATGCATGGCAGACCCGCTGCTCACACCAGCGACATTCGATGTCATCGGTGCTCGTCGTGCGAGGCAAGACGCACCACGCGATGCGATACCGGGCACGACGGCAGCAGTGCAACTGGTTTACGACCGGTTCTACGTCCTGCTGTTTGGTGCGCTCGTGGCGCGCATGCGCGAACATGGCTTGACGGATTCGCGACTGGTAGCCATCGCTGGTTCCGGGGCGATGGGGCGGGGATGGCGCGCGCGCGCGGCTCGCGGCGCCGTCGCGGCGAGGTTGCGTGATGCGCCATGGATAAGGGCTTACGGCAACCTTGTGGATGGCGTCGGTTGCAGAATGGTTGGTTCCGTGTCGCCGTTCGAGTGGATCGCCGAAAGAAGGCTCGCGCGGGAACTCTGGTCGACGCTGCGCGCCAGTCCAGCCCCGTCGACGCTGCGCGTGGATGGCATCGAACTGCTCGATCTGCTGATCGATTCCTATCTGCGGCTCAGCCCGTCACCGCGCTTCGATGCATGCGATCCGTTGGTGCTGGATCTCCTCTGCGCGTCCATACGTGCGGTACGCCGTGCCAGTGCCTGGTTCGCGGCGGTTCGTCCGCGCGTGTACCTGACCTCGTATACAAGCTACCTGGCGCACGGGATTCCCGTGAGGGTCGCACTGGCGCAGGGCATTCCCGTGTGGTCGTTCGGCAACCTCGGGCGCTTCGGCAAGCGACTGACCCAAGACGATCCGTTCCACACGCGAGACGCGTCCGACTATGCGCGCAGGTTCGCCATGCTGCCCGGGACCGAGGTCCGCCTGGACGAGGCGAGGGCAGGGCTGGAGTCCCGGCTTTCTGGCACCGTTGACGCGGCGACCAGCTACATGCGGCGATCAGCCTACTCTTATTCAGAGTCGGACCTGCCTGATGGACTCGCGGGGGCGGTAGTTGTGTTCCTGCATGACTTCTACGATAGTCCGCACGTTTTCCCGGATCTGGTCTTCCCCGACTTCTGGTGCTGGCTCGCGGTGACGGTCGAGACGCTCGAAGAAGCGGGCATCGCCTGTTTCCTGAAGCCGCATCCCAACCAGATCGTTGACAGCGATCAGGCTGTCGCCGAGTTTCGCGCCGCCTATCCTGCTGCTCGCTGGTTGACGGCGGAGGCGAGCAATGCCCGGCTGGCGCGTGCGGGCATCGCGTGCGGTGTGACTGTTTACGGCACGGTCGCGCACGAGTTGGCTTACCTCGGGGTGCCGAGCATTGCCTGTGCGCGTCACCCGCATCACTCGTTCGGATTCTGCCGTACTGCGAGCAGCCTCCCCGAATACAAGGCTCTGCTGCGCGACGCGAGGGTCGTGCCGTTGCCGCGGGAGACGATGCAACGCGAGGCGCTTGCCTTCTACTACATGCACAATCTGGAGGGTTCCGACGTGGAGCGCGAACTGCGAGACGGTTTCGTCGAGTTTTGGCGTGCGTCGAATGTGAAGCCATGCACGGACGAACGATTGCTCGATGCGTTCCAGCGATTTGTCGGGCTTCCGTCATTCACTACGTTCGCGCGCGCGCTCATTTCCTGACCCGGAATCTTCAAGCCTGTTGCCGCCCGCAAACGCCCGTACCCTTGCTCCTCATCGCCCGCCATGAATGTCTCTGCGCTGCTTGAACAGAACTACGATTCGCACCCGGCGTTCCGCTTCGACGCGCCGGCGTTCGACGTGGAGCAGTCGTTGGTTGCGGACTTCGACAACGCCTACAAGGCCGTGTGCAGGTTCGGGGGGGAGCTCAACCCATCGGCGCGCGGCAGGCTGCAGCGGCAGGCCAAGGCGGCGCTCGACGAGGTGTTCCGCACGATGGCTGCCCAGTGCTCCGATGAGTTCGAGCGGATCTTCGTGAGCGAACTTGCGGCCGAATGCGCCCGCCTGATGGCTGAAGAGTTCGCCTGGTACATCCGGCCGCCGGCGCTGGGTCGGTTGAGGCTCGATTCCGATGAGGCGATCGAAGCCGCGGTGGAACTGTCGACCCGGAGGCATGTGCTTGGACGCCTGCCTGAATCGATCGTTGCTGAATTGCAGGCTATCGCTGCCGCTGATGTTTCGAAGTTCGAAGCCGCGGCCAGTGCCGGCCGGCTGCGCCGCAGCGACCTGTCCGTCGACCGCGGGCGAACCGTACGGCGCCTGATCGCCGCCCTTAACCGGGCGTTCGCTTCACTAGGCATGCTGGAAGCGGTCAGTGCGTATGTCGGCCGCTCCACTCGCGTGGTGGGGTTATCCCTGGAACTGTCCGTTGCCCAGTCGAGTTGGTGGAAGAACGCTATCGAAGGTTTGCCGCGCCCGCCCCAGACCCTCTACGCGCACCTGGACGAATCGATATCCTTTCCGAAGGCCATCGTGTATCTCACCGACGTGACGGATAGCCACGGACCGACTGGTTGTTATCCGCAGGTCTACGAGCACCTCGGTTGCGGACCGTTGCAGGAGATCGTCGGGCGAGTGGTCGGGAACGCGGGCAACGACCCGCGCTCGCCACTCCATGCCTACTACGCCAAGGCCTATCATCAGTCCATGGCCTCCGAACCTTTCCGCCGCCACTTCATGCGCCTGCCACGCCCGCTGCGATTCAATTCCCACTTCGGCTGGGACGTGATGCCCGGTGGCGAACTCGAGGGCGAAGTTGCGTCTCAAGAGCGCCGCATGATCGGGCCGGCTGGAACCTTCATCGTGTTCGACGGGGCCCGGCTGCTGCATCGCGGAGGTCTTATCAGTGAAGGGCGACGCGTCGCCTTGCAGGTTGTTTTTTCTGATATCACCCTGTCGCGCCGCGTCTGGGGGCGGTTGAAAAGGACGGTCGGATGGGCCTGATGCAGTCTTTCCGCGGATTTGTGCCGAAGCGGTTGAAGAACCGGTTGAGGTCGGTCACGCAGCCCTGGAGGATTGCGGCAGCGCTATCGCCTCATGTGCCGGGCGCGGTGTGCGTCGATGTCGGCGCGTCTTTCTATCCGCACGAGAAGTGGTTGCCTTTCCTGCTGTCACCCGCTACGTCATGGATCGCCGTCGAGCCCAATGCGGCGAATCTTGGCTATCTGCACAATTGGGTGTGGCCTTGCAGGGTACGCGCCTGCACGACTGGCTTGAGCCGGGAGGGCGGCATCCAGACGCTCTACGTCACGAACGTCGATACTGGTTCCAGCCTGCTGCCGCCCGAGATTCCGGCGTCAATGAAGCACCGTGTCACCAACCTCGACTACTTCTTTCCGGTGGTGGAGCGTCCGATCGAGACGATGACGCTGGAGCACGTCGTCCGCGAGGAAGCTCCTGGTTCGCCGATCTTCGTCAAGCTCGATACGCAGGGCACGGAGTTGTCGATCCTGCAGGGTGCCCATGCCATGCTGGAGCAGCATCGCATCGTCGGGATCGAGATGGAGGCGACGTTGCTCGCGCAGCCTCTGATGCGCGGGGCAGGGCTTTTCTGGGAGGCTTGCGAATACCTGCAAGGGCTCGGATATGAACTGCTCGACGTGAAGCCGATCCGCGCGGTTGGCCTGAGCGGGCGTCCAGCCCAAGGCTACCGTACCTACCTCAACGAATGCGACGCAGTGTTCGCCCTGCGCCCGGACGTGGCGATGACCGTACCTGTCGAGCGCCGCGTCGGGCTGCTCTGTTTCTACCTGGCGAACCTGCTCTACGAGGAAGCGCTCTCGACGATTGAACGGGATGCCCAGGTCGTCATGCTACTGCGTGAGCGGGGATGCGATATCGAGGGCTTTGCCGCGCTGCTGCGATCGGCAATCAAATGAGTCGCCGGGCGGTGAATACCGACGCTTCGGAGTTCCAGTCCGGTGTGCCCCAGGATCCCCCGGCCAAGCCGGGAGGGCTGCTGCTCGACGCAAGGCAACTCGCGGCATACATCGTCTATGTCGCGCGCACGTTCAAGGCGTTCCACCTCGTCGTCGCCATGACGCTGCTCGCTCTCGTGCTCGAGTATGCGGCGACCAGCCTGATGATTCCGCTCGCACCAGGTAATGTCGCAGCCGAATCTGCGGTAACGGCCTTCTGGACGAGCGTGGCGGTGGTTTTGGGTCTGGAGCCCGTGCCGCGCACCTGGTTGTGGCTGTTCGTCATCGTCCTGCTGGCCCGCGTCGCGATCGGCTACGTGCTGGCGGTGCTGTCCACATGGCTCGGAAAGCGGGTGCATCGCGCACTTTCGGGCAAGGTGTTTGCCCATATCGTCATGGCCGAGCCTATGAGCCGGGTCTACACCCGTACGGTCGGCCATTACATCACGATGGCCGGCGACGATACGTTCAAGAGCGGGACGATCCTGGCAAACCTGATGCAAGCAGCCGTGGGCGCTGCGACCGCAACTGTAGCCCTTGCGGTGCTCTACCAGTTTTCGCCGGCATGGTTCTTCTGGGTTGCCGGCTTCCTCGCGGTCTCGCTCGCGGGTATCAGCCTGCTGATGAATCGGGTTCTCGCGATCAATGCCCGCGCAGTCGACTTGTCGCGCGAACTCGGCACTACGTTCATCGAGGCGCTCAACAGCCTGCGTTCGATCCGGTCGCTGCAGGCGGGTTCCTTCGTGATCCAGACGTATGCAAGCCAGATTCGGACGTACGTCCGCATGCTCGTGGCCATCGATGCGATCAAGTCGGCCGTGCGTACGGCGCCTGCAATCGGTCTTCTGCTCATTGCCGCGATCTTGTTGCGGCCAGGTTCGGATGTCGAGGCTGCCGCCGGGACTCTGATCGCCGCGACGGTGATCGTCATTCGCGTGTTTGCTGCCCTTGGCCAGATGGTCACAGCTGGCGCCCAGGTGTTTACCGACATTCGTGCGGTGAAGGATATCGGCGCCCTGGTCGAACTGGCTTCGCGCGAACCCGTGTCATCGACGGTGGTGCCCGCGCCTGAAGTGCGGTCGATCACGCTGCGCGACGTCTGGTTCGGCTATGGTGAGCGCGGACAGGTATTGTCCGGTATCGACTTCCGGTTCGATGCCGGCCGCACCTACGCGATCGTCGGTCCCTCGGGTGCGGGAAAATCCACCCTTGCCGATATCTTGCTCGGGCTTACCACGCCTGACCGCGGTGAGGTCCTCGTTAACGACGGGGCCGTTGACCTGGTGGTTGCCCGGCGCCGGTTTGCGCTGGTCGAGCAGCAGTCGAAGATCTTCTCGACCACGCTTCGCGAAAACCTCCTGCTAGGGACGCAGGCGTCCGAGGCGGTGCTCCACGAGGCGCTCGATGTCGTAAGCCTCGGTGACCTGGTTCGCGGCCTTGGCGAGGGTTTGGACACTCGATTGAGCTACCTGGGCGAAAACTTCTCGGGTGGCCAGCGTCAACGGCTGGGTATCGCGCGCGCGCTCGTGCGCAACCCGCAGGTGCTGATCCTCGACGAGGCGACCAGCGCACTCGATCGGCATGTGCGTACCGAACTGGTTTCCCGGCTGCGTGAACGCATGAGTGCCGGGATCATCGTTTTCATCACGCACGACCCGGCGATCGAGGATATCGCTGACGAAATCCTGCGCGTCGATCCGGTAGCGGCCCACGGAGGGGAGCCCAGATGAAGATTGCTATCCTCGACACCTACTATCCCGATGTGCTGTCTGCCCGCTACCGCAGCGAGCCCGGGCTCGCGCTGACAGGGTATGCGAACCAGCATGCCGCGCTGATTGCGCTGGCCTTCGGCACTTCGGATTTCTATTCACGTCACCTTAACGATCTGGGCCATCAGGCGAGCGACCTGATCGTCAATTGCGAACCGCTGCAGCGTGCATGGGCGCGCGAAACGGGCGTGCGCGTGGCTGCAGCGCAGATGCGCATCCCACATCGGTATTTCCGCCTGCCCGTAATCGGATCAATGGCTTGTGCGCTGTCGGGGTTCTCGCGGATCGCGTTGGCGCAGCTAGAGGCGCTGCAGCCGGATATCCTCTACTGCCAAGACCTCTGGTTCATGACGCCCCAACTGGCGCGGCGCCTGCGCCCGCATGTGGGCCGCATCGTCGGACAGACGGCCAGTCCCCTGCCTCCACCCGAGTACCTGGCCAGTTACGACCTGATCGTCACGTCGTTCCCACATTATGTGCCCCGCCTGCGAGCGCTCGGCATTGCGGCTGAGTACCTGCCTATCGCCTTCGAACCCGCGGTGCTCGATCGCATCGGGACGGTCAAGCGCGATATCGGGGCCAGTTTTGTCGGCGGAATCAGCCGTCATCACGGGCGCGCGCTGCCCATGCTGGAATACCTCGCGCGCAATACACCGATCGAGTTCTTCGGCTATGGCGCCGAGCGGCTCGGGTACGACTCGCCGATACGTGAACGCCACCACGGCGAAGCCTGGGCGCTTGACATGTACCGCGCGATCGCCCGGAGCCATGTGACCTTCAACAGGCACATCGATGTCGCCGAGGATAATGCGAACAACATGCGTTTGTACGAGGCGACCGGTGTGGGTACCTTGCTGATCACCGACAGCAAGCGGAACCTCGCGCAGCTGTTCGAGCCAGGTCGGGAAGTAGTCGTCTATTCGGACGCAGAGGAAGCGGCACGCCTGATTCGTCACTATCTCGAGCATCCGGACGAGGCGGCAGAGATCGCCCGGGCCGGGCAGGCTCGGACGCTGCGCGAGCATACCTATCGCCAGCGCATGGAGTCGCTCGTGCCAATGCTCGAAAGATGCCTCGAGCAGCCTCGGCGGCCAGGCTGAGGGGCCGTATCGATGCCATTCTTCTGCACGCTTTTCGATAGCAACTATCTGGTCAAGGGGCTGGCGATGCTGCGCTCGCTCGCTGCACATTGCCCCCAGTCGCAGACATACGTCCTTTGCATGGACGAGGAGGCACGCAGGCTGCTCGATCGGATCGATCCGCCGGGTACAGTACGCCTTTCGCTGTCGGATATTGAAGATGAGGCCCTGCTCGCGGTGAAGCCGGGCCGTAGCCTCGCCGAGTACTGCTGGACGCTCTCGCCCTGCCTGCCGTGGTACCTGCTCGAGCGCTATCCCGAGATCGACGGCATCACCTACCTCGACGCTGATTTGTACTTCTTCGCGCCCGTCGAGCCGCTGTTCTGGGAGATCGGCCCCGCATCCATCGCGGTGATTGAGCACCGGTTCGTCGAGCCGCTGCAGCACCTGGAGATCCGCGGGCGCTTCTGCGTCGAGTGGGTGGGCTTCCGGCGCGACGAGCAGGGCCTCGCCTGCCTGCGCCGTTGGCGCGAGCAGTGCATCGAGTGGTGCTTCTACAAGCTCGAGGACGACCGGATGGCGGACCAGAAGTACCTCGACGCATGGCCCGCCCGGTATCCGTCGCTGCACGTGATCGGCCATCCGGGCGCCGGACTTGCACCCTGGAACTACGCGCGCTACCGCATCGAGGAGGCTGGTGCCGACCCCGACGGGCGTCCCATGTTCACCAGCGACGGCGAGCCGCTGATCTTCTACCACTTCCACCAGCTGCAGTTCCTGGAGAACGGTACCTTCGACCGGGCCTCGGCCGAGTACCTCGACACTGGCCCGCTACCGGTGCGGCTCTACGAGGTCTATGAGGCGGAGCTGCGGCGCACCTTCGAAGAGGTGCGCCGGCTGTCACCGGGCTTCTCCCGGGGACTGAGGCCAGTGCTGCGCGTGAAGTCGCAGCGGCTCGTCCAGCGCTTCCTGCCAAAATTCGTAAAGGAGTGGCTGAAGAAGGTCGTGGCCGCGGTCTGATCGCTGCGGCTTAGCCGTCCAGCGCGCAGAGGTAGCCTCCCAGACCGATCGGCTCGCCGGCGATGCGGAATGCATCGGCTTCCTCGTCGAGGCGGGCGCGGATTGTGTAGCGCGTGCGCAGCAGCCCTTCGATCGCCTCGCGCGGCACGACCACGTTCGGGTAGGACACCGTGCGATCGGCCACGTCGGGCGGCAGCGGCCCGGGCCCGTTGCTGGACAGGCGCGACTTCTGGACGCTGAACAGCGTGCCCGGGCCGTCGCGGAAGGCTGTGCGGGTGATCACGAGGTGCGGCGCCGCCAGCCCGACGAGGCGCTCCAGGAAGGCCAGTGGATCGGGGCAGCAGTGCAGCGCGCCGCTAGTGAACACAAGGTCAACCGTACCCAGGTGGGCGCGGGCGGCGTCCACGTCGTCGAAGAACGCGAGCGAGCCGTCGCACATCGGCGCGGCCGCGCGGACCATAGCCGGCGTCTCGACCACTGCCCAGTTCAGCGCGCGTGTGCTTCCGAGTGCGCTGCGGGCGATCGTGTAGTGCGTACCGCCGCCGCCGCCGAAGTCGAGCACCGAGAGCGGACGCGAGGCGGGTACGCCGGCTATGCCGATGGCCGCGAGCGTACGCAGCGCGGATAACTCGAGCACGCAGGACCGCGCAAGGGACTGGCGGTAGGCGGCGTTCTTGGCCACGATGACCTGCACCAAGTCGGTAGCCTCGTACGCATCGGACTCGCTGGCGGCCCGGGCCTGCTCGTAGTTCGGGAACGCGGTTGCATCGAGCATGCGCCGGCGCAGCGCGGAGGCGAGCAGCGGCGGCAGTAGTTCCTTGATCAATGCTTTGATGATGACTCCCGTACCGTTGAATGGACGCGGCACTCTCCTGCCATTACCGACACGGATTGTACGTTAACGCCGGCGGGCTGATCAGCACGCCGGCGCTTTCGCGAGGCAGCGGGCGAGGGCGTCGTCCCAGCGCTGCAGCACGATCCCCAGCCGGGACTCAATCCGTGTGCAGTCCAGCACCGACCATGCAGGCCTCGGGGCTGGCAGCGGATAGTCCGCCGTGCCAATCGCCCGCAGCCGCGGTGCACGCACGGCCGCATGGCGGAAGATCGCCGACGCGAAGCCCAACCAGGAGGTCGAGCCGGCGGCCGTGGCGTGGTACAGGCCCGCGACTTGCGGCCAGGTCGAGGGGTCGTGTGCGTGATGGTCCAGCACCTGCAGCGTCGCCTCAGCGAGGCTGCGGCTCCAGGTTGGGCTGCCCCACTGGTCATCAACCACGCCGATTTCCTCGCGCTCCTCGGCCAAGCGCAGCATCGTGCGCAGGAAGTTGTGGCCGGACAGCCCGTAGATCCAGCTAGTGCGCAGGATCACTGCTGCGCAGCCGGTGGCAGTGATCGCCTGCTCTCCTTCGAGCTTGCTGCGGCCATAGGCACCGAGCGGCGCGACCGGGTCGTCCTCGCGGTACGGCCGGCGCGCGCTGCCGTCGAACACGTAGTCAGTCGAGTAGTGCACCAGCAGGGCGCCGCGGTCGCGCGCGGCCGCTGCCATCGCCGCCGGTGCTCCGGCGTTGATCCGATGGCAGGCGTCCGGCTCGGCCTCCGCACGGTCGACCGCCGTCCATGCAGCCGCATTGACGATGACCTGCGGCTTCGCCCGGACGATCGCCGCGTGCACGGCATCGGGGTCCGACAGGTCGCAGCCTGCACGGTCGAGCGCGGTCAGTTCGTAGGCTGGCTGCGGCAGGGGCGGCACACCCGCCCTGCTTACCGCATTGGCGCCAGTACGCTGCCCGAACTGCCGCATGATTTCACCACCCACCTGCCCGTTGCGGCCGAACAGCAGCACCCTTGTCACGGATGAGTCTCCGCCTCGGCGAGCGGTTGGCCGGCGCGGTCGCGTGTTGACAGCACCGGCCGCGCGGCGGCTGACTGGTGCACTTCAGATATTGGCCATGCGATACCGATCTGCAGGTCGTTCCAGGCGATAGAGCGCTCGAACTGCGGGGCGTAGTAGTCGGTGGTCTTGTAGAGCACCTCGGCCCGCTCGGACAGCACCAGAAACCCGTGCGCGAAACCCGGTGGCACCCAGACCATCTTCCGGTTGGTCGCCGACAGCCGTTGCCCGGTCCACTGGCCGAAGCGCGGCGAACTGCGCCGGATGTCGACCGCGACGTCGAACACTTCGCCTACCACCGCGCGCAGCAACTTGCCCTGCGCCTGCTGCAACTGGTAGTGCAGGCCACGCAGAACGCCGGCGAGCGAGATCGAGTGGTTGTCCTGCACGAACGGCAAGTCGATGCCAGCTTCGGCCATCTCACGGGCGTTGAAGCTCTCGAAGAGCAGACCACGCGCGTCGGTATAGGTACTTGCCTCTATCAGCAGCACTTCCGGGAGGCTGGTCGCTTCTATCCGCATGGTCTTCAGCGCGGGCCTTCTATTGGAGGCCCTCCTGCAGAACGCTGCGCAGGTAATCGCCATAACCACTATTGCCGAGCGCTCTGGCGAGTACATCCAGGGCTGTGTTGTCGATCCAGCCTTGGCGCCATGCAATCTCTTCCAGGCAGGCAAGCTTCAAGCCCTGCCGCTTTTCGATGGTCTGGATGAACTGTCCCGCTTCCAGCAAAGAGTCATGCGTGCCGGTGTCGAGCCACGCCATTCCGCGCCCGAGGGGAATCACATCGAGTTCACCCCTATCCAGGTAAGCGCAGTTGAGATCCGTTATCTCGAGTTCGCCGCGCGCGGAGGGCTTCAGCGTGGCAGCCAACTCGGGCGCGCGTCCGTCGTAGAAGTACAGGCCGGTTACTGCGTAACGCGATCGCGGTTTTGCGGGCTTCTCTTCCAGCCGGAGTGCGCGGCCCTGTGCATCGAATTCAACGACTCCATAACGTTGCGGGTCAGTGACTGGATAAGCGAAAACCGTTGCCCCTGAGGAACGCTCGACTGCACGGCTGAGAATGGTGGTCAGCTCGTTGCCGTGGAAGATATTGTCACCGAGTACAAGCGCGCAGCCCTTGCCAGCGAGGAACTCCCGGCCGATCAACAGCGCTTGGGCGATGCCGTCGGGTTTTGGCTGTACCGCATAGGACAAGTCCAGTCCCCAGCGCGATCCGTCGCCCAGCAACTGCTGGAAGCGCGGCGTGTCCTGGGGGGTCGAGATCAGTAGCACTTCGCGGATCCCAGCCAGCATCAAGGTCGACAGCGGGTAGTACACCATCGGCTTGTCGTACACCGGCAGCAATTGCTTGGACACGGCCAGGGTTGCTGGATGCAGGCGGGTTCCTGCACCGCCTGCCAGGAGGATCCCTTTCATCGTGCACGCTCCCCGCTGCGGTAGTTGGTGTCGAGCCACTGCCGATAGGCGCCGGTCTCGATGCCGGTGATCCATGCATCGTTCTCGAGGTACCAGTCCACCGTATCGCGCAGGCCCTGCTCGAAGGCGACCGCTGGCGTCCAGCCCAGTTCGGCCGCGATCTTGCGCTGATCGATGGCATAGCGTCGATCGTGGCCGGGGCGGTCGGTCACATAGGCGATCTGCGCCGCATACGAAGCGCCATCGGCCCGGGGCGACCGCTCGTCGAGCAGGCTGCATAGCATGTTCACCACCGACAGGTTCTCGCGCTCAGCGCTGCCGCCAATGTTGTAGGTCTCGCCAGGCCTGCCGCGCGCGAGCACCGCGCGCAGTGCACTCGCATGGTCGCTCACATGCAGCCAGTCGCGCACCTGCCGGCCATCGCCATACACAGGAAGGCGTTCGCCGCGCCGCGCGTTACGGATCATCAGCGGCACCAGCTTCTCCGGGAACTGCAGCGGGCCGTAGTTGTTCGAGCAGTGTGTGATGATCGCCGGCAGGCCGTAGGTGTGGAACGCCGCCTGCACGAGGTGGTCGGCCGCTGCCTTCGACGCGGAATAGGGGCTGCGCGGAGAGTAGGGCGTTGTCTCGCTGAAGGGCGGGTCGGACGGACCCAGCGCGCCGAACACTTCGTCGGTCGAGACCTGGATGAAGCGGAACGCCGCGCGCTCGGTCGCGTCGAGCGTCGTATACCACTCGCGCGCCGCCTCGATCAGGTTGAAGGTGCCGACGATGTTGGTCTGCACGAACGCGTCCGGGCCGAGGATCGAGCGGTCGACATGGCTCTCGGCGGCGAAGTTCACGATCGCGCGCACCCGGTGTTCGCGCAGCAGCCGCGAGACGAGCGCGCGATCGTTGATGTCCCCGTGCACGAACCGGTGCCGTTCATCGCCCGCCACCGGGTCCAGGCTGGCGAGGTTGCCAGCGTAGGTCAGAGCATCCAGGTTGACGAGGGGGCATGCGTCCGGGTTCGAAGGTGCCAGCCAGTCAAGCACGAAGTTCGCGCCGATGAAGCCGGCGCCGCCGGTGACGAGGATCGCGTCCATCACGCAGTATTGCCGGCCATGGTCCCTGCAGCCCACCCGCGATACCACTCAACTAACCGTCGTACGCCGACATCGATCGGCGTCGCCGGCTTGAAACCCACCGCCTTGTCGAGCGCCGACACGTCGGCGAAGGTCGCCTCCACGTCGCCCGCTTGCATCGGCAGCAGGTTGCGTACCGCCTTGCGTCCGAGCGCATCCTCGATCGCCGCGATGAAGTCGAGCAGTTGCACCGGGTTCTGGTTGCCGATGTTGTAGAGCCGGTACGGGGCATCGCTCGCAGCCGCGTTCGGCGTGCGCCGGTCATACGCCGGGTCGGGTGTCGCCACGTGGTCGATCACCCGCACCACCCCCTCGACGATGTCGTCGATGTAGGTGAAGTCGCGCCGCATGCGGCCTTCGTTGAACACGTCGATCGGCTTGCCGTCGAGGATGGCGCTCGTGAACAGCAAGGGCGCCATGTCGGGCCGGCCCCAGGGACCGTAGACGGTGAAGAAGCGCAGCCCGGTGGTCGGCAGCCGGAACAGGTGGCTGTAGCAGTGCGCCATCAGCTCGTTCGACTTCTTGGTCGCCGCGTACAGGCTCACCGGATGGTCGACGTCCTGTTCGACCCGGAACGGCAGGTCGGTGTTGTGGCCGTAGACGCTCGAACTGCTGGCATACACCAGGTGCTCGACCGCATGGTGCCGGCAGGCCTCGAGCACGTTGACGAAGCCAGTCAGGTTGCTGGTGACATAGGCCTGCGGATTCTTCAGCGAATAGCGCACGCCCGCCTGGGCGGCCAGGTTGACCACCCGCTGCGGGCGGTGCGTGGCGAAGGCCTGGTCGAGTGCGCCCGCATCGGCGATATCGAGCCGCTCGAAGCGGAAGGATGGATGGTCGACAAGCCGCGCGAGCCGCGCCTGCTTCAGCGCGGGGTCGTAATAGTCGTTGAGGTTGTCGACGCCGACGACTTCATCGCCCCGGGCGAGCAGGCGTTCGCAGGTGTGCATGCCGATGAAGCCGGCGCACCCGGTCAGGAGGATCTTCATTGGGTGGGAGCCGTGCCGGACGCCATTGCGGGAACCTCGTGGGGAGCCGCAGGGGTCGCCACGGGCGTAGAGTCGAGCATGATTGCAGCCATGCCGATATTCTAGGCCGATCCATACTTCCGGTGCAGCCCTGTGTCCGCCCTGGTGTCCGCCTCGTCTCCCGCTTGCCCCCCGGCGCCGCACCCGGCGTTGCGCAGAGTGCTGCTGGTGAAGACATCCTCGCTCGGCGATGTCGTGCACAACCTGCCGGTGGTCGACGACCTGCACCATGCGTTTCCGGGCATTGTCGTCGACTGGGTGGTCGAGCAGGCCTTCGCCGAAGTGCCGGCGCTGCATCCCGGCGTGCACGAGGTGATCCCCTGTGCGCTGCGCCGCTGGCGCGCGCGGCCATGGGCGGCCGAGACCCGGGCCGGGTGGCGCACCATGCGCAGCCGACTGTCCGCGCAGCCGTACGACCTGGTGGTCGATACCCAGGGGCTGCTGAAGAGCGCAGTGCTCGCGCGCCTGGCCGACGGCCCCCGGGCCGGCTTCGACCGTGCCAGTGCACGCGAACCGCTGGCCACGCGCCTGTACCAGCACCTGCACGCCGTGCCGCGCACGCTGCATGCGCTGGAGCGAAACCGCCAGCTGGTGGCGCAGGCCGCAGGCTACCCGCTCGACACGCCGCCCTCCTACGGCCTGCGTCTTCAGGCGCCCGGTCCTGGCGGCGCTGCCGCCGGCGCCGACTGGGACGGGCGCTCGCCGTTCGCCGTGCTGCTGCACGCGACTGCGCGCGCCGAGAAGCTGTGGCCGGAAGCGGCATGGATCGCGCTTGGCCGCGAACTGCATGATCGCCTCGGCCTGCGTGCGGTCCTGCCCTGGGGATCCGACGGCGAGCATGAGCGCGCCCGGCGCCTGGCCGATGCCATACCGGGGGCGCGGGTACCGCCGCGCACCGGGCTGGGCGAGCTCGCGCACGGGCTTGCCCAGGCGCGCGTGGTGATCGGGGTCGACACCGGTCTGCTGCACCTGGCCTCTGCGGTCGGGGTGCGCTGCATCGGCATTTACGTTGCAACCGATCCGGCGCGTAACGGGCTCTATCCGGCCTCGGTCGGGCTCAATCTGGGTGGTGTGTCGATCGTGCCCGGTCCGGGCGAAGTGTTGGCGGCGGTGTCGCAGGTCACGGCCTGGCAGGCCGCATGAGCGGGCTGGACGGCGCCGATCAGGCTGGTCAGACCGGTCAGGCCACCCAAGGGCAGTCCACGGGTGGCAATGCCCGCAGCCGCCGGCTTTACACGCTCGGACTGTGGCTGGCAGCGCCGCTGGTGCTGCTGCGACTTGCGCTGCGTTCGCGCCGCCAGCCCGGCTACCTGGATCACCTGGGCGAGCGGTTCGGGCGCTACCCGGCGCCCGATGCCGGCAGCCCACCCGCCGTCGCCGGCTCGGAAGGCCGGCCTCCGCTCTACTGGCTGCACGCGGTGTCGGTCGGCGAGACCCAGGCGGCGCGGCCGGTGATCGAGGCACTGCGTTCGCGCCACCCCGCCGCGCGCTTCCTGCTCACGCACATGACGCCGACCGGACGCGCGACCGCACGCGAGCTGTTCGGCGACACGGTGCGGTCGGTGTACCTGCCCTACGACTTCCCGTTCGCGGTGCGGCGCTTCCTGCACCACTTCCGGCCGGATGTCGGGCTGATCATGGAGACCGAGATCTGGCCGAACCTGGTATCCGGCTGCCGAGGCTCCGGTGTGCCGCTGTACCTGGTCAATGCCCGGTTGTCGGAGCGCTCGGCTGCCCGCTACCGGCGCTTCCCCCAGCTCACCGCGGAGGCGCTGCGTGGCCTGGCCGGCGTGCTGGCGCAGACGGCCAACGATGCCGATCGTCTGCGCGCGCTCGGTGCGCCCGAGGTGACGGTCACCGGCAACGTGAAGTTCGATGCCTTGCCCGCCCCGGCGCTGGTCGCGCAGGGTGAGGCCTGGCGCGCCAGCTGGGCGGGACGCCCGGTGCTGGTCGCGGCCAGCACGCGCGAAGGCGAGGAGCGGCTGGTCCTCGAGGCGCTGCGCGCGATGCAGGTGCCGGGCCTGCTGCTGCTGCTGGTGCCGCGCCATCCGCAGCGCTTCGACGAGGTTGCCCGGCTGCTCGAGCAGGCGGGCCTGCGCCATGTGCGACGCAGCGCGCAGGACGCCATCGGGTCGCTGCGCGACCGGTCGGTGCAGGTACTGCTCGGGGACAGCATGGGCGAGATGGCCGCCTATTACGCGGCGAGCGACATCGCCTTCGTCGGCGGCAGCCTGCTGCCGCTGGGCGGGCAGAACCTGATCGAGCCGTGCGCGCTCGCGCGGCCGGTGCTGGTCGGGCCGCACACCTTCAACTTCCGCGAGGTCGCGGCGCAGGCGATCGAGGCGGGCGCAGCCCTTCGGGTCGCCGACCCCACCGCCCTCGCACACGAGGCGATGCGCCTGTTCGCCGATCCGGCAGCACGCAGCGCGATGGGCGAGGCCGGTGCGGCCTTTGCCCGGCACCATCGCGGCGCGACGGCACGCACTCTCGACCGGTTGCCGGGTTGACCGGGCGCCACGCGGGCCGGGTCCCGCGTGGCGGACGCTGCAGTGGCGCGCTACCGGCCGAACAGCCCGCGCAGTACGCCGCCCACGCCTTCCTTGATGACGTCGGTGACGGTAGGCGACGCTGGCGCGCGCGGACCCTGGTCGGCATCGCCAGCCTCCGGCGCCGCCTGCCGGCCGCGTGCACCGGGCCGGCCGCTGGCTTCACCCTCGGCCAGCATCAGCATGCCGGTGGTGCGTTGGCGCACCTTGACCGCGTACTGTTGTTCCCAGGTCACGCGCAGATCGGTCGGCCGTGGCGGATGCACCACGTTCAGTTCGTCGCCATAGCCGACGAAGCTGAGCATCGACGCGCCGGCGTCGCGCACGACCTCGGCTGGCACGGTGCATTCGGTGGTCGACGGCGGCAGCACGACCCGCTCCTTGATCAGGCGCGCGACCTCGCCCGGCGGCAGCCAGTTGTTCAGGCTCCAGCCCATGTCGGCGATCTCGCTCGACGACCAGATCACCATGTCCTGCTGGTCGTTGGCGCCGATCGCGGTCAGCGCATAGCCGGTGGCGTTCGGGATCGCCTGCCACTGCACCGACAGGCCGCCCCCGGCGGTACGCGTCAACGGCTGGAACGCAGGGGCTTCCATGAAGTCGGTGCGTTCGCCGACGCTGAACCGGATGTCGGGCGAGTAGTTGCCCCTGACCAGGTGCTCGCCGCGCAGCGACGCATTGGCTGGCACCGTAGTGCGGGTCTCGATGTTCGGCCAGTCGCCATAGGTGCGGCTGCGCCCGAACGACGGGCCGCGCACGTTCGCGATGCGCACCATCGGGAACTTCGGCACCTGACCCGCGGCCAGCTTGGCGAAGTCGATCACGATCGGCTGTCCGCTGCGCGCGGTGTCGCCGCAGCCCCAGTAGATCAGCATCCGGCCCTTTGGCCTCTCGAACTCGCGCGGCGGGGTGTCGTCGCCTTCCTCGCGCGGCTCGGGCGGTGCCTTGCGCGGCGTGAGCAGCGGCAGCGAGGGACCCATGTTCATGCCGGACGGGATCTCGTGCGCGGCGGACGGCTCGCCGGCAGCGCTGCGGGCCGAGCCCAGTTGCAGCAGCATCGAGCGTCCGCCCTGCAGGCCGGACGCGGCTCCGCCGCCGAACAGACCACCCAGCGCACCGGCCGCACCGGCCGCGCCGCCCGGCATGCCGGCCATCCCGCCGCGGGTCTCCGCGCTCACCCAGTACACCGCCACTGGGGGCGTGATCTTCTGCTGGTTCGTCTGTGCGAGCGCTGCCGGCAACGGACCGGCACACAGCGCAGTCGTTGTGGCTGCGGCCAGCAGGCGCGATGCGTGGTCAGCAGCGTCTCGTACCGGCGCCGGTTTCGCGGTCGCAGGGTGTGGCAGGACGGGCAGTCTGATGGCGGTTCGCATCGGGGTCCTCCTGGCTCGGAAGCATCATTATAGGAGCGGCGATCCAGCAGGACGGCTGGCGGTGCTAAAAGCGCTCACCAGGGCGTCACGAAACGGAAACTCATCTGTCGTACCCTGAAAAACTGCACTCCATTCTGGATGCAGCAGTTACGCAGCAGTGACGCAGGAGACAGGGATGCACGGTAAGGGCTTGATCGTCGCGGCAGCGTTTTCGATGGCCGTGGGCGAAGCGCTTGCGGCCGCGGCCTATCCGGTACGCCCGGTCCGCGTGATCGTGCCGCTGGCACCAGGCGGTGGCAGCGATATCGTCGCGCGCATCGCGGCGGCTGCGCTGGGCGAGGCCTGGGGCCAGACGATCGTCGTCGACAACCGGCCGGGTGCGGGCAGCGTGGTCGGTACGTCCATCGCGGCCAAGGCGGTACCGGACGGCCATACGCTGCTGGTCTCGAGCTCGTCCCTGGCGATCTCGCCGGCGCTGTACAAGGACCTGCCCTACGACCTGCGACGCGACTTCATGCCGGTGTCGCTGCTCGCCAGCCAGCCGAGCGTGCTGGCGGTGCATGCTTCCGTGCAGGCTGCGACGGTGCGGGAACTGCAGGCGCTGGCGAAGTCGCAGCCCGGGCGGCTGGCCTACGGTTCGGCCGGGCCGGGCAGCGCCACCCACCTCGGTTCTGAACTGTTCCGGCTGGCTGCCGGCATCGAACTGCTGCACATTCCCTACAAGAGCGCCGGGCTGGCGACCGGTGCGCTGCTGTCGGGCGAGGCGCAGGTGCTGCTCACCAACACGGCGAGCGTCCTGCCGCACCTCAAGGGCGGCAAGGTGCGGGCGCTCGGCGTGACCAGCCTGAAGCGCATCGCCCTGGCACCCGACATCCCGACGCTTGCAGAATCCGGCCTGCCGAAGTTCGAGTACCTCACCTGGTATGGAATGGTGGTGCCGGCCGGCACGCCGAAGACGGTGGTCGACGTGCTCTACCGGGACACCGAGAAGGCGCTGCGGCAGCCCGCGTTCCTAGACAGGTTCACCCAGCAGGGGCTGGATGTGCTGGTGACCGCCCCGGCAGCGTTCGGTCGATTCCTGGAGTCCGAACTGCAGCGCTGGGACACGGTGGTCAAGAAGGCTGGCATCAAGGTCGATTGACCCGCGCGGCACGCCCTTCGCTTCCGACCCGGTTCGGCAGCCAGGGGCCGCAACTGCTGATGCAGACGATCGGCGTTGCCGCCGTGCAGCGCTGACGCGGTCAGCGCGCGACAGGCACCGTGCTGTCCCATGAGAAGCCGAGCGGATCGATGATCCCCGACTGGGCCACCGCGAGTTCCGTGCGTTGCACGAAGATCGCTTCGCTCTCCACCACGGCCCCCATCGCGCCGGCCATCTCGGCCAGCCGGGGCTGACCCGAGATCGGCAGCGGGCGCGCGATTACCGGGCCTTCGGTGATCAGCGAGGCATGCGCCTGGTCAATCAGCCCGAACCGTTCGAAGCGCCCGGCATCGACCACGGCCTGGTCGCGTTCCAGCGTGAACGCGCGACCGGCGCGCAGGTGGGATGCAACTTCATGCCGGGTGGCCAGCACCGCGAGCTTGCGTGCCGGCCCGGTCACGCGCACCACCGGACCAGTGGTCGCCTCGCCCAGTCGCGCGCGACCTGCCACCTTGACATCGTCGAACAGCGGGAAGCTCACCTGCAGTTCCGCCTCGGGGCTCAGGCTGTGCGTGTTGAACGCCATCACCGCGAACAGCAGGTCGCGGATCACCTGCTGCTCGCAGTCGGGCTGCATCACCAGGAAGTCGATGTGGTCGGCGCTGTGGTTGACGGGCATGGCTGCGACGCTTCAGCAAGGCGCCGCAGGGTAGCCGCAAACCCCGGACCGGGCCCGCACGGCGCGGCTGTCCACCAGACCTGGGGTCAGACCCCGGGGCCCGCCCCCAAGGTCTGCGTACAGTCAGCGCACAGTAAACGCACAGTAAACGCAGAATCAGCGCTGGTTCGAGCCCGGCAGGTTCGGGAACAGTCCGGCCGGCAGCGACTGGATGAACGACAGCGATTCCTCCAGCTTGATCACGTCTGCGTACTTCGCATGCATGTCGCACAGGTTGATGGCGTGGCTCGCCTGTGAACGGTCGAAGCAGCCTTCCTCGACGATCGACACGCGGAAGTTGTTCGAGAACGCATCGAGCACCGTCGCCCGCACGCAGCCGCTGGTGGTGGTGCCGGTGACGATCAGGCTGTCGGCGCCGAGCAGCATCAGCCACGACATCAGGTTGGTGCCGTGGAAGGCGCTGGGCTTCTGCTTGTAGACGATCAGGTCGTTCGGGCCAGGCGCGATCTCGGGAACGATGGTGTTGCCGTCGGCCTGCATCCCGGTGGGGCGCACACGTTCGGCCGAGCGGCTGTTCTTCCAGGCCCAGGAGCCGGCATCCCAGTCGTCCTCGCGGCGCAGCCCGGTCGTGTAGAGGATGGGCAGGCCCTTCCCGCGGCCGGCGTCGATCAGTTTCCTGATCGCGGCGACGCCCTCCCAGGCTTCCGCGCCGCAGGAGTTGCGCCAGCGCTTGATCGACTCCAGGATCGGCTCCGGGCGGTCACCGCAGAAGTTGTAGTTGACGTCAATTACCAGGATCGCAGGACGCTTACCGAAGCCCTGAAGGGCGCCATAGCCGCTTGCCTCGAACACCTGGCGGTCGCGTTCGGTCAGGAAGGCATCCCAGATCGGCTTGGACATCGTTGTCTCCAGTGGCGGAATACTGCAGGTGGTCGACGAACCGGCAGGTGCCAGTGCGCCACGGACGTTAGCAAATTCCGGTGCCCTGCGCCGATGCCGGCGGCTATCCCAGCCAGTCTTCGCTGCGCTGCCAGAGCGCCTCTGCCAGGGCGCGATCCTGCCCGGCCGGGAAGGGTGCCACCGGGCGGCACTCGCTGTAGTACAGGCTGCTCTCTCCGTCCACCGACGACGCGGTGGCGCAATGCAACGTGGTCAGCGCACCTGCCTCGTTCGAAATGCCGCGCAGCGCGATCAGCGGCCGCAACGGCCAGGGCAACTGGCGCCAGATGTCGGAGGCCACTACGCCCGGGTGCAGCGAGTACGTTGAGACGCCGCTGCCATGAAGCCGCCGTCCCAGTTCGGCGCTGAACAGCAGGTTGGCCAGCTTCGAGGTCGCATACTCGCGGATGCGGGTGAACGTGCGGGTCGGCTCCCGCACGGCCTGCCAGTCGATCCCGTGCGCGTGGCGATGCGCGCGGCTGGAGACGGTGACGATGCGCGCCGGTGTCGACTGGCGCATGCGATCCAGCAGCAACTGCGTCAGCAGGAAATGGCCCATGTGGTTCACGCCGAACGCCATCTCGAACCCGGACGCAGTCAACCCCCGCGCCCCGGCGAGGCCTGCGTTGTTGACCAGCACGTGCAGCGGCAGGCCGCGTTCCAGGAACAGGGTTGCGCAGTTGCGCACCGAGGCGAAATCGCCAAGGTCCAGTGGCAGCCACTCCACCTGTGCGCCCGGCGTTGCCGCGCGGATCTCGTCGAGGACCGGCCGGGTATGTTCCTCCGAACGACACGCCAGGAACACGTGCGCGCCGCGCCGGGCGAGTTGGCGAGCGGTCACCCGGCCGATGCCGGTGTTGGCGCCGGTGACCAGCATCACACGGCCGGCCAGGCTGGAGTCGTCGGTGGGATTCATGGCGGCATCGAAGGCGTAGTCGAACGGGAGTAGTGTAGCTGCGGGTCAGGCAGTTCCCTCGACCCACGGATTCAATAGCGGGACGCGTGCGAGTCGGTAGTCTTCGACATCACGGGTCACGACCGTAAGCCCGTGCCGCAGAGCCGTGGCAGCAATGATCAGGTCGGGTTGTGAAAAGGTATGGCCGACCTTTCGCCCCTCTTCGACGAGCAGGCGCCACTTGAACATCACCTCTTCCGAAACTTCGAGGATGCGCTGTTCGAACATGGGCCGTACCCGGTGGGTCAGCCAGTCATTCAATTCAGCACGGCGAATCGGATCGATGACGCACTCGATGCCGAAGCGGACCTCGGCGATCGTGACCGCGCTGACGAAAAGATCGTCCAGGCGCTGAGCGCCGACAAACCGGCGCACAGCAGCGCTTGGGCGAGGCTTGCGCAATTCCGACAGCACATTCGTGTCAAGCAGCCAGCCGGTCACACCTTGACCGTGCGCACAGGCATCGCTGACCGACGGGCTTCGAGATCGACCTCGCGATGGGGTGATGCCTGCAGCGCCTGGACCAACAATTCGCCTGTCCGCGCGCCTTCGAGTCGACTGAACGCTTCTGCATCGACGACTACGACCGCATCGCGGCCGTGCAGTGTCACATGCTGCGGTCCGTCGCTGTGAGCCATCCGGACGAGTTCACTGAAGCGTGCCTTTGCGTCCTGAAGACGCCAGCGGCTTTGGCGAGGCCGCGATGACCTGGCCGGGGAAGAGGTGATTCTAGTCATGGTGACTAGATCTTATCGGAATCCGTCTGCGATACGCCAGCCGCAGAACCGTTGAGTCCGGTTGGAAACCCTGCTTGTGCCCGACTCGCCCTTATCGCACCATGCACGGCCGCTTCGCATCGAACGTCCACCCAGGCACCAGCGCCTGCATCGCGATCGCGTCGTTGCGTGCCCCGCCGCCCTGTGCGCGATACAGCGCGTGCGCTGCGTCCACCTGCGCCCAGTCGAGGTCCACGCCAAGCCCGGGACGTTCCGGCACGTCTATGTGGCCGTCGACGATCGGCAGCGGCTGGCGCGTGAGTCGCTGGCCGTCCTGCCAGATCCAGTGGGTGTCGATTGCGGTCACTCGGCCGGGTGCGGCCGCGGCGACATGGGTGAACATGGCCAGCGAGACGTCGAAGTGGTTGTTCGAGTGCGAGCCCCAGGCAAGCCCGGCGTCGCGGCAGGTGGAGGCGACTTTCACCGCGCCTTGCATGGTCCAGAAGTGCGGGTCGGCGAGCGGGATGTCGACCGCGTGCAGGGTCAGGGCATGCCGCAGTTCGCGCCAGTCGGTCGCGACCATGTTGGTCGCGGTGGGCAGGCCCGTCGCGGCGCGGAACTCGGCCATGATCTCGCGTCCCGAGAAGCCGCCTTCGGCACCGCATGGGTCTTCGGCATAGGCGAGCACGCCGTGCATGTCGCGCATCAGCCGTACCGCGTCGTCCAGAAGCCAGCCGCCGTTCGGGTCGAGCGTGATGCGTGCCTGCGGGAAGCGCTCGTGCAGCGCGACCACCGCCTCGACCTCGTCCTCGCCACGCAGCACGCCGCCCTTCAGCTTGAAGTCGGCGAATCCGTAGCGTGCGTGCGCCGCTTCGGCCAGTGCGACCACGGCGCGGGTATCCATCGCCGGTTCGTCGCGCAGGTGCAGCCAGGCGTCGGCGTCTGAGGATGAAGGCCCCGCACGATACGGAAGGTCGCTGCGCCTGCGGTCGCCGATGTAGAACAGGTAGCCCAGCACCTGCACCTTCGTGCGCGGTGCCGGTTCATCCGCGAGCTGTGCCAGCAGGTGTGCGACCGGCAGCCCGAGGTGCTGCCCGAGCAGGTCGAGCAGCGCCGATTCCACCGCAGTCATCGCATGGATCGCGACCCGCTGGTCGAAGGTCTGCTGGCCCCGGCCGCCGGCATCGAGTGCACTGAAGCGCTGCTCGATCATCCGCTTCACCGGGCCGAAATCGCTCACCGGTTGGCCGACCACCATCGGGATCGACTGCTCGAGCGTCTGGCGGATCGCCTCGCCGCCTGGCACTTCTCCGACGCCGGTGCGTCCCGCGTTGTCGGTGAGCACCACCAGGTTGCGGATGAACACCGGTGCATGGGCACCGCTCAGGTTCAGCAGCATGCTGTCCTGCCCGGCGACCGGTATCACCCGCATCGCCGAGACGGTCGGGAACTCGTTCAATCCGCCTCCAGCGACCGGGCGCGGCGCGTGGAGCGACGCACGATCAGTCGCTGCCCAGCCGCAGCCGGCTCGGCAGGCGCCGCTCGATCGACCACTTGAGCAGGGCCGCGCTGCGGAAGATGCCGTGCGCGAACTTGCCGTAGGGCAGGGTGACGAACAGTGCCATCACCACGCCCAGGTGCACCGCCAGCAGCAGCGCCATCGCGCCGGTGTCGCGCAGCACCAGCAGCAGCAGGCCGGTCAGGCTGACCAGGAACAGCAGCGCCAGGAAGCCATAGTCCATCGGGTTCTGGGCGCTGTCGCCGTGCATCGGATGCCGCTGCGTCTTGAGCCGCCACAGGCCGACCGGCCCGATCAGCAGGCCGATGCCGCCCACCGTGCCGAGGATCACCGGCAGGCTGGTGTAGCCGTAAGGTGCCTGCCAGCCGAACGCATAGTGGTAGATCGTCGCGACGCTGGTCGATGCCAGGCACAGCATGAAGCCGTAGAACGTGAAGTGGTGGTACAGGCGGCGGGTGGTGTTGAACCGGTCATCCTCGTTGTGGCAACCCTCGCCATGTCCACCATCGAGATACTTCAGCTTCAGCGCGTTGTGCACCGCCTCGGCCGCCGCCGGTGCATTGCCGCCCTCGGGTACTTCGCCCGGCGACACGTTGCGCCAGAAGCGGATGACACCGATGGCGAGCGCCAGCATCGCGAAGCCGAACACCGAGCCGAACATGCTGACCATCAGGTTGTGGGGGAACACCGCATAGAAGTTGCCCGCCAGCGGCTCGTGCCAGAGCCCGCCTTTCAGCGCGACCGCCAGGGCCAGGAACAATGTGAGGCCACCGGCTGTCGCCAGCGAAACCAGCAGCCCGTTGTGCCGGTACAGCGCGCCCAATGCCTTCGGGAACGCATAGTCGGAATAGGTCTGGGCGCGCACGACCGCCATGGCCTTCGGGACGTTGATCGCGAACTCGTGCGGTGGCGCGTACTGGCAGGCGTGCAGGCAGGCGCCGCAGTTGTGGCACAGGTTGGCCAGGTAATGCACGTCGGCCTTGCCGAACTCGAGCCGGCGGGTCATCGCCGGGAACACGGCGCACGCGCCTTCGCAGTAGCGGCAGGCGTTGCAGATCTGCATCTGGCGCGCGACCTCGCCCTCGGCCTCGGTCAGCGGCAGCGCGTTGAACGCGGCCGAGGGTGAGACCGGCTGGCCGCCGGCGCCCAGATGGGCGGCCTCGCGGGTCAGTGCTTCAAGGGTGGTCGAGGCTGACTCAGGCGGCGGCACTCAGGTCTCCTTCGGTGTTCTTCGGTTGTACGGGGGCGAGCGCGGCCTTCGCTGCGGAGGTGCCGGCGATGCGGCCGAACGCGGTGCCGATGGTCACGCCGATGCCGGCGAGGTAGCCCTTGCCAAGCACGTTGCCGGCACTGACTTCACCGGCGGCGAACAGGTTGCGGCTGGGTACGCCGGAGAAATGCACGGCCGCCGTCTCGTCGATCTTCACGCCCAGATAGGTGAACGTTATCCCCGGGCGCAGCGCATAGCCATAGAACGGCGGAGTGTCGAGCGGCAGGGCCCAGTGCGTCTTGGCCGGTGTCAGCCCTTCGGTATGGCAGTCGTCGAGCACGGCATGGTCGAAGGTGCCGACCTTGCAAGAGGCGTTGTAGGCATCGACCGTCTTCATGAAGTCGTCGGGGTCGATCCCGAGCTGGCGCGCCAGCGTCGGCAGGTCGTTCGCCTTTTCGCCGGGGAACACTGGCGGCATGAACCGGCCGACTGCCTTGGCATCGATGATCGAATAGGCGATCTGGTTCGGCTGGAAGGCGACCAGCCGGCCCCAGATGGCATAGCGCTTGGGCCAGAAGTCTTCGCCTTCGTCGTAGAAGCGCCGGCCATCGCGATTGACGACGATGCCCAGCGACACGCAGTCGACCCGGGTGCAGATGCCACCGTCATACAGCGGCGCGCGCGCATCGATCGCCACTGCATGGCACTGCGCCGGGTCGCCGATCTTGTCCGCGCCCGCCTCGAGCATCTGCTTGAGCAGCACGCCGGTGTTGAAGCGGGTACCGCGGATGATGAAGTTGTCCGCCACCCACTCGCCCTCGTGCTGTCCCCAGGCCTCGCGCAGCCATTCGCGGTTCGATTCGAAGCCGCCATTGGAAATCACGCAGGCCTTCGCCTCGATGCGTTCGTTGCCCACATAGGCGGCGCGGAACTCGCCATTGACCAGTTCCAGCCGGTCGACCGGCGTGTCGTAGCGGATCTCCACGCCCAGATTCTCTGCGCTGCGGAAGTAGGCATTGACCAGCGCCTTGCCGCCCCCGAGGAAGAACGCGTTGGTGCGCGACAGGTGCAGGGTGCCGGACAGCGAATTCTGGAAGCGCACGCCGTGCTTGATCATCCACGGGCGGCAGGTCGACGAATGGCGGATCGCCAGCCGGGCGAGTTTCTCGTCGGTGATGCCGCCGGTGACCTTCAGCAGGTCCTGCCAGTATTCCTCTTCAGGGTAGGCCTCGGTCAGCACGTCCTGCGGCTCGTCGTGCATGCAGCGCAGGTTACGGGTGTGGATCGAGTTGCCGCCGCGCCATTCCTTCGGCGAGGCCTCGAGCAGGAGCACGCTGGCACCGGCTTCGCGCGCCATCAAGGCGGCGCACAGGGCAGCGTTGCCGCCGCCGATCACGAGCACATCGACCATGTCCGGGTATCCCCCTGAATTTCCGAGGGCGTAGGGTAACGAATTCGGGGCGGATCGGGGTGGATCGGGGTGTAGTGGGGGGATGTGCGAGCGTCTGCTAGGCGCGCGGTGCCACCAGCACCCAGAACCCCGGCCCCATCATCTGGTGCGCCTGCAGGTGCAGGATCTCGAACTCGTCGGTGAGCAGCTTCAGCCACCAGGAACTCGGCCGCTGGATCAGGTGCGCATTGCGCCCGTCGGCGAGCACCTTGGCCGCCGGACCCATGTGCACGCTGAAGAAGCCGAACTTCGGCGTGATCGATGCCAGCTCCGATATCACGTTGCCGACCAGTGCGGGTTCGATGTGTTCCAGCACGTCGATGCAGCAGACCAGGTCGGCCGGCTTCGGTTCGCCGTATTCCGGGAACACCGGGTCGTAGGGATAGTAGGCCGCAGGCTGGATGCCGGCCTGCTGCAGCCCCTTGAGCAGGTTCTGCTTGCCGGCGCCGTAGTCCGAGATCGTCGATGCGCCGGTCTGCCGTATCACGTCGGCGACGATCGGCGCGAACGACAGCGAGGCGATGCCGTAGTCAGGGTTCTCGTGCAGTTGTTTCTGCAGCCCGAGGTAGGCGTCGGAAATGGTTCGGGTTCGCTGCATAGGGTCGCTACCTTGGTGGGTGTTCTTCGAACGCGCAGCCTTCGGCCAGCAGCGCTTCGATCTCGGCTGCACTGTAACCGGCTTCGACGAGAACTTCGCGGGTGTGTTCCGCCTTGGCGGGCGGCGGACGCCGCGCGTCGAAGAAGCCGCCGTCGATCCTCAGTGGCGAGCCCATCGCACGCGCTGGCTGCTCGAGTCCGGTGTCGATCAGCGGCAGGCAGGCCGCTAGCGCCGGGTCGGCGAGCACGTCTGCCACGGTGTTGATCGGCCCGCACAGGATGTCGGCCGCGCGCAGCCGCTCCATCCAGTACTCCGAGGTGCCGGCGCGCAGCTGCGGCACGATGATCCGGTCGAGCGCGTCGCGGTTCTTCACGCGCGCTGCGTTGGTCGCGAAGCGCTCGTCGTCGGCCAGCCCATCGAGCGCCAGCGCCGCGCAGAACTTGTGCCAGTGCGAGTCGCGCAGCACGGCGATGGTGATGAAGCGGCCGGCCGCGACCTCGAACGCGCCCGCCGGGGCGAGCAGGCTGTTCTGGTTGCCCTGGCGCGGCGGCAGCTGGCTGGTGGCCATGTTCTCGGTGAAGCTGCCGCACATCAGGGAGGCGGCCGCAGCCATCAGGCTCACGTCGATGTTCGCGCCGCCCTGGCCTGTGAGCCGGCCGTAGAGCGCGAGCAGCACGCCTTGCACCGCCTGGTTGGCCGCGGTCATGTCGATCAGCGGGAAGCCGACGCGCAAGGGCGCGCCGTCCGGTTCACCGACCACGCTCATCACGCCGCTCATCGCCTGCAGGATGGTGTCGCTTGCCGGCAGGCGCGAGTACTCGCCCTGCTGCCCGAAGCCGGAGATCGTGCAGTAGATGATGCCGGGACGCAGTTCCTCGCAGCGTGCATGGCCGAAGCCCAGCTTCGCCATCACGCCGGCGCGATAGTTCGACACCACCACGTCGGCCTTGGACACCAGGCGCTCGACGATCGCGCGTCCACCTGGCGTGTCGAGGTCGACGCCGATGTCGCGCTTGTTGCGGTTGAGTGCGATGAACTGCGCGTTGCCGACGCGTCCGGGTTCGCCGCGCCCGGAGCTGCGCTGCCAGTCGCCTTCGCGACGCTCGATCTTCACCACGTCGGCGCCCATGTCGCCGAGCAGCGTCGAGGCATACGGGCCGGCGACGCCTTCGGTCATGTCGACCACGCGGATGCCGGCGAGCACCGGCCCCTTCGCCGCTGGACGGCCAGCACCGGCTGGCGGAGCCGCCATGCTCATTCCCGGCGCAGTCCGGCGGCCTTGACGACCGTGCCCCAGCGCTCGATCTCTGCCGCGAGGAAGCGCTTCGCTTCCTCGGGACGGCTGGCGACCACCTCGGCACCGTCGCCGGTCAGCCGCTCGCGCACCGCCGGCTGCGCAAGCGCCTCGGCCAGCGCCACCTGCAGACGGGACAGCACCGGCGCCGGCGTGCGCGCGGGTGCCATCACCATGTACCAGCCCACCGCCTCGAAGCCGGGCAGGCCGGACTCGATCATCGTCGGCACCTCCGGCAGATGGCGCGACCGCTTCGCGGAAGTGACTGCCACTGCGCGCAGGCGGCCGGTCTGCACCTGCGGCAGCGAGGACACCAGCGTCGCGAACATCACCTGCGCATGGCCGCCGACCACGTCGGTCAGTGCCGGGTTGGCACCCTTGTACGGCACATGGTTCATGCGCACGCCGACCGCGCTGGAGAACATCTCGGCGACCAGTTGCGGACCGGTGCCAACGCCGGCGGACGCATAGGTGATCTCGCCCGGCCTGCCCTTGGCCAGTGCCGCCAGGTCGCGCACCGTCTTCACCGGCAGCGACGGGTTGACCACCAGCAGGTGCGGCTGCGTCGCCACCACGGTCACCGGCGACAGGTCGCGCAGCGGGTCGTAGGGCAGATTTGCCACCATCGCGGCATTGATCGCGTAGGCGAGGTTGGTGAACAGCAGGGTGTTGCCGTCGGGTGGAGACTTCGCCGCGATGTCCACGCCGATCACCGAGCCCGCGCCCGGGCGGTTGTCGACGACTACCGTGCGTCCGATGGTCGTCGACAGCTGTTCGGATACCGTGCGCGCGATCAGGTCCACGCCCGGGCCGGGCGGGAACGGCACGATCAGGCGCAGCGGGCGTCCTTGCGCGACGGCTGCGGCGCTGGCGGTGGTCAGGATCGCCGCCAGGGCGAGGGCCGGGCCGGCGCCCGCGGAAAGACGGCGTGCGGATGCCATGCTCAGGCCTTGCGTTCGTTGCGCGCGAAGCCCTCGAGCTTCTGCTTCCACTCGTCCGAGTGCATGCAGGCGACCCAGGCCTCGGTGTCGAAGCGAAGGCCTGCGGCGAGGCCGGCTTCCATCGAATGGTTCAGCGCGCGCTTGGCCTGGGCGACGCCGGTCGCCGGGAAGGTGGCGATGCGCAGGGCCATCTCCATTGCTTCGGCGACGACCCTGTCCTGCGGCACCACGCGGTTCACCATCCCGAGCGACTTCGCCTCGGCCGCATCCCAGCGCCGTCCGGTCAGCACCAGCTCGCGCGCCATCTGGTAGCCGATGAGCCGCGGCAGGCGCTGGCAGGCACCGCCTCCGGGGAAGAAACCGTGCGTGACTTCAGGCAGCGCGAAGATCGCGGTCTCGGAGGCGATCGAGATGTCGCACTGGAGCACCAGCTCGAAGCCGCCGCCCATGCAGTAGCCGTTGATCGCGGCGATCACCGGCTTGCCCACGCTGGCCAGGGCATTGGTCCATTTCGACATCACATGCCGGCGCTCGTCGATCATGTCCGCGGTGGTGCCGGCGCCGCGTTCCTTCAGATCAGCGCCGGTGCAGAACGCCTTGTCGCCGGCGCCGGTGATCACCAGCACTTTCACGGCCGGGTCGCAGTCGAGTCTCGGGAACAGATCCATCAGCTCGTGGCGCAGCGCCCGGTTCAGCGCGTTGTGCGACTGTGGACGGTTCAGGGTCAGCAGGGCAACGCCCTGGTCGATGCTCAGGGTATGCAGCGGCGCGTCGGCCATCGAAGGTCTCCTCCCGCGGCTCAGCGGGTTGCAGGTTCCAGGCCGGTGGCCCGTATGTCGGCGGACGCTTCCGGCGACGACAGGAAGCGGATGGCCCGGACGGCGGCCTCCGCATGCACTGCGCTCGCCGGTACCGCCGCGCTGTAGATCGTGAATTTCTGCAGTTCGTCGGGCAGCGGCGTGATGTGCGCGATGCCTTCGATCGGCATCAGTTCGCTCACCTGCTGGAAGCCGAGCTCGACCTCGCCGTTCGCGATGAAGGTACCCACGCGCTGGCCGTTGCCGATGAACAGGCACTTGGGCATCACCTCGTCATGGATGCCCAGCCGCTTGAACAGCTCGGTGGTCACGTAGCGACCGCTGACGCTGGCCGAGTAGCCGATGGAGGTCGCGCGCAGCAGGGTGGCGCGCATCGTATCCGGCGTGCCGATGTCCGGCGCTGGCGCTCCGGCACGCACCGCCAGCCCGACGCAGGAACGCGCGAGTGGTGCCGCGCCTTCGGCCCGTGCCAGGCCTTCCTGGATGAAACCCTGCACGATGCTGTCGTCGCAGATCACGAGATCGGCCACCTCACCGCGCTTCAGGCGGTTGGGGATCGACGTATCGCCCGAGCCGATCGAGGTCGTGAGGGTCACAAGCTTCAGACCGGTGAGGCGTTCGACGGCGGGCAGCAGCCGCAGGTGAGCGGCGGTGAAGGCGCCCGAGGTCATGACGCGGAAAGGTTCAGTCATGGCGGGAGGGGCGCTGTCAGTTGGCGAAATCGTTCTTCAGCACGGCGCGGTAGCGCACCTTGCCTTCGCGCAGGCGGTCCAGCGCTTCGTTCACCCGTGACATCGGGAACATCTCCACCATCGGCTCGATCGAGTGCCGAGCGCAGAAGTCGAGCATGCGCGCGATCGCGGTCGGCGAGCCGGTGGGCGACCCGGAGACTTCCTTCTGGCCCAGTATCAGTGGGAACGCCTGAACCGGGATCGGCTCCAGCACCGCCCCCACGATGTGCAGCCGCCCCTTCGGGCCGAGCGCCGCAATCAGACCGTCCCAGTCGAGCGGCGCGTTCGCGGTGACGATGATCAGGTCGAGCTGGCCGGCGATGGCGGCGATTGCGTCGCTGTCGCGGCTGGACACCACACGGTGCGCGCCCAGACTGAGTGCCTCTGCAGCCTTGTCCGGGCTGGAAGTGAAGGCGGTCACCTCGCAGCCCCAGGCCCTGGCGAAGCGCAGTGCCATGTGGCCCAGCCCGCCGATGCCCACGACGCCGACGCGGCTGGTCGGCAGCACCCGGTACTCGAGCAGCGGGTTGAATACGGTGATGCCGCCGCACAGCAGCGGGCCAGCCACCTCGGGCCGTACACCCTCGGGCAGCGGCACCGCCCAGGCCCAGTGGCTGCGGACCCGATCGGCGAACCCACCATGGTGGCCGACGATGGTGGGCTGGGCGGTGGCACACAGGTTGTGGTCGCCGCCCAGGCAGCAGGTGCAGTGCATGCAACTGGCGGCGGTCCAGCCGACGCCGACAGCCTGGCCGACGCGCAGGCCCTTCGCCTGGCTACCCAGCGCCACCACGCGGCCAACGACTTCATGGCCGGGCACCAGCGGCCACGCCGACATGCCCCAGGCGTTCTCGATCATGGACAGGTCGGAATGGCAGAGGCCGCAGTACTCCACCGCGATCTCAACGTCTTCCGCGCCGAGCGGGCCCGGATCGT
Source organism: Betaproteobacteria bacterium (assembly GCA_947458265.1). Classification (GTDB taxonomy): domain Bacteria; phylum Pseudomonadota; class Gammaproteobacteria; order Burkholderiales; family CAIKXV01; genus CAIKXV01. Next base: position 266,530 of record CANGYF010000003.1, read on the forward strand.
AATCGTGCCGCTGCAGCAGTGCGCCGGCGGACAGGCTGGCCCAGGCTCTGATGGTGCTCATGGCATGCTCCCTTTCAGTGAGCCCCATGATGCCAGCATCGAAGCGTCGACAGGCGGTCGGCTCCGCTCCCGCCAGATTGCGTAGGTGGTGGCCAGGGGCAGAATCGAACTGCCGACACGCGGATTTTCAATCCGCTGCTCTACCGACTGAGCTACCTGGCCATCGTTTCACGCATTCGCAGACCGGGGATTCCGGAAGGCAGTCGCGGATTATAGCCAAATCGGTCGGCTTTGGTGCCCGAAGCTTGCACGACCCGCCTGCGGGTCAGGCGCCGGGCGATGCCGGCGAGGCGTCGCGATACAGCGCTTCCAGGGGCACGGCCTCGATTCCGGTGTCCAGTGCAAAGCGGTGGCGGCCTGGATATACGACATACAGCGCGTCGAGTTGCAGCAACTCGGCCGCGGTGCGCATCGAGCGTGTGACCTGCGGCGTATGCGAACGCTTGAACTCGACGCCGACGCGGCGCTGGCCGCGCACCAGGAGCAGGTCGAGCTCTGGCCCTTGATGGGCGGCCCAGAACCACGCCTCGTCCGGCCGGGACAGCCGCAGAACCTGCTCGAGGGCGAATCCTTCCCAACTTGCGCCGCAGCGCGGGTGCGCCATCAACTGCCCGATGGTGGGGACGTCCATCAATGCGTGCAGCAGTCCCGAGTCGCGGAAGTACACCTTCGGCGCACGTACCTGCCGCTTGCCGAGGTTCTCGTGCCATGGCTGCAACTGCCTGACCATCATCGTCTGGGTCAGCGTGTCGAGATAGCGGCGCACGGTGGGTTCGGACACGCCGAGCGAACGGGCAGGATCAGCCGCGTTCCACACCTGTCCGTGCACGTGCGCGAGCATCCGCCAGAAGCGCAGCATCGCCGGTGCGGCCACGTTGATGCCGAACTGCGGCAGGTCGAACTCGACATGGCTGGTGATCGCTCCGAGTCGCCAGGCGAGGCTGTCGTCATCCGACGCAGCGAGGAACGACCGGGGATAGCCACCGCGCAGCCAGAGCCGATCGGCGCCGCCGTGGCCGGACACTTCGGCTTCCATCAGGTCGAACCCGCCGACCTCGATGCGCTCGACGCGCCCGAGCAGCGATTCGTCGGCACGCTTCGCGAGTGTCGGCGACGCACTGCCCAGCAGCAGGAACTGGCCGGGGCGATCGGATCGGTCGATGAGGACCCGGAGCACGGGAAACAGCTCGGGCAAGCGCTGTACCTCGTCGATCACGACCAGCCCCTCGGGGCGTGCGAGCGCATCGAATGGCTGGGCCAGGCGCAGCGCATCGCGCGGATCCTCCGCGTCGAAGTACAACGGCGATCCGGCGGCGACCAGCTGCCGGGCAAGGGTGGTCTTTCCGGACTGCCTGGAGCCTGTCAGGACGACTGCCCTCGATCGGCCGAGCGCTTCGCGGATGCGGGAAAGCAGCGCCGGGCGTGCGACTGCAGACGGCGGAGTGATCACGGAAAGTCATGAAAATCGAACATGGCATGTTGGATTTTCATGACTTTTGACGGCTGCCGCAAGTCCGGCGGCCTTGAATGCACTCGTGTCGCGCGTCATCGCCTCCGAGACCACGTTGGTGTCGAGCAGAATCATTCGAAATTCATCGGCTCGGCGGGACGCGTGTCACGGACCTGCTCAAGGGCCTTGACATCGGATCTGGTGACACCGTGCTTCTGTCCAATCTCAGCCAGGGCGGTGCCCAGCCGCAGCCTGCCCGCCGGCCGCACAGCGGCCTCGAGGATGGCGCGCATTTCCGCTTCCGCGCTGCGGTTGTGCTGGGCGGCGCGGACCTTCAGGGCGCGATGCGCCTCCTCGGAGAGGTTGCGGATCGTGACAGTGGCCATGATGGCGTCCTCTTTGCAGTGCCTGCGTTGCAATCACAATATGCAAAGTGATGGCACGTTGCAAGAGTGCCGCATCTACCCCGTTCGACCTTGGCGTGGAGTTCACAGACGCTGCTGCATCGCGCACCCGCGGCCAGAGGGTGACGGGCAGTTCGACTGGGGAGGACATCCGGGTCCATGGTTCTGCCATTGCGGATCGTGCTGATGGCGACCTGCGTGGTCTCCCTCAGCGTAGCCTCGTCGGCGGCCATGTGAGCCCCCGAATTGAGTGCCCGACAATCGCGTGGACGACATCGGCTCGAGTTCTTTGCAGGCGTTGCCCTCTTCATCGATGGAGCGATACAAAACTCAAGGCTCTGAATTGCCGAATTGCGGCGACGTAACCGTCGCTGCGCTGCCGGTGCCTGGAAGCGTTGCGCTACTGGCGGGAGGCCTGGCGTTGCTGGGCGTGGTGACGCGGCGACGTAGTCGCTTGGGGGCTTCGGAGGCTTAGTACCTTTTTGGGGTGCAGGGGGCGGTCGCCCCCTGCCGACGCGGGGAAGTTCAAGCAGGTAGCGTCGATTTGCAGGCGGAACGCGGGCGGGATGGCTTACCCCACCGTCCCAGCCCCCGCCAACTCCGCCATCGCCATCGCCGTCACCACCTTCCGGTCGATCTTGTTCGTGCCCGCCAGCGGGAACGCCTCGACGATCCACACCCGGCGCGGATGCATGTAGGCCGGCGCATGCTGCAGGCAGTGGCGCTTGAGTTCGTCTTCGGTCGCCGACTGCCCGGACTTCAGCACCACGAAGGCGACCGGCTTCATGCCCTTGATCTCGTCCTCGACCGGGATGCAGCAGGCCTGTTCGACCGCGGTGTGGCGCTCAAGCAGCTTCTCGACCTGCCCGGGGTAGATGTTCTCGCCGCCGCACACGAACATGTCGTCGGCGCGGCCGACGAAGTAGTGGAAGCCGTCGGCATCGCGACGGAAGATGTCGCCGGTGATGTAGAAGCCGTCGTCGGTGATCGCCTTGCGCGTGGCCTCGGGCAGCCCGTGGTAGCCGTTGAGCATGGCCGGGCTCTTCATCTGCAGCACGCCCTCGGCGGCGTCGAGGGCGTCGCCATCCACCAGTCGTAGCTCGACCGCGGGGTGCGGATAGCCGACTGACATCTCCGGCTGCGGCAGTCCCTTCGGATGCGGGCCGAACACCACCATCGCCGCTTCGGTGGTGCCGTAGCCGTTCGCCACCACGGCCTGCGGGATCGCTTCATGGATGCGCGTCATCAGCGCCTCGCTCACCGGTGCCGAGCCCATGCGGATGAACTTCACCGTCGACAGGTCGGTGCGTGCCATCGCATCGCCTTCCTGCAGCATCATCGCCAGCATCGGCGGCACCGCAGTGAGCCAGGTGCAGCGGTACTTCTCGATTGCGGCGATGTAGGCCAGGGTGTCGAACTGCGGCAGCAGCACGAGCGTCGCGCCGGCACGCATCGACAGCTGGGCCATCGCCAGCCCGTTCATGTGGTAGAGCGGTGCGGCCACCAGCAGGCGGTGCTTCGAGTAGTCCTGGCCTTCGGTGCGCTTTCCTGTGACCCACAGGTGGCTGGCATGCGACAGCACCACGCCCTTGGGGCGGCCGGTCGAACCGGAGGTGTAGAGGAAGATCGCCGGTTCGCGCACGCCGTCGACTACGGTCGGCTCGACGGCGGTGAACGGACCCGGGTCGAGCAGTGCGTCGAATCCATCAGGCCCGGGCGCGCCGAACTCGATCACCGGCAGGCCGGCTGGCACCTGCGCGCGGCGCGCGGCATCGCAGAACACCAGCTTCGCGCCGCAGTTGGCCGCGATGTAGTCGATGGTCTCCTGCGGGAACTTGTAGTTGACCGGTACGCAGACGAAGCCGGCGCGCATCGCGCCGAACGCGGCGGCCATGAACTCGGCCGAGTTGGCAGCGACGATCGCGATGCGGTCGCCGCGTTCCAGCCCGAGCGAGGGCGCGCGCTTGAGCAGGCCGCGCGCGACGCTGTCGAAGTAAGCGTCAAGGCGGGCGTAACTCCATTCGCGCACCGGCGTGGTGGCGGGTTCGATCAGTGCGATGCGCGCGTCGCCGGCGGCGACCAGCGCGGGGTCGATCAGCGCGCCGAGGTTGTACGGGTGTTGCATGGGGTAACTCCGGCGGTTCGGTGTTGCTCTATTCGATGAATTCGATCGTGGTGTTGCAGGCGAGGCTGGCCGCGACGATCACGCGCGAGCCCTGGTCATGCACGCCGCGTGCCGGAAGCGCGCGCAGTACGGTGCGCACCGCGTCCAGGCTGGTGCAGCGCAGTTCGATCGCCGCCATGTACGAAGCGCGCCCTTCGCCGTCGCAGGCCGATTCGCCGAGGCGGTGCTGAAGCAGGCCGGCGGTGATCAGGTCGACGCGAAGATGGCCGAGCGAGAGTTCGGCGCGCTCCGTTTCCGGCCGCATCGACGATTCGGCGAACAGCGGCGCCAGCCGGCTCGCCTCGGTGAACGGATCGGGCACCACGACGGTGATGCGGGTGATCTCGCGCGCGCTGTTCGGATGGTTGCGCAGGCCGTCGCGCCAGACCAGCTCTCGGGTCAGGTGTTCGCAGACGAACAGCCGTCCCCAGTCAACCGTCTCCGGCGGCAGGGCGACCAGCGCGAAGCGCGCATCCTGCACCGTATCGTCGATGGCGACCGGTCGCGACAGCGACTTCAGCGGCTGCGGCATGAACTTCGCCTGCGCCAGCGCGGTGTGAGCGCCGGCGGCGCTGTCGGTGGCGAAGGCGATCGCATTGAGTCCGCGCGGGCTGCCGGCCAGCTCCGGGCGCAGCGCTGCGTTCTCCGGCGGTACGCCGATCAGTTCCAGGTAGTCGGGCCCGAGCATCATCAGGTGGTTCACCGAGCCGGTGCTGTGGAAGCCGCGCGGGGTGAGCCGGAAGCCCAGCCGGGCAAACTGATCCAGCGCATCGTCGATGCGCCCGGCGGTGTTGATCACGGCATGGTCGATGCCAAGGCAGTGGGGGATCATGCTCGATGGACCCGATGGGCTCGCTCAGGGAAGCCGTGAGTGTAGCGAGAAGGCGGTTGCTGCAGTGGGGTCGGCGCGGTGTGCGAGGCTTCAGGACCCGGGGCCGGGCCCGGAGTGGCCGGGGCCGTGCGCGAGCCAGCCCACGATGAAGCCGAGGATGGCCATCACCGGTACGCCGATCAGCAGCAGCAGGTTGCGCATCCGTACGTGCGCGAGTTCGCGCCCGTCGGGCAGCACGACCATCCAGCCCTTCGCGTACAGGTACAGCTCCGCGACCATGTAGGCGATCAGCACCACCAGCGCGGTGGCGATCGCGAACAGCAGCGCCAGCGTGCCGGCGTAGATCGTCCTGCCGAGCCGGGCGGCGCTCAGCGAAACACCATCACGCAGTCGACCGCCACCGCAGCATCGGTCGACAGCAGCACCGGGTTGAGGTCGAGCTCCTCCAGCCGGTCTCCGGCAGCGGCGCCGAAGCGCGATACCGCGCACAGCAGCTCGACCAGCGCCGCGCGGTCGACCGGCGGCTTGCCACGCGCCCCGGACAGGATCGCCCGGCCGCGCAGTTCGTCGAGCATCGCACCGGCCTCGAATGGCGTCACCGGGCAGCGGCGGAACGCGACATCCTTCATCACCTCGACCAGGATGCCGCCCAGGCCGGCCATCAGCACCGGGCCGAACGACGGGTCGTTTTTCAGGCCGATCACGAACTCGACATGGCCGCCGGCCATCTTCTGCACCACGACGCCGTCGATGCGGGCCTGCGGGTCGTAGGCTTTCGCGGCCGCCAGCACCAGGGCTGCGGCGGCGCGTACCGCCTCGGTATCGCCCAGGCCCAGCTTCACGCCGTCGGCCTCGGTCTTGTGCAGGATGTCGGGCGATTCGATCTTCACCGCCACCGGCCAGCCAAGCGTCGCGGCTGCGCTGGCCGCAGCCGTTGCATCCTGCGCCAGTGCGATCGGTGCCGACGACACGCCGCAGGCCTCGAGCAGCCGTGTCGCCTCGATCGTGCCGACCACGCCCGGTGCGGGCAGCGACAGTGCCGGCAGCGTCACCGCGGCGCGCGCCGCGCGATCGGCGAGCCAGGCGCGCCGCGCCTGCGCATAGCCGATCAGCCCGGCCACCGCATCGACTGCCGGCTCGGCCCCGCGCAGCACCGGGATGCCGGCCTCGCGGCACAGCTTCAGGGCCTGGTCGGACGCAGCCACCCAGCACAGCACGAACGGCTTGTCGGTCTCCGCCTTCACCGTGCAGAACAGGTCGACCAGCATCTGCGCATAGGGATCCATCGAAAGGATCCAGACGATGCCCACATGCACCGACGGATCGGCCAGGGTCAGGCGCAGCCCGTTCAGCAGGATCTCCGGCTCCGCGATGAACTGCGCGGTGACATCGACCGGGTTGGCGCCGGAACCGAACGCGGGCAGCACCTCGCGCAGCTTCGCCTGCGTCTCGTCGGACAGCGTCGGCAGCGACAGGCCGAGTTCCTCGGCGCGGTCGGCGATCAGTACGCCGGCACCGCCAGACTGGGTGACCAGCCCGATGCCGCTGCCCTCGGGCAGGTTGCAATGCGCGAGCACGTCGACCATGTCGAGCATGTGCTCTTCGTTTCGTGCGCGGATGATGCCGAACTGCCGGGCCAGCCCGTCGAACACTCGGTCTTCGCCGGCGAGCGAGCCGGTGTGCGAGGCGGCGGCGCGTGCGCCGGCCTGACTGCGGCCGACCTTGGTCACCACGATCGGTTTGCCGGCTTCCAGTGCACGCTCGGCCAGCGACAGCAGGCCGCCACCGTCCTTGAAACCCTCGATGTAGCCGCAGCCGACGCGGATGCGCGGGTCGGCCAGCACCTCGTCCATGATCTCGACCAGGGTCGCATCGCATTCGTTGCCGGTGTTGACGAAGTAGCCGAGGCCGAGGTGGCGCCGGCGCGCCAGCGTCGCGATCGCCGAGCCGAACGCGCCCGACTGCGTGACGAAGCCGACCGGCCCTTCCAACACGTCGCCGCTGCCGTACTGGCTGAAGGTCGCGATCACCTTGTCGAACGAGTTGACCAGGCCCAGGCAGTTCGGCCCGCACAGTCGCACGTTGCCCTCGCGCGCGACCGCGACCAGTTCGTCCTCGAGCGCATGGCCCTTCTCGCCCATCTCGCCGAAGCCGGAGCTGTAGATGATCGCGGCTGGCACGCCCTTCTTCCCGAGTGCCCGCACCTGCTCGATCACGAAGCGCGCCGGCACGGTGATGATCGCCATGTCGACCGGTCCGGGGATGTCGCCGACCGTCGGGTAGCAGCGCAGGTCGCCGCCCGGGTGGGCGATATGGTCGTACTTCGGGTTGACCGGGTAGATGCTTCCGCCATAGCCCTTGTCGACCAGGAATTTCAGCGTGCGGCCGTTGAGTTTCTGCAGGTCGTTCGATGCACCGAGGATGGCGATCGAGCGCGGGGCGATGAGGGCGCGGATGGCTGGGTTCATGACCGTCATTCTAACCGCCGGTTATCCCACCGGCGACCACCCGCGGCCGCGGCCCGGCAGCGTGCCGGCGGGCCGTGTGCACTGCCGCATCCGCGAATTCGGCGAGAATCGCGGCTTCCTGCCTCCTGACGCGAGCGTCCCCGATGCCAGCCGAACCCGCCTCCAACCAGCCCTCGACGCTGTTCGAGAAGATCTGGAATGCGCATGTGATCGAACAGGGCAGCGCCGACGATGCGCTGCTGCATGTCGACCAGAACTTCCTGCACGAGGGCGCATTCCTGGCCTTTGCCGCGCTGCGCAAGGAAGGGCGCACGGTGCGCCGCCCGAAGCAGCACTTCGCGGTGGCCGACCACTACGTGCCGACGCTGGGGCGCGAAGCCGGCATCGCCGGCATCACCGACCCCGAGGTCCGCGGGCTGATCGACCTGCTCGAGCAGAACGCGGCCTGGGGCGGCATCGATTACGCCGGCATCGACGATCCGCGCCAGGGCATCGTGCATGTGATCGGGCCCGAACTGGGCCTGACCCATCCCGGCATGGTGATCACCTGCGGCGATTCGCACACTTCGACGCACGGCGCGTTCGGCGCGTTCGCGTTCGGCATGGGCGCCTCGCAGGTCAAGCAGGTGCTGGCCACGCAGTGCCTGTGGCAGCGCAAGCCGAAGCTGCTGCGCATCACGATCGATGGCACGCTGGCACCCGGCCTGTCCGGCAAGGACGTGATCCTCGCGGTGATCGCGCAGATCGGCGCGGCCGGTGCCACCGGGCATGTGATCGAGTACGCCGGCAGCACCATCCGCTCGATGTCGATGGAGAACCGGCTGACCGTGTGCAACATGTCGATCGAGGCGGGCGCACGCGCCGGCATGATCAGCGCCGACGACACGACGTTCAACTACCTGCACGGCCGTCCGTTCGCGCCGAAGCATCAGCACTGGGACGCGGCGGTTGCCTACTGGCGCACGCTGAAGACCGACGAGGGCGCGACCTTCGACCGCGAGGTGCGGGTCGACGCCGGTGCGCTGGTGCCGATGGTGACCTGGGGCACCAGCCCCGGACAGGGCCTGCCGATCACCGGCCGCGTGCCCGACCCGGCGGCGCTGTCTGGCGATGCGCGGCGCGCGGTCGAATCCGCGCTGGCCTACATGGGACTGCAGCCCGGGCAGGCGATGGATGGCCTGCCGGTCGACCGCGTGTTCATCGGCTCGTGCACCAACAGCCGGCTCGACGACATCCGCGCCGCGGCCGCGGTGGTGCGCGGACGCAAGGCGAAGATCCCGGCGTTCGTGTCGCCCGGGTCGACGCAGATCAAGCGCGAGGCCGAGGCCGAGGGACTCGACCGGGTGTTCATCGAGGCGGGCATCGAATGGCGTGCGTCTGGCTGCTCGATGTGCGTCGGCACCAACGGCGACCTGCTCAAGCCGGGCGAGCGTTCCGCGTCGACCTCGAACCGCAACTTCGAGGGACGCCAGGGACGCGGCGCGCGTACCCACCTGGTGAGCCCCGCGATGGCCGCCGCCGCCGCGGTCACCGGTACCCTGACCGACGTGCGCCGGCTGCTGGCTGCAGGCTGAGGAGAGACACGATGCAACCGTTCACCACCTTCACCGCGGTCGCCGCGCCGCTGGACATCACCAACGTCAACACAGACATGCTGATCCCGGCGCGCTTCCTGCGAAAGCCGCGCGACGAGCGCTACGGGACCTACCTGTTCCACGACCTGCGCCATGACGAGGACGGCCGCCTGCGCGACAGCTTCGTGCTGAACGAAGAGGTCTACCAGGACGCGAAGATCCTGGTCGCCGGCGCCAACTTCGGCTGCGGCTCGTCGCGCGAGAGCGCGGTGTACGTGCTGCTCGACTCCGGCTTCCGCTGCGTGATCGCGCCCTCGTTCGGCGACATCTTCTTCGGCAATGCGCTGCAGAACGGCGTGCTGCCGGTGGTGCTGCCCGAGGCCGAGTGCATCGAGCTGCGGGCCTTTCTCGATGCCAACCCGGGCGCGACGATCACCGCCGACCTGCAGGCGCAGACCGTGGCGGCCGGCGACGGCAAGGTACGACGGTTCGCGCTCGATCCGCTGCGTCGCGAACGCATGCTGAAGGGGCTGGACGAGATCGGGCTGACGCTGACCCGGCTGCCGGCGATCGAATCCTTCGAGCAGGGCTACGCGGCGGCGCGGCCGTGGCTCGATCGCTGAGGCCCGCCCCGATGCCGACGCTGCTGGTATCGACACCTTTCGAACGCGAGTTCGGCGCCGAACTGCGCACGTTTGCGGCCGGCCATGGCATCGCGCTCGAGCTCGTGCTGCTGCCCGAGGACGCGGACGCCCGCGTCGGCGCCGAGGACACCGCGCGCATCGACGCTGCGCTGTTCTCCGGAGACATCCATCCCGGATGGTCGCGCTCCTTCTATTCCACGCTGCGCAAGGCGGCAGGGCTCAAGTGGCTGCATGTGTTCAATGCCGGCGTCGATGCGCCGATCTTCACCGAGCTGATGCAGCGCGGCGTGCGCCTGTCGACGTCCTCGGGCACCAATGCCGAGGCGGTGGCCAATTCCGCGCTGGCCGGGCTGCTCGCCCTGTCGCGCGGCCTGCCGGGGTGGATGCAGTTGCAGCGCGAGCGACGCTGGCGCAAGCGCACGCGTGCCGAGGCGCCGCCGGACCTGCGCGGACAGACGATGCTGCTGCTGGGCGCAGGCGCGATCGGCGGCCACATCGCCACGGTGGCGCGCGCGATCGGCCTCCATGTGGTGGTGGTCCGCCGCAGCGCTGCGCGCGAGGGCGATCCGGCGCACGAGACGCATCCGCCGTCCGCGCTGGCCTCGCTGCTGCCGCGCGCCGACTGGCTGGTGATCGCCTGTCCGCTGACGCCGGAAACCCGCGGCATCATCGATGCGGGTGCTCTTTCATTGCTGCCGGCCGGCGCGCACCTGGTCAACATCGGCCGCGGCGAAGTCGTCGACCAGCCGGCGATGATCGATGCGCTCGCGTCCGGCCGCCTGGCCGGTGCCTATCTCGACGTGTTCGATCCGGAGCCCCTGCCGCCCGAGTCGCCGCTGTGGGACATGCCCAGCGTGATCGTGTCGCCGCACGACGCAGCGAGTGCCGCGGGCAACGACCGGCGGGTGTTCGAGCTGTTCCGGGAGAACCTCGGGCGCTGGCAGGCGGGGCAGGTGCTGGAGAACGAGGTACGCGACTGACGGGCATGGTTCATGCGGGCGCCCCTGGGACATCAGACTGTCTACCAGGAGCGCCCATGAACGGTACGAGGCTCGCGAGGCTCTTCTTTGTTTCAGCCGTGCTGCTCGGCTCGATGGCGGGTGCCGAGGCCCGAGCGCAACAGGTCACGGTCGATTTCGATTCGGCCGCACTGACCTCCCTGTCCTCCGCGGACTATCTGGAGGACGGGTTCCTGATGCAAAGGCTCTCCGGTCATTACGACATCCTGGCGCCTGGTCTCAACGCATTCATCACGCCCTACCTCAGCCTGGACATCCGGCCGCTGGCGGGCGAGACGGTCAGTGCGGTCCGCTTCAGCTTCACCGGTGGCCGGTTCGATCTTCGGTCGCTCGATGTGAGCGATGCCACGAGCCCGGGGTTCGGCGAGCAGTTGATCGCGTCCTCCGCGGGAGGGCAGCGATCCCTCGAGTCCGCTGGCACCGAGACGTTCTCGGGCCTGCTCTGGAGCGATCTCGACTGGATCATCCTGTCCGGATCGGTGCCCATCCTGGGTCCCGGTTTCGACAATCTCGTGTTCCAGCCGGTGGTGCCGTTGCCTGCCGCGGCGCTGCTGGCCGTTTCGGGGCTGGCCGTGATGTGTGTCGTGGCGGGCCGGCGGCGCCGTCCGATATGGGAGGATGGCGTCGAGCAGTGAGCCGGCGTCCTGCTAGCCGGCCTTGATCGCCACCACGCCGGCGCACACCACGCTCACCGAAACGATCCGTACCCAGCCGAAGCGCTCGCGCAGCACCAGTGCGGCGATCAGCAGGCCGAGGATGACCGACACTTCGCGCAGTGCGGCCACGAGCGATACCGGCGCGTGCTTCATCGCCCACAAGGTGATGCCGTACGAGATCGCGGTGCAGGCGCCGCCGAGCAGCGCGATCTTCCAGGTCGTGCGGGCGGTCGACCAGAGCAGCGCGGGCCCGCGGGTGGCGAGGCCGATGGCGAGCATGCCGGGTGCGATCAGCAGCAGCAGCCAGGCCAGATAGGCACCGGCATGGCCCGATGCGCGGGCACCGAGTGCATCGTTCAGCGTGTAGGCGACGACCGTGGCGGCGACGACCAGCACGACCGCGAACGCACGGCGATCCAGCGCGCCGCTGCGCGAGGACTCGGCCAGCAGCGCCAGCACGCCTGCGCTGACCAGGGCGATGCCGGCCAGCCCGAGCGGGCTCACCGCTTCGCCCAGCCAGGCGATCGCCAGGGCGGTCGTGGCCAGCGGCGGCAGGCCGCGCATCAGCGGATAGGCGACCGACAGGTCGACCCGCGCATAGGCGAGGCCGACGAAAGAGAAGTAGAACAGATGGATCAGCACCGACTGCGCGAGGAAGCGCCAGCTCTCCGGCGACGGGGCCGGCAGCAGCAGTACCGCCGGGATCGACCATGCCCCGGCGGCGCAGCAGACCAGCACGGTCAGCGCCAGCTTGTCGGCCGAGGCCTTGACCAGCGTGTTCCAGGTCGCGTGCAGCAGCGCACCGAACAGGACGGCGAGGGCGACATCGGTGTGCATCGGTTGCTGGCTGGGGCCGTGACGACAGGGTGTACGCTGCGATGACCGATGGTACGGTCATCGACCCTTGCGTGACGCCTGCGAGCGCTGCCCCCGTCAGTAGCTGACCAGGATCTCGTTTCGGCGCAGGAACGGGATCGACCACGGCGGGTTATAGCGCGCGAGCTGTGGCGGCGCGGACGGCTGCAGGCCGCGTCCCTTCATCCAGCCGAGCAGCAGTGCGGTCTCCTCGCGCACCCGATCCTCGGTGACGAAACCCGAGAAGGTGCGCACCGCTGTGCGCTGGGCTGGCACTTCGCGCAGCGACACCGTCGGGTCTTCCGGCACCGGCAGCGTCGCCATCGTGTACTGCGCGGGCATCACGAAGTGCATGCGCCACTTGCCGCCGCTGGCGGGTGCGCGCGGATCGGTCGCCGCTTCCGTCGTGACCGGTGCGGTCATCGCGATCTTCTGCCCTGCGCCGGGTTGCATGGTTACCGGCACCGTCATCGCGATCTTCTCGCTGCCCTCGGCGGTGCGCGAGCGGTTGCGGCCGAAGATGTAGCCGGCGATACGGCGGAAGCCGGCGTTGGAACCCTCGCCGAGCGATCCCTCGACCCAGGTCTCGGCGACGATCATCGGTGCGTACAGGCGCAGCTCGAACGCGCCTTCGCGCTCGACGGTCTCGAACTTCGGTTCTTCGGTGGCCATGGCGACGGGGGCGAACGAGGCGGTCAGGACGAGCAGGGCTGCCAGCAGCAGGGCAGTGGGGGCGGCGGCGGGCAATCGGAAGGATGGCATGGGCATCGCGGGAGGTCGATCTGCAGGATGGGCCTGCGCGTTCGCTGGACGCACCGGATGGCCGGCGGTAGTCTCGCGGCAGAACCCTGGAGGAGGGAAGATGGAACCCAGAAAAACCATATTCGGGATCGCCGTCCTGTGCGTCGCATTCGGCGCTGCGGGCAGTGTACTGGCCGCCGACGCACCGATGTCGCGGCCGCTGCGTGTCGTGGTGCCGTATCCGCCCGGCGGCACGTCGGATGCGCAGATCCGCATCATCGGGCCTAAGCTCACCGAGTCCATCGGCCAGCCGGTGCTGGTCGACAATCGTCCCGGTGCCTCCGGCATGCTGGGCGCCGAGCTGGTGGCCCGCTCCAACCCGGACGGCCATACGATGCTGATGACCGACGTCGGCAACCTGATCATGACCGGCATCGTGCATCCGAACGCACCCTACGTGGTCGCGCGCGACTTCGCGCCGGTCACGCTCGTGTCGTTCACGCCGCACCTGCTGGGCGTGTTCCCCGGGTTGCCGGTGCAGTCGATCGCCGACCTGGTCAAGCACGCACGCGCCAACCCGGGCAAGCTCAACTTCGCCACCAGCCTCGGCGGTGCCACGCATTTCGCCGGGCTGCTGTTCTCGCAGCACTTCGGCATCAAGTGGGTGGAGATCCCGACCAAGGGCGGCACCGATTCGATCACCCAGGTGATGGGTGGCCAGTCCGACCTCGTCTTCAACAGCATGGTGTCGATGATGCCGCAGGGCAAGGCCGGCAAGCTGCGCATCCTCGCGGTCACCAGCCCGAAGCGTGTGCCGCAGTGGCCCGAGATGCCGACGATGGTCGAGGCCAGTGGCATTGCCGGCTTCAGCACCGGATCGTGGCAGGGTGTGCTGATGCCGGCTAAGGTGGCGCCGGCGATGGCGGCGCGCGTCAACCAGGAACTGGTCCGTGCGCTCGGCCTGGCCGAGGTTCGCGACCGTTTCTTCGCGCTCGGGACCGAGATCGTCGGCAACACGCCGGCGGAGTTCGGCAGCTGGCTGCGCGAGGAGGATGCGCGCTGGACGGTGGTCGCGAAGAAAGCGAACCTGAAGGTCTCGTTCTGACGGAGGCGATGATGGACAGGCAGGCCATCCTGCTCGCGCTGCTGGCGGTGGCGGCAGCAGGGACTTCCATCGACGCATCGGCGCAGGCCGGCTGGCCGTCGCGTCCGGTGCGCCTGCTGGTGCCGGCACAGCCCGGCGGCAGTACCGACACGCTGGCGCGCATCGCCGGGCAGAAGCTCGGCGATGCACTCGGTCAGACATTCGTGATCGACAACCGCAGCGGGGCGGGTGGCACCGTCGCCGCCGAGACGCTGATGCGCGCCGCCCCGGACGGCTATACGCTCGGCGTGGCCTACACCGCGCTGACCGTGAACGCGGTGCTGCAGAAGGTGCCGTACGACACGCTGCGCGACTTCACCCCGATCTCGCTGATCTCCACTTCGCCGCTGGTGCTGGTAGTGGGCGCTAACTCGCCGGTGCGCGCCGTCAAGGACCTGGTGCAGATGGCGAAGGCGAAGCCGTTGTCCTACGGCAGCGCAGGCATCGGCAGCGGCGGCCATGTCTGCGGCGAACTGCTCAACCTGATGGCCGGCATCAAGGCGGTGCACGTGCCTTACAAGGGCGCCGGCCCCGCATCGGCCGATGTGGCGGCCGGGCAGATCGAGTTCCAGTTCGGCGCGCAGATCACCACCCAGGGGCTGGTCAAGGCCGGCCGCCTGCGCATGGTCGCGGTGACCAGCGCGAAGCGCGCGTCCACGTTGCCCGAGGTGCCGACGATGGCTGAGTCAGGCCTTCCGGGCTTCGAGTTCAACAACTGGTTCGGCGTACTCGGCCCGGCCGGGATGCCCGCACCGCTGGTCGCCCGCCTCAACGCCGAGCTGGTGAAGATGATGGCCCTGCCCGACGTGCGCGAGCGCATCACTTTCGACGGCGGCGAACCCGCGGCCGGCCCCCCGTCCGAGTTCCGTGCCCTGCTCGCCAGCGACCTCTCCAAGTGGAGCAAGATCGCCCGCGAACTGCGCATGCAGCCCAACTGAAATCCGGGTCAGAGACGATTTTCCCGGTGGTGTCCGTCCGGGGCTGAGGTAATCCGGGTCAGATCTGACCCGGATTATCCAACGTCAGTCGATTGTTGCGCCGCTCGCGCGGGCGAGCTTCGCCCACTTTGGAGCTTCCTGCTGCTGGAACGCGGCGAACTCGGCGGGCGAGGCATGGGTGAACGGCTCCTGGCCGATCTGCGCCATTGCCGGTGTCGTCGCGGCGATCGCCTTCAGGCTCAGCTTGTGCAGCGTGGAGACGATCGGCTCCGGCACGCCGCGCGGCCCGGACAGGCCGAACCATGGCACCAGCTCGAAGCCAGGCACGCCGGCTTCGGCGATGGTCGGTACCTCGGGCATCAGCGGCGAGCGCCGGCTGGCGGATACGCCGAGCGCGCGCAGCTTGCCCGACTGCACGAACGCCACCATTCCGGCGATGCCGGGGAAGCCGACGCCGACCTGGCCGGCGAGCAGGTCGGCGGTGGCCGGGCCGCTGCCGCGATAGGGCACGTGCACCATGTCGATGCCGGCCATCGAGGCGAACAGCGAGCCTGTGAGGTGCTGCGTGCCGCCGTTGCCGGAGGATGCCCAGTTGATCGCGCCCGGGCGCTTCTTCGCCAGCGCGATCAGTTCCTTCACCGTGCGCACGCCCAGTGACGGGTGCACGACCAGGATGTTCTGCGCTGCGGTGAGCCCGGTGATCGCGGTGAAGTCGGCGATCGCGTCGTAGGGCAGCTTGCGGTGGATCGCCGCGGACACGTAGTGGGTGTTGCTGATCATGAACAGCGTGTAGCCGTCGGGCGTGGACTTTGCCGCGATCTCGGCGCCGAGCACCGAGCCCGCACCCGGGCGGTTCTCGACCAGCATCTGCTGTCCCGACAGCCGGTTGATCTCGGCGGCGAAGATGCGCGCCGGGCCGTCGGACGCGCCGCCTGCGGAGAACGGCACGATCATCCGGATCGGACGGGACGGGAAGGCATCAGCGGCCAGCGCGCTGCCGGCGGTGCAGCCGAGCACCAGCGCAAGGACGGCGGTCCTGCTCGACGATTCGATGTTGCGCATGTTCTGGTTTCCTCGCATTTCTATAAACTCGGACGCGTTCGCGCGGGCATCGTCGACTGTCCTGTTGCGACGATGCAATGCCGCACTATTGAAACTCTGGGAGCAGCAGCCATGCCATTCGCTACCGCGGACGGACTGAAACTGTACTGGGAAGAGACCGGCAGCGGTACCCCGATCGTGTTCGTGCACGAGTTCGCCGGCGACCTGCGCAGCTGGGAGCCGCAGGTGCGCTTCTTCTCGCGCCGGTTCCACTGCATCACCTACAACGCGCGAGGCTACCCGCCCTCGGACGTCTCCACCAGCTTCGAGCAGCATTCCCAGGAGCAGGCGGCCGACGACATCCTGGTGGTGATGAAGGCTGCCGGCATCGAGCGTGCGCACATCGTCGGATTGTCGATGGGTGGCTATGCCGCGATCCACTTCGGGCTGCGCCATCCTCAGCATGCACTCTCGCTGACCGTGGCCGGCGCCGGTTTCGGTTCCGACCCGGACAAGCGCGCGCAGTTCCATGCCGACACCGACGCCTTCGCCTCGCACCTAGAGACCGTCGGCATGGCCGAAGGCATCAAGGACTACGCGATCGGACCGGCGCGGGTGCAGCACCTGAACAAGGACCCGCGCGGCTTCGCCGAGTTCCATGCCCAGTTCGCCGCGCACGATGCGACCGGTTCGGCCAATACGCTGCGCGGTTTCATGCGCCGGCGGGATCCGATCCAGGCGTTCGAAGCGGGCCTGCGCGAGATGCGGGTGCCGACCCATGTGATCACCGGCGACGAGGACGACAACTGCCTCGAGCCCGGCATCTGGATGAAGCGGGTGATCCCGGGCTGCGGTCTGACCGTGATGTGCAACACCGGCCATGCGGTCAATCTCGAGGAGCCCGACCAGTTCAACCGGCTGGTGCTCGACTTTCTCACGCTGGTCGACGGTGGCCGCTGGCAGCCGCGCGACCCGCGGTCCTACGGAAAGTCGACGCTCGCGAACAAGGCGTGACCGGGGCGGCGTCCTCGGTGGTCCTCACCACGCCGGTGCAGGATGCGTCGGCGTGGACCGGCGCCCGGCTGCGCGCGGGTCCAGAGGACTGGGTATGGAACCTGGCGCCGGCCACCCTGTCGGAGATCGATCGCGCCCTCGCTTCGGTGAAGCAGGCCGGCCGGCTGCTCGAGTCGGTGACCCGGGACGACTTCGCGCTGCCGTCGCTGTCGGCCGAGTTCGCGCGCATCGCCGATGCGCTGGAGCATGGACGTGGCTTCGTGCAGATCCGCGGCCTGGATGCCCGGCGCTACGATGCCGATGACCTCGCCATCATCTTCTGGGGCGTTTCCGCGCACCTCGGCACCGCGATCTCGCAGAACGCGCGCGGCGACCTGCTCGGCTACGTGCGCGACGAAGGCCGCGACATGGCCGACGGTCGCACCCGCCTGTACCAGACCAGCCTGCGCCAGCGTTTCCACACGGACATCGGTGCCGACGTGGTCGGCCTGTGCTGCGTTCGTCCGGCGCGAGAGGGCGGACTCAGCATGGTCGCCAGCTCGGCTGCGGTCTACAACGCGATGCTCGAGCGGTATCCGTACCTGGTGGGCGTGCTCTACGACCGCTTCAACCTCGACTGGCGAGGCGAGCAGCCGCCTGGCGAGCCGGGCTGGTACAGCGAGCCGGTGTACGCATGGCACGATGGCAAGCTCTCCTGCCGCTTTTCAGCGACGCTGATCGAGAGTGCGCAGCGGGTCAGCGGCGAGGCATTGACGCCGGTGCAGCGTGAGGCACTGCAGCGCGTGGAGGAACTCGCGGAAGAGCTCTGCATCCAGGTCTCCTTCCGGCCGGGCGACATGCAGTTCATCAGCAACTACCGGGTGCTGCACGACCGCACCGCGTTCCGCGACGATGGCGATCCGCAGCATGGCCGGCTGCTGTATCGGGTCTGGCTGACCCTGCCCGAGGCACGGTCGCTGCCGGAAGAATGGGCAGGCGGCCGGGTGCGCAGCGGCATCGCGCGCCAGGAACGACCCGCCTGACCGACAACAGGTTCCGGACGAAGATTCGGAACGGAACTTGCTCGGTATCGACGGCAATGCCGTTGCCTGGCAGGTTCATTCGAACAACGAAAAGGGGTGGTCGACATGGGGATCAAGGTCAACGGGGACGAACCGATGTGCCTGGCGCGCACTGCGGCAGCATCCATTCTCGGCATCGCCGCGGCGTGTATCACGCTGCCGTCCGACGCTCTGGCCCAGGTCTGGCCGGCGAAACCGGTGCGCTTCATCCTGGGCTTCCCGCCCGGCGGCGGCTCGGACATCCTCGGCCGCATCGTCGCGGCGAAGATGCAGGAGCAGATGGGGCAGACCGTGGTGATCGAGAACCGCCCCGGCGCATCGGGGAACATCGCAGCCGAGCAGGTGGCGAAGTCGGCGCCCGACGGCTACACGGTCTACCTCGCGCAGATCGCCGCGGTCGCGATCTCGCCGTCGCTGTTCCCGAAGCTCGGCTACGACCCGCTGCGCGACTTCGCACCGATCTCGCTGATCGCGACCGGTCCGAACGTGCTGGTCGTGCATCCTTCGCTGCCGGTGAAGAACGTGAAGGAACTGATCGCGCTGGCCCGCCAGCAGCCGGGGCAGATGAACTACGCCTCGGTCGGCCCGGGCAGTATCCAGCATCTGGCCGGCGAATCCTTCAACCTGCTCGCCGGCGTGAAGACGGTGCATGTGCCGTACAAGGGCAGTTCGCCCGCGGGCCTCGACCTGATGGCCGGGCAGGTGGCCTTCATGTTCGATTCCACGCCGCCGATCACAGCGTTCATCAAGTCCGGCCGGATGCGTGCGCTGGCGGTGACCACCGCGAAGCGCTCGCCGCTGCTGCCTGAAGTGCCCACCGTGGCGGAATCCGGGCTGCCGGGCTTCGACTTCGCGACCTGGTGGGGCCTGATGGCTCCGGCGGGCACGCCACGTCCGGTCATCGATCGATTGAACGCGGAGCTCGGAAAGGCACTCCAGCATCCCGATGTGCGCGAGCGTATCCTCGGCGTCGGCGCCGAACCGGCGCATACGACACCCGAAGCCTTCGGTGCGCTGATCCGCAGCGAGATCGCGCGCTGGGCCAAGGTGATCAAGGCTGCCGGCGTGAAGGTCGACGGCTGAGCCTGCCGCGGCACGGCGCAGACTCGTGGAAGCTGCGCCGGCCGCACGTTCCACGGAGAAGACACGATGACTGACCCCGTATTGCTCGAGCGCCCCGCAGACCATGTCGCGGTGGTGCGCATCAACCGTCCCGACGCGCGCAATGCGCTCAACATGGAAGTGCGCCGGCTGATCGCCGACCACCTCGCCGCGCTCACCGAAGATGCATCGGTGCGCTGCGTGATCCTGGCCGGCGGCGAGAAGGCGTTCGCCGCGGGTGCGGACATCCGCGAGATGGCCGAGGCCGATCCGATCGAGATGATGAAGCGCAACGCGTTCCGCCTGTGGCAGGCGATCGCGCTCTGCCCGAAGCCGATGATCGCTGCGGTGCGCGGCTTCGCGCTCGGCGGCGGCTGCGAACTCGCGATGCACGCCGATATCATCGTCGCTGGCGATAGCGCGAAGTTCGGCCAGCCCGAGATCCGCATCGGCATCATCCCGGGTGGCGGTGGCACGCAGCGGCTGCCGCGGGCGGTGGGCAAGTTCAAGGCGATGAAGATGCTGCTCACCGGCGACATCATCACCGCGCAGGAGGCCGATGCGATGGGCCTGGTCAGCGAGGTCGTGCCGGATGCCGAGGTCGAGGCGCGTGCACTGGCGCTGGCCATGCAGATCGCCCAGCTGCCGCCGATTGCCGCGCGCCAGATCAAGGAATGCGTGCTGGCTGGCCAGGACACTTCGCTGCATGCCGGCTTGATGCTCGAGGCGAAGGCGATCCAGTTGTCGTTCGCGAGCTTCGACCAGAAGGAAGGCATGGCTGCCTTCATCGAGAAGCGCAAGCCGGGGTTCGAGGGGCGCTGAAGGCGGCGGCCGGCAGGGACCTTTCGGTCGGGTGCTGCGGGCGGACCTGCGTCAGCGACGGACGTGCGTCAGCGATGCTTCGGAAGGCTGCGCAGCACGGCATCGGCCGGAAAGGCGTCGCCTGACGCGCCGGCCCGGGCGAGTTTCGCCCAGGTCCATACGATGCGGTCTCCCCTGGGGATCGAAAAGAAGGTGACGTCCCCCCAGCCGACCGTCGCAGCCGGCTGAGGGATCACGACCTTCTGGCCGACCAGCAGCGCGCCGTCTTCGGTGATCGTCAACCGAGCTTCCTCGGTGCCGCCCCCAGCGGTCTGTATGCCGGTGTTGTAGTCGCGCGCGAGGCGCATCCACCCCTGGCTGCAGTCGAAGCCATGGAACTTCGGTTCCCATCCGTCCGGATACTGGCGCAGCCGCGCATCGAAACCCTGGCCGGGTACGCGTCCCTTCAGCGTGATGCGCCGTGCCTTCTCGTCGGGCGGAAGGATCCAGAGCAGGGCATCGGGTCCCATCGCCAGCAGGAGGAAGCCGCCGGTGTAGCCTTCGGCGCGCGAGCCATTCTCGCGGTATCCGAACGCGCGGCCATCGACGGGCGGCCAGGCATAGACGCCGGACAGTTGTGGACAGCCGATGCGCGTCCGGAGCGTGCCGAAGGTGGCGGGCGGGGTGTCCGACCCGACGGTCTCCTGCATCGGGCAGCCTGCAAGCAGCCCGGTCGTCGCGAGCAGCACGGCGATCGCCGCGTGCCTTGTTCGCAGGCCCTTCAGGAGGACATGCCTGTGCCAGCGTGCATGCCGCATGCGCTCGGAGCGGGTGTCACTGCTTCAGTGCCTCGAGCTTCGCTTTCACCCGTTCGTCGTACTTCGCAGGGTCGACGATGAAGCGGGTGTGGGTACCTTCACCGACCTTCTCGACTTCGTCGAACACCTCGACGCGGAACGACAGGCGCCGTCGGTCCACCTCGATCAGTTCCACTTCCGCGCGCACCTGCTGCGCCGGGAACGACGGCGCGAGGTGGCGTATCTCGACCGCGGTACCCAGCGTGCGCTGCTCGGCCAGAAGGTAAGGCTCGATCGTGTGGATCGCCGCGCGCTCGACCAGCAGCACCATCGACGGTGTCGAGAACACCGGCACGACGCCGCGCGTCATGCACAGGTCCTCGGTCACCTGCCAGGAAAGCGATCCCTTGAGCCCAGCTTGGAGTCCGGACATGGTGTGCTCGCTCAGACCAGCACGCCCTTCAGCTGCGCCTCGGGATAGCGCGTGCCGGCGATGGCCGCCGGCGAGAACGTCTCCGACAGCGTCGCGATCTCATCGGCAGTCAGCGTGATCTCGGCAGCGCCGAGGTTCTCCTCGAGGAAGGTGCGGCGCTTGGTGCCCGGGATCGGCACGATGAACTCGCCCTGCGCCATCACCCAGGCGATCGCGACCTGCGACGGGGTCGCCTTGCGCTCCGCTGCGATGCGCTCGAGCGGGGCGAGCAGCGCGACGTTCTTCGCGACGTTCTCCGGCAGGTAGCGCGGATGCTGGCGGCGGCGGTCCTTCTCGATCAACGCGTCGAGCGTCTTGATCGTCGCCGACAGGAAGCCACGGCCGAGCGGGGCATAGGCCATGTAGCCGACGCCGAGTTCCTTGCAGGCGGCGATCAGGCCGTTCTCTGCATCGCGCGACCAGAGCGAGTACTCGGTCTCGACCATGTCGATCGTCGCCGACTTCATGGCCTTGCGCAGCGTGTCGGGACCGGCTTCGGACAGCACCAGGTAGCGAACCTTGCCCTGCTCCTGCAGCCGCTTCATCGCGCCCACCGTCTCTTCGATCGGCACGTTCGGGTCGACCCGATGCAGGCCGTAGATGTCGATCTCGTCGACGCCCAGCCGCTTCAGGCTCTTGTCGCAGGCCTCGACCGCGTACTCCGGCCGGCCGTTCACGCCACCACCACCCATCAGGTTGCCGAACTTCGTGCAGACGATCGCTTCCTTGCGCCGGCCCTTGATCGCCTTGGCGACCAGTTCCTCGTTGACGCCGTTGCCGTACGCATCGGAGGTGACCAGCAGGTTGCAGCCGAGGTCCATCGCGCGATGCATCGTGGCGATCGACTCTGCGTCGTCAGGCGTGCCGTAGGAGATCGACATGCCCATGCAGCCCAGGCCGATGGCCGAGACCTGCGGACCGTTTGCGCCGAGTTTGCGTTGCTTCATCTGTCCAGCTCCCGGGGTGGTTGGTGACTTGAAGACGGCAGGAAGTTACTTCGCGTAGGTGACGAACAGGTCGTCGAAGCCGTCGACATGGCCGTGCAGCGTGTCGCCCGGGAAGCACGGGCCGACGCCGGCCGGGGTGCCCATCATGATGATGTCGCCGGGGAACAGCTCGACCAGGTGCGACAGGTAGGAGATGGTCTCGGGCGTGTTCCAGATGTGCTGGTTCAGGTCGCCCTTCTGCTTCACCTCGCCATTGACCTTCAGCCAGATCGCGCCGCTGTCCGGATGCCCGATCTGCGCAGCCTTCTTCAGGCCGGTGCACGGGGCCGACTGGTCGAAGCCCTTGCCCATCTCCCACGGGCGGCCCATCTTCTTGGCTTCGCCCTGCAGGTCGCGGCGGGTCATGTCGAGACCGACACCGTAGCCGTAGACATGGTCCAGCGCCTTGTCCTGCGCGATGTTCTTGCCGCCGGTGCCGATCGCCACCACCAGCTCGATCTCGTGGTGCAGGTCCTTCGTGCCGACCGGGAACGGGATGGTCTGGTTGTTCGGGACGATCGCGTCGGTCGGCTTCTGGAAGAAGAACGGCGGCTCGCGGTCGGGATCGTGGCCCATCTCGCGCGCATGGTCGGCGTAGTTGCGGCCGACGCAGTAGATCCGGCGGACCGGGAAGGTGGCGGTTTCGCCTTCCACCGGCAGCGAGGTGGTTTTCGGGACTTCGATCACGTAGCTCATGCGATCCTCAAGGAGTGGCTGGACGGAACCCGGCATTCTGCCAGAGTCGTGGGCACTCCGAGCGCGCGCCGCAAACGGCCGTGTCGGCGCAGAGCCCGCGGTTCTTCCCGTTCGCCCCTGGATGCAGGCGTGGCGCCACAAGGCTCACGGCTGGTCTGGTGCGTGGCGGGTCCGTCAGCCAGCACGGGCGGCTGGACGCAGCCTTCAGGGTGCGTCCGCAGAGGGAGGCTGGCGCGCCCGGCGGGATTCGAACCCACGACCCCAGGCTTCGGAGGCCTGTACTCTATCCAGCTGAGCTACGGGCGCCAAGCTGCGCGAAGGATAGCCGTTTTCCGGGGGGCGGTCCAACCGGGGCCCGGATGACAGGCCGGGAGGCCGGTCTTTCGCGCTGCACGGCCGCCAGGCGCGTTGCAGCGCGTGCGTCGCAGAATCGCGCTATCGTTCCCGTCGGAGGAAACGAACATGCGCGAAAAACTCGAATCGATGCAGGCGGCCGCGGCCCGGGTGAAGTCGGGTACCAGCCTGGTGATGAGCGCCAACCTGGAACGGCCGCCGATGGCCTTCCTGCGCGAACTGGTCCGGCGCAAGGTGCGCGACCTGCGCGTGATCGGCGTGGTCGGTGGCGATCTCAACATCGATTTCCTGGTCGGGGCCGGCGCGGTCTCGGTGGTCGATACCTGCAGCGTGACCATGGGCGAGTTCGCGCGCACCGGTCCCAACTTCGCCCGGCATGTCCTGGACGCACGGGTAAGGGCCCTCGACAACACGTGAGGGGTGTTGTTCTCTCAGGCCCAGGCTGGGTCTATGGGTCTTCCGTACGTGCCGGTGATCGGGCTGGTCGGCACCGACCTGCTCGCCCGCCGCGACGACATGGTGGTTGCGCCCGATCCTTTCGGTGACGGCAAGAAGAGTGTGGTCGCGCGGGCGATGCGGCCCGACGTGGCGGTGTTCCATGCGCAGTGCGCCGACCGTGCCGGCAACGTGTCGTTCGGCTACCACGTCGAGGCGGTGATGCTGGCCGAGGCGTCCGCGCAGGTGGTGGTGACGGTCGAGGAGATCGTCGATCGCGTGACCGAGAAGACGGCCGACGGTGCCTTCCTGCCGTCGATCCTGATCGATGCGGTGGTGCATGCGCCGTTCGGTGCGCATCCGGGCGGGCTTACGGGGCGCTACCCGGTCGATCGCGACGCAATGCGTGCGTATGCAGCAGCCGCGCAGTCGGACGAGACCTTCGCTGCATGGCTCGATGAACACGTCTTGGGCGTCGACGACCAGGCCGACTATGTCGAGCGCTTCGTCCCCGATGCGATCCGCGGGGGCCGGCGATG
Source organism: Betaproteobacteria bacterium (assembly GCA_947458265.1). Taxonomy (GTDB): domain Bacteria; phylum Pseudomonadota; class Gammaproteobacteria; order Burkholderiales; family CAIKXV01; genus CAIKXV01. The sequence goes on from CANGYF010000003.1 coordinate 290,776, forward strand.
AGCGACCCGCGCGGTTACAACGACGACGAGCTGATGGCAGTGCTGCTGTCGCGCGAGGTGCGCGACGGCGAGATCTCCGCCTGCGGTGCGCTGTCGCAGATCCCGGCCACAGGCCTGCTGCTGGCGAAGCATACGCATGCGCCCGACGCCGAGCTGATCATCCTGAACACGGTGTTCCGGCCGTTCCACACCTCGCGCCAGTTCCACTTCCTCGCGCAGCGCGGTGAACTCGGGCTGTTCTTCGTGAGCGGCGTGCAGATCGACCGCCGCGGCAACTACAACCTGCACCAGCTGGGCGAAGACCCCGACCATCCGACGATGCGCTTCCCCGGTGGCTACGGCGGCGGGATGATCTACTACTGTGCGCAGCGCACCGTGGTGTTCCGCACCGAGCACACCCGGCGTTCGCTGGTCGAGCACTGCGACTTCGTGTCTGCCGCCGGCGCCACGCCGCCGGATGTACTTCGGCTCGGCGGCCCGAGCAAGGTGGTCACGCCGAAGGCGACGCTGGGTTTCGACGCCGGGGCCAGCGAACTGCGCCTGGACTCGGTGCATCCCGGCCACACGATCGACGAGGTGCGCGAGAACACCGGCTTCGACCTGGGCGACACCTCGACGGTGCCGGCAACCGGTGCGCCGACTTCGGAAGAACTGCGCGTGCTGCGCACGGTCGTTCGGCCGCTGATGATCGAGACCGGGACCTATGCGCGCTGGGCGGAACGGGCGATCGCGGCAGGGTGATAGCATCGACGCCTGATCTTCCTGCCCGGAGTGCCGAGATGAGCGACAAAGTCTACCTGGACCTCGACCAGAAGGCGCTCGACGACGCCTACGATCAGCAGGTCTGGGCGCCGAACTCGAAGCAGGTGAACGGCCGGCTGGCGGTGCTGAGCGAGCAGGTGCGCCAGCGCGTCGGCGCACCGATGCGCGCGGCCTACGGGCCGACCGAGGTCGAGCAGCTCGATGTCTATCGCACGAAGGAGCCGAACGCGCCGGTGATGGTCTACGTGCACGGTGGCGCATGGAAAGGCCATCTGGCGCGCGACCATGCGTATCCGGGCGAGATGCTGGTGCGTGCCGGTGCACACATGGTGGTACCCGACTTCGCCCCGGTGCAGGACGTCGATGGCAGCCTGTTCCCGATGGTCGACCAGGTGCGGCGCGCGATCAGATGGACCTGGGAGCATGCGAAGGACTTCGGCGGCAATCCCGATCGCATCTACGTCTGCGGCCGCTCTTCGGGCGCGCACCTGTCCAGCTGCGCGATGATCACCGACTGGGCTGGCGCATTCGGCGTGCCGGCCGACATCGTGAAGGGCTACGTGCTCCAGAGCGGCATGTACGACCTGCGCGGGCCGCGTCTGTCCAAGCGCGGTGCCTACGTGAAGTTCACCGACGAGATGGAACACCTGCTGTCGCCGATGCGCCACCTGGACCGCATCACGGTGCCGGTGTCGCTGCTGGTGGGCACCTTCGAATCGCCCGAGTTCCAGCGCCAGTCGCGCGACTTCGCGCAGGCGCTGAAGGACGCCGGCAAGGCGGTGACCTTCGAGGTGGTCGAGGGATACAACCACTTCGAGATCGCCGAGACCGCAGCCAATCCGTTCGGTGCCGCCGGGCGCGCGATGCTGGCGATGCTCGGCCTGCAGCCGCGCTGAGGCTGCGCCGCGCCGCTCACTCGACCTTCAGCCCGGTCTCCTTGATCAACTTCGAGTAGACGGCCAGTTCACGGCGGATACGCTCGCCGAAGGTCTTCGGTGCCTCGTAGAGCACCTCGACCGACTGCCCGGCGAGCGCGGCCTGCGTCTGCTTGTCGCGCAGTGAGCCAGCCAGCGCGTCGCTCAGCCGGGTGATCGTCGGCTCGGGCGTCTTCGCCGGCGCCAGCACGCCGAGCCAGAGCGTGAACTCGTAGCCGGGCAGTCCGGATTCGTCCACCGTCGGCAGGTTCGGGAAGCGCGGCAGCCGTGTGAGCGTGGTCACGCCCAGCGCGCGTACGCGGCCTGCCTCGATCAGCGAGTCGGCTACCAGCATCGTGGTGAACACCATCGAGATGCGCCCGGCCACGGCGTCGGTGATCGAGGAGGCGCCAGACTTGTACGGGATATGGGTGAGTTCGGTGCTGGTCATACGCGCGAACACTGCACCGGCGAGGTGCCCCGGTGTGCCGATGCCGCCGGATCCGTAGTCGATGGCGCCCGGCTTCCTGCGCGCCAGTGCGATCATCTCCTTCACCGTCTTCGCGGGCAGCGACGGATTCACGAGCATCACGTAGGGCGACACGCCGATCAGCCCGACCGGGGCGAAATCGCGTTCCGCATCGTAGGGCAGCTTGCGCAGGGCCGGGTTGATCGCATGGGTCGAGGTGGTGCCTACCAGCAGGGTGTAGCCGTCCGGGTTGGCGCGCGCGACGACCTCGCTGCCGACCACGCCACCGGCGCCCGGGCGGTTCTCGACCAGCACCTGCTGGCCCAGCAGTTCACCCATGCGCGGGCCGACCGGCCGGATCACGCCATCGTTGCTGCCGCCGGCCTCGAACGGGGAGATGATGCGCACCGGCTTGACCGGGAACGATTGCGCATGGGCGCCCGAGGCAGCCAGCAGCGAGAACGCCGCGATACCGGCCAGTGCGGCGCGGTGGCGCAGGCCCCCGTGGGCAGGACGGACAGGCACATTGATCGGGTGAACCATTCTGCAGGTCTCCTCTGGTCGTATGCGGAACGCCGCCAGCATCATGCAGCGTCGCCGCCGGTTGGGCATGGCGCGCACTGGTGCACATACCGTGCCTGATGGACAATCGAACAATGCCACGCAATGACCTTCGGCGCACGAAGACGCCCGCCCAGAAGACCCGCAGTCCCGCGGCGGCTCGTGCCCCGGAGTCCGGTGCCGGTGCAGCCCGCTCCGCCGGCCTGCGGCGCGGGCTGGAGATACTCAGCCTGTTCTCTGAACTGCGCCCGGAACTGGGCGTGAGCGAGGTCGCGCGCGAACTGGGCGTGCACAAGAGCCGGGTGCATCGCGCGATCAAGACGCTCGAGGACATGTGCTACCTGCGGCGCGACCCGCGCTCGCGCCGCTACTGCCTCGGATACAAGGCGTTCGAGATCGGGGCGCTGGCTGGCCGGCATTCGAACACGATGAGCTGGGCGCGTCCCCAGTTGCGCGAGCTGGCGTCGCGTTTCGATGCCAGTGTCTCGCTGCGGCTGGTGGACGACACCGACCTGCTGATCGTGGACACGGTCGAGAGCGTCGACGATCCCGACCTGCACGTGCCCACCGGTGCGCGCATCCCGCTCAACTACGGTGCAGGCGGACAGGTGCGTGCCGCCTTCCTGCCCGATGCTCAGATCCGGGAGCTGATCGCGCTGCACGGATTGCCGCGCTACACGCTGAAGTCGATCACCAGCGAGGCGGAGTTCCTGAAGGCGGTGCATGCGACGCGCGAACGCGGCCATGCAGTGAGCGAGGGCGAGACGGTGCCCGGCTCGTTCAGCGTCGCCGCGCCTATCGTCGATCCGTCGGGCGTGCTCACCGCCGTGCTGGTCGGGTCGCGCCGCAAGACAGGCTTCACGCCGGCACGCGTCGCCGAGTTCGCACGGGCCGCCGTCGAGACGGCGAACCTGATCTCGGCACGCCTGCCGGTGCCTGAGCCGACCGACGGTCACTGAATCGCGGCGACTTCCTCGAGGCTCTTCATCAGCGAGGTACGCAGGATGTATTCGCGCGCCCGCTTCGGATCGGCGGCCGTGTCGTGCAGCATGTCGTGGTTGCGCTTGCGCACTTCCGGGTCGCGTTCGTTGATCAGCTTCTTGTTGCGCTCGGTGATGGTCTTCACGTGGTTGACCGCCACGTGCTTGCGCTGCCGGGTGTAGCGGTCGAGCACCGACATGTCCATGCTGCCGTCGAGGATGCCGACCAGCTTCTCGCCCAGGTTGATCGAGTCGTGCACGCCGCTGTTCATGCCGACGCCGCCGATCGGGCTGTTCACATGGGCGGAATCGCCGGCGAGCAGCGCACGGCCGACGTTGAACGTGTCGGCGACCAGCTGGTGGCTGGAGTAGAGCTTGCGGTAGACGATGTCGTACGGCTGCGAATTGGGCAGGAACTTCTGCAGCTGCGCCTGGCAGTAGTCGTCCGACAGCAGCATCTCGGGGTCGTCGTCGAGGCTGGTCGGGAAGTGCACGCGCCAGCGCTCCGGCTGTCCCCACTTGAACAGGTTCGCCCACTGGTCGGGGTCGGACAGGTAGTTCCGGTACGAATACCCGTGCAGCTTGTCGAAGTCGTGCACCACCGACACGGTCAGCACCTGGTCGGGATAGGTATAGCCTTCGAACGCGATGTTCGACGCCTTGCGCACGACGCTGCGCGCGCCTTCGCCGCTGATGATGAACGAGCCCTGGATGCGCTCGGTCTCGCCGCCTTCATTGGTGACGATCGCGGTGACGCCGTCGGCGTCCTGTTCCATGTCTACCAGCGTGGTACCCATCCGGATCTTCACGTTCGGATACGTGCGCAGCATCTTCATTGCCTCTTCGGCGACCTTGATGCGCTCGCACTGCAGGACGAACGGGAAGCGGGTGTCGTCCTTCAGCACCGCATGGTCGAACTCGGCGATCATGCTGTCGGACAGCCGGTCCCAGAACTGGAAGGTCGGGGCGATCAGGCCGCGCGGCTCGATGCGCTCGTACAGGCCGAGGTCGGCGAACATCTCGAGCGTCGACGGATGGATGCTGCCGGTGCGCGGCGCCTGATCGAGGAAGTTGGCCTCGGTGAAGGTCTCGATCAGCAGCGTGTTCACGTCGTGCTGGGCGAGGTAGAGGGCGAGCGAGCAACCGGCGGGGCCGGCACCGACGACGATCACCGGGGCGTTCTTCGAGAGCATGTTGGAGTCCTGGATACGCGAGGGCTATGCAAGAGATGCGCAAGGAGACCCGGCGCGCAGGCGCCGGGCGGGATGGGCGAGTCCGCGAGACGGTGCGGCAGCGTTACTCGGTCGGCTTCACTTCCTTCACTGCGCCCTTCCAGCCGCTGGCGGTGACGTCGAAGACGATGCCGTTCGGGTCCTTGTACTTCACCTCGTAGAAGCTTTTCGCAGCCGAGGTCGGGCGGCCGTAGAGGTAGGTGCCGCCGGCCTTCTCGACCTGCTTCTCGGCTTCCTCGAGGTTGTCCACCCACATGCCGAAATGCATCACGCCGTAGAACGGGCCGTTGGAATCGATGCCTTCGGCCTTGCCGTGCTTGTTGAGCAGCGCGACGTTGATCGTGCCGTCCGTGACGTAGACGCCGTTCTGGGCGTCGCCGGCCTTGGTCATGCCGAACGCTTCTTCAAAGAACTTCTGCGCGGCGGCGACATCGGGGACGGACAGGGCGATATGGCGGAGCTTCATGGTCATGGCGAGGGTCCTGTGCGAAAGGGACGGGAGGGCAACTTCAGGACGGGAGGGCAACTTCGTTCCGTTATTGCGAACGAGTCTACCCGCGAACCATCGGCTTGTCATGCTGGTGCCGGGTGCCGGGTGCCTGCGGGCCGCACGCGCCGGGCGCGGCAGGTTGCCTGCCGCCGCCCCGCGCTGCGCACCCGTGCTAGATTCGCCGCACCATGGCTACCTACGCGATCGGCGACATCCAGGGCTGCTACGACTCGTTGATGGAGTTGCTCGAAGTGGTCGGCTTCGAAGCCTCGCGCGACCGTCTATGGCTGGTCGGCGACCTGGTGAACCGTGGCAGCCAGTCGCTCGCAGTGCTGCGCTACGTGGCCGGGCTCGGCCCGCGCGCGGTGACCGTGCTCGGCAACCACGACATCCACCTGCTGATGGTCGCCTCCGGCATGACGCGCAAGCGTGGCGGGGATACCTTCGACGACGTGCTCGAGGCACCCGACCGGGACGAACTGCTCGGCTGGCTGCGGCGGCAGCCGCTGCTGCATGCGGAAGACCGCCATGTGATGGTGCATGCCGGCGTGCTGCCCCAGTGGACGCTGTCCGAGGCGATCGCGCTCGCGCGCGAGACCGAGGCGCGGCTGGCTGGTCCGGGCTACCTCGACTTCTTCGCGCAACTCTACGGTAACGATCCGGTCGCCTGGCAACCGTCCCTCATCGGCCATGCCCGCGCGCGTTTCGTGGTCAATGCATTCACGCGCATGCGCCTGGTCGATTCGGCCGGCAACCTCGATTTCTCGCACAAGGGATCTCTCGAGCGGGCGCCCGCTGGCCTGGTGCCCTGGTTCGATTCGCCGCTGCGCTCGCGCATCGAACCGCAGATCCTGTTCGGGCACTGGTCGGCACTCGGACTGGTCGAGCGGCGCGGCGTGCTCGGAATCGACACTGGCTGCGTCTGGGGGCGCCAGTTGACCGCCTGCCGCCTGGAAGACGGCAAGCGTTTCTCGATCGACTGCGTGGTGCAGTCGCCGATGGAGGCCGACTGACTGGTCCCGGTGGCGCCGGCGCGGCGCGGTCGGTCAGCGGGTGACGCGGGAGACGCCGCCGCCGGAGAGCACGCGCACCCGATCGCCCGGCTTGAACTGCTCGTCGGCTTCCTGGGTGATCGCGATCATGTTGCCGTTGTCGAGCCGCACGGTGATCTCGAGCCCGTCCTTGCGGGTCACGCCCTCTTCGATCGCGGAGCCGGCGAGGCCGCCTGCGACCGCACCGATGACCGTGGCGATCGTGCTGCCCCGGCCGCCGCCGATCGTGCTGCCGGCCACGCCACCCACGACACCGCCGGCGAGCGTGCCAACCGGGGTGCGCGTGCCTTCCAGGCGTACGGTGCGTACGCCCTCGACGGTGCCCATGCGTACGCTCTGCTCGGTGCGCGCCTGGTTACGCGAATAAGTGTTCGCGCCCTGGCCGGGTGCGCAGGCGGAAAGCACCAGCGCGGATGCAAGAGCAAGGGCCAATCCGTGGATTTTCTTCATGTCTGGAACTCCTGCAAGGGTTCGGCCCTGCCGGATGCATCCGTGTGGATCGTCCGGTGCAGGCCACTGCATGGCGGGTTCAGCCGAGGCTGGACCCGAACGCCTCACGGTAACGCACCGCGATCTCGTCGCGGGTGAACCGGTGGTTCTGTCCACCCCGGTGGCTGATCTTGATCGCGCCGATCAGCGATGCCAGCCGGCCGATCGTCGGCCAGTCCATTCCTGACGAGATGCCATGCAACAGGCCGGCGCGGTAGGCATCGCCGCAACCGGTCGGGTCGACCACCTCGGCCTTGACGCCGGGGATCTCGATGCGTTGGCCCCCGGTGTAGATGTGCGAGCCATTGCCACCCAGGGTGACGATCAGTGCCTTCACCTGCTTCGCCAGTGCCTCGAGGGTCTGTCCGGTGCGGTCCTGCAGCAGTTGCGCCTCGTAATCGTTGACCGTGACGTAGGTGGCGGCATCGATGAAGCGCATCAGGTCGGCGCCGTCGAACATCGGCAGGCCCTGGCCCGGGTCGAAGATGAACGGGATGCCGGCCTCGGCGAACTGTTGCGCGTGCTGGATCATGCCGTCGCGGCCGTCGGGCGAGATGATGCCCAGCTTCGTGCCGGCCGCATCGGACACCTTGTTCAGGTGCGAATGGTTCATCGCACCGGGGTGGAACGCGGTGATCTGGTTGTCGTCCAGGTCGGTGGTGATGAAGGCCTGCGCGGTGAAACTGTCGGGCACGGAACGCACGTGCGCGCGCGACAGCCCGAGCGAATCCAGCCGGGCGAGGTAGGGCGGTGCATCGTCGCCGACGGTCGCCATGATCGTCGGCTCATCGCCGAGCATCTTCAGCGTGTAGGCGATGTTTCCGGCGCAACCGCCGAACTCGCGGCGCATGTCCGGCACCAGGAAGGCCACGTTCAGGATCTGGATCTTCTCGGGCAGGATGTGGTTCTTGAACCGGTCATGGAACACCATGATCGTGTCGAAGGCGATCGAGCCGCAGATGAGCGTGGACATGTGCCGTGGATCCGAAGTGTGCGTGCGGCCGCGATGCCGACGCCGGGTTGGATGCGCTGCGCGTGCAGCGTGCAGGAGTTCGAGCACCGAAGTATACCGTCCTGCCACCGGTGCCCCCGGGCCGGCATGGGCACTGCCTGGCCGACGTCGGCCGGCCGGCGTGTCGGCTACCATCCGGAAATACCCTTCCGGAAGCCGCGCACGATCATGAACAGCCACCTGCCCTATCGCGCCACCACCGCGAACGGTGAAACGATCGATGTCACCTTCGACCTGCATGTCGAGACGCGCAGCGAGGTCGACGTCAGCGCGCTGCTCACGGCGCTGCTCGACACGATCGATGCCCGCGTGGCCGACCGCGAAGGCGTCAGCAACGGCGACGTGCTGCAGGCGCTGACGATGGCCGTCGCGCTGCGGGTGGCGATGATCCCCGCGCCGCGTACTGTCACCGAGCCGCTGGCGCGCGACCTGCTCGACACCGCACTGTCCTGCGCCAGTTTCGCGCAGCGGGTGCCTGCGACCCCGCCCCAGCCGGTGCCCCCGCCAGCGGTGGCCGAGATTGCGGTCCCCGTGGTGCCCCCGGCGCCTGCGCCGGCCGTTGAACCCGCGCCTGCGCCGGTCGTTGAGCCTGCGCCGGCACCAGCCGTTGCGTCGGCGCCTGCACCGGCCGTTGAACCAGCACCGGCACCGGCACCGTCACCGGCAGCCAAGGCCTAGGGCGGCTCTCCCCGGGCGATCCGGGCGCGACGCACGACGGCAAGGAACGGCGCGATGGCGGTGCTGGAGCTGAGACCGGCGGGTCTGTACTGCCCGGCCGGAGATTTCTACATCGATCCCTGGCGGCCGGTCGACCGGGCAGTGCTCACCCATGCGCATGCCGACCATGCGCGCCGCGGCCATGCGCGCTACCTTGCCCAGCGCGATGCGCTCGGCGTGCTGCGCACCCGGCTGGGACCGGTGTCGATCGATGCGGTCGGCTATGGCGAGGCGACGACGATCGGCAGCGCGCGCGTGTCGCTGCATCCGGCCGGGCATGTGCTCGGGTCTTCGCAGGTGCGCGTCGAGGTCGGTGGCGAGACCTGGGTCGTCACCGGCGACTACAAGCTCGACCCCGACCCGACCTGCGTGCCGTTCGAACCGGTGCGCGCGCATGTGCTGATCACCGAATCGACGTTCGGCCTGCCGATCTATCGCTGGGCAACGCCCGGCAGGCTGTTCGCGCAGATCGACGACTGGTGGCGCGGCAACGCGGCGGCCGGCCGGCCGAGCGTGGTCTATGCATATGCCTTCGGCAAGGCGCAGCGCATCCTGGCCGGCGTCGATGCGTCGATCGGGCCGATCGTATGCCACGGTGCGGTCGAACTGCTGAACCATCGTTACCGCGAGTCTGGCGTGGCCCTGCCGCCGACGCTCACCGTCAGCGGGCCGGCACACGCCGCCGACCGGGCGGCGCTGGCCGGCGCGCTGGTGGTCGCGCCGCCCTCGGCGCAGTCCACGCCGTGGCTGCGCCGCTTCCCCGACCTGAGCGATGCCTTCGCCTCGGGCTGGATGCAGTTGCGCGGCGCGCGGCGTCGGCGTTCGGTCGACCGCGGCTTCGTGATGTCCGACCATGCCGACTGGCCGGGGCTGCTGCGCGCGATAGCGGCGAGCGGTGCGCCCCGCGTCTATGCCACCCATGGCTACGCGGCGTCTCTGGCGCGCTACCTGTGCGGGCAAGGGCTGGATGCGCGAACCTTCGACACGCGCGAGTTCGATGCGCAGTATTCGGGCGAGCAGGACGAGCCGCCGCTGGCCGGCGAGGGGGACGCCCCCGGCACCGCCCCCTCGGCAGTCAGTGACGGCACCGGGGATGGCACTGTGGACGTGACCGATGCGTGAGTTCGCCGCGCTCTACCGCGCGCTCGATTCGACCACTTCGACGCTGGCCAAGCGTGCAGCACTGGCCGCGTACTTCCGTCAGGCACCGGCCGCCGACGCCGCCTGGGCGGTGTACTTCCTGTGCGGAGGTCGGCCCCGGCAGGCGGTGCCCGTGAAGCTGCTGCGCGCGATCGCCACCGAGCGGGCGCAGGTGCCCGACTGGCTGTTCGAGGAGAGCTACCAGGCGGTCGGCGACCTCGCCGAGACGATCGCGCTGCTGCTGCCTGCCACCGACGGCACCGGCACGCCCGTGCCGTTGCACGAGTGGGTCGAGCAGCGCCTGCTGCGACTGCGCGGCACTGCGCCGGAGGTGGTCGCGCCGCTGCTCGTCGGCTGGTGGGACGAACTCGATGCCCACGAGCGTTTCGTCTGGAACAAGCTGATCACCGGCGGCTTCCGGGTCGGCGTCTCGCGCCAGCTGGTCGTGCAGGGGCTGGCCGAGGCCACCGGCCTGCCGACCCAGGTGCTCGCGGAGCGGCTCACCGGCGAATGGAAGCCCGACGCGGCCGCCTGGCAGCGGCTGGTCGATGCAGCCGAAGGCGCGGTGCCGCCCGGCCGTCCGTATCCATTCTTCCTGGCGCATCCGCTCCCCGGTCCGGTCGAGGCGCTCGGTGAACGTAACCATTGGGCGGCCGAATGGAAGTGGGACGGCATCCGCGCGCAGGTCGTGCGTCGCAATGGCGAAACCTTCCTGTGGACGCGCGGCGAGGAGCTGGTGACGCCGCGCTTCCCGGAGGTGGCTGCAGCCGTGGCAGGCCTGCCCGAGGGCTGCGTGATCGACGGCGAGCTGGTCGCCTGGCGCGACGGCCGGGTGGCGCCATTCGCGCTGCTGCAGCAGCGCATCGGCCGCACGAAGTTGTCCGCCGCCGTGCTGGCGCGCGCGCCGGTGGCCTGCATCGCCTATGACCTGCTGGAACATGGCGGCACCGACCTGCGCCAGCTGCCGTTCGGCGAGCGCCGTGCGCTGCTGGAACGGGTGGTCGGTGCGCTCGGCCATCCGGCCGTGTCGGTGTCGCCGCTGGTCGATGCGGACGGCTGGCCGGCGCTTGGCGCGCTTCGGCTGGAGGCGCGTTCGCGCGGCGTGGAGGGCCTGATGCTCAAGCGCATCGACTCGGCCTACGGCATCGGCCGCACGCGCGCCAGCGCGCAGGGCGAATGGTGGAAATGGAAGGTCGATCCACTGTCGGTCGATGCGGTGCTGGTCTACGCACAGCGCGGCCACGGGCGCCGGGCGAGCCTCTACACCGACTACACCTTCGCGCTCTGGCACGAGGGTGCGCTGGTGCCGTTCGCCAAGGCCTATTCGGGACTGACCGATGCCGAAATCGCGAAGGTCGATGCCTACATCCGGCAGCACACGGTCGAGAAGTTCGGGCCGGTGCGCAGCGTCACGCCGAAGCTGGTGTGCGAGATCGGCTTCGAGGGCATCGCGGCCAGCCCGCGCCACAAGTCGGGCATCGCGGTGCGCTTCCCGCGCATCCTGAGGCTGCGCGACGACAAGCGGATCGAGGACGCGGACACGCTCGACCAGCTGCGCGCGCTGGCAGCGGCGCCGTCGTGATGCAGCCATGCTGAGCGCCTGGCGCCTGCTCGGCGTCGACTTCACCAGCGCACCGCGTCGGGCCAAGCCGATCACGGTGGCGCGCGCACACCTGGCTTCGTCGGGCACGCAGGTGCAGCTCGATGCGCTGGAGACGCTCGGCACGTTCGAGGCATTCGAGGCACTGCTCGCCGGGCCCGGGCCCTGGATCGGCGGTTTCGACTTCCCGTTCGGCCTGCCGCGCAGCGCCGTGGCCGACCTCGGCTGGCCGGCGGACTGGCGCAGTCTGGTGCTGGCGTGCGCGGCGATGCCGCGGCCCGCCTTCCGTGCCTGCCTGGATGAACACCGGCAGGCACGGGCGGTCGGCGACCGCTACGCGCATCGCGCGGTCGACCGTCCCGCCGCCTCGCATAGCCCGCTGAAGCTGGTGAATCCGCCGGTGGCGCTGATGTTCCTCGAAGGCGCGGCCCGGCTTGCGCGTGCAGGCATCACGGTCGCCGGGCATGCGCCGGGCGACCCCGGGCGTATCGCGGTGGAGGCCTATCCCGGCTACCTGGTGCGCGCGATCACCCGCCAGTCGTACAAGAGCGACACCCGTGCGAAGCAGACGCCGGAGCGGCATTCGGCGCGCGCGCGCATCCTCGATGCACTGTGCCGGGGCGACCATCCGCTGGGCATCCGCCTGTCCGGCGACGACCGGCTGCTCGAACGTGCGCTGGCCGATGGCAGTGGCGACACGCTCGATGCGATCGTCTGCGCCGTGCAGGCGGGCTGGGCGCTGCAGCAGCCCGCGTACGGCGTGCCTGCGGACGTCGATCCGATCGAAGGCTGGATCGTCGGCGTGCCGGCCGTGCCGACCGGGGACGCTCGATGAGCGGCAGTGCATCCGCGCTGCGCATGCCGGCCGCACTGGTGGGCTGGTTCGAGCACCGAGGCTGGCGACCGTTCCCGTTCCAGCGCGAGGTCTGGCAGGCCTATGCCCGGGGCGACAGCGGCCTGCTGCATGCGACCACCGGTTCCGGCAAGACCTACTCGGTCTGGTTCGCGGCATTGATCGAGGCGCTGCGCGGGGGCGCACGGCGCCCGAAGTCGCGGCCGTACACCGTGCTCTGGATCACGCCGATGCGCGCGCTGGCATCGGACACCGCGCGTGCGCTGGCCGAGCCGCTGGCCGAGCTCGGGCTCGACTGGACCGTGGGCCAGCGCACCGGCGACACCGCCAGCGCCGAGCGTGCACGCCAGCAGCGCAGGCCACCGACCGCGCTGGTGACCACGCCGGAGAGCCTGTCGGTGATGCTGGCCCAGGCCGACGCTGCGTCGCTGCTGGGCAACGTGAAGCTGGTGGTTGTCGACGAATGGCATGAACTGCTCGGCAGCAAGCGCGGCGTGCAGGTGCAACTCGCGCTCGCGCGCATCGCCCGCTTCAGCCCCGGCGTGCGCATCTGGGGACTGTCGGCCACGATCGGCAACCTGGCCCAGGCGCGCGATGCGCTGCTCGGCTCGATTGGTACGATCGGTGCGGCCGGCGTGCTGGTGCAGGGCAAGGTGCCCAAGCGGGTGGTGGTCGATACGGTGATCCCGGATTCGCCGGAGCGCTTCCCTTGGGCCGGCCACCTCGGCATGCGCATGGTCGAGCCGGTCGCGCGCGAGATCGAGGCGGCCGCGACCACGCTGGTGTTCACCAACGTGCGCTCGCATGCCGAGCAGTGGTACCAGGCGCTGCTCGAGGCGCGGCCGCAGTGGGCGGGCCTGATCGCCCTGCACCACGGTTCGCTCGACCGGCACTTGCGCGACTGGGTCGAGCTCGGCCTCAAGGAAGGCCGCCTGAAGGCAGTGGTGTGTACCTCGTCGCTTGACCTGGGCGTGGACTTCCTGCCGGTCGAGCGGGTGATCCAGATCGGCAGCCCGAAGGGCATCGCCCGGCTGCTGCAGCGGGCCGGGCGTTCCGGCCATGCACCGGGCCGGGTGTCGCGCATCTCCTGCGTGCCGACGCACAGCTTCGAACTGATCGAGGCGGCCGCCGCGCGGGTCGCCGCCGGCGAGCGGCGGGTGGAGACGCGGTTGTCACCGGAAGCGCCGATGGACGTGCTGGTGCAGCACCTGGTCACCGTCGCGCTCGGCGGCGGGTTCGATGCCGATACGCTGTACGCCGAGGTGCGCACCACCTGGGCCTACCGCGACCTCGACCGGGCCGCGTTCGACTGGGCGATCGACTTCGTCACCCGCGGCGGATCGCTGCACGCGTATCCCGAGTACCGACGGGTCGAGCAGGATGCCGAGGGACGCTACCGGGTACCCGATCGCGCGATCGCACGCCGGCACCGGATGTCGATCGGCACCATCACCGCCGACAGCGCGATGGACGTGCGCTTCCTTGGGGGAGGCCGCATCGGCACCGTCGAAGAGTCGTTCGTGAGCCGCCTCAAGCCCGGGCAGGCCTTCCTGCTCGGCGGCCGGCTGCTGGCGCTGGTGCGCATCCGCGAGATGACGGCCTACGTGCAGCGTGCGAAGCCGGGCACGGCTGCGGTGCCGCGCTGGATGGGCGGGCGCAGTCCGCTGTCGACCGAGCTTGCCGATGCGGTGGTCGAGATGATCGGCCGCGCCGCGCAGGGCGATCGCAGTCAGCCCGAGCTGCGCGCCGTTTCGCGTCTGGTCGAACTGCAGCAGCGCTGGTCGGTCGTGCCCCGTCCCGGCGAACTGCTGGTGGAGACGGTGCGCACCCGCGAGGGCTACCACCTGTTCTGCTACCCGTTCGCCGGCCGGCTGGTGCATACCGGCCTGGCCTCGCTGTTCGGATGGCGTGTCGCGCGCCGCGCGCCCAACACCTTCAGCGTGGCGGTCAGCGACTACGGTTTCGAACTGCTGTCGCCGATCCCGGTCGACTGGAAGACGGCCTTCGCCGACGACCTGCTGGATGGTGCCGACCTGAAGGCGCACCTGCTCGAGAGCCTGAACGCAGGCGAACTCGCGCGCCGGCAGTTCCGGGAGATCGCGCGCGTGTCCGGCCTGGTGTTCACCGGCTTCCCCGGCCAGCCGAAGCGGGCACGCGAGCTGCAGGCCAGTGCCGGGCTGCTGCACGATGTGTTCGAGCAGCACGACCCGGGCAACCTGCTGCTCGCCCAGGCGCGCGCCGAGGTGATGCGCGATGAGCTCGACATCGAGCGGCTCACCGCGACGCTGGCGCGCATGCGCTCGATGACGCTGCAGCGGGTCGAGGTCGAGCATCCGACGCCGTTCGCCTTCCCGCTGATGGCCGCACGCATCCGGGAGAAGGTGTCGACCGAGAAGGTTGGCGACCGCATCGCGCGCATGGTCGCGGAGCTGGAACGCGCGGCGGAGGGCGGATGACGGCAACGACCACGATCGCCGGCGAGCTGCTGCAGCTGTTGCCGCAGCGTGCACTGCTCTGGCCGGCACGACGCATGCTGATGGTGGCCGACGCCCATTTCGGCAAGGCGGCGCGCTTCCGTACGCTCGGGGTCCCGGTACCGGCCGGCACCACGGCCACCAACCTGCAGGTGCTCGACGAGCTGGTGGTGCGGCATGCGGTCGAGCGCATCGTGTTCCTTGGCGACCTGATGCATGGACGGCTGTCGCCAGACGCCGCGACCTTCCGTGTACTGGTCGAATGGCGCGCGCGCCGGCCGGGGCTGTCGCTGGAACTGGTGCCGGGCAACCATGACCGGCATGCCGGCGACCTGCCGCCTGCGCTCGGCATCCAGGTCCATGCAGACCCGCACGATATCGGGCCGTTCGCGCTGCGCCACCACCCGGAACCGATCGAAGGCCGCTACGTGCTGGCCGGGCATGTGCATCCGGTGGTGACCCTGCACGGCAGCGGGCGCGATCGCGTGCGTACCCCGTGCTTCGCGTTCGGCGAGGACGTCGGCCTGCTGCCCGCCTTCGGGGCGTTTACCGGCGGCTTCGCAGTGGAGCGCGCCGGAGCGGGGCGGGTGTTCGTGGTGGCCGGGGAGCGCGTGCTGGCGCTGCCGCCTGCCTTGCCGGCCGGATAAGGGCACGCTGCGGCATCTGCAGCAGCTCGCCGGCGATCGTGACCGTCGTTGTCAGCCGGCGCCGCCGCGCTGGCGGCAGCCGTCCGAGCAGTACTTCACCTGATCCCAGGTGTTGCGCCATCGCTTGCGCCAGGTCATCGGCCGGCCGCAGGCCGCGCAGGGCTTCTGCGGCAGCGACTGCTTGTTGCCCCTGAACGAAGCGTCCTTCGCCGTCGTGTTCCGGCTTGCCATCGCGGTTCGTGCGCGCGCCGGCTCAGGCCTTGATCAGCGGCCGGATGGTGCTGAAGCCACCGTCGACCGCGATGACCTGTCCGGTCACCCGGCGCGCCGGCGTGGACAGCAGCCAGCCGACCAGCGAGGCCACCTCGTCCGGTTGTCCGATGCCCCCGACCGGATACTGCCGGGCGGCCGCCTGCCGGATGTTCTCGCTCGCCAGCAGCGGCGCTGCCATCGGCGTTTCCATCAGGCCCGGTGCAATCGCATTGACCCGGATGTCGCTCGATGCATAGGTCGCCGCCGCCGAGCGCACCAGCGCCTCGATCGCGCCCTTGGCCGCAGCCACCGCCTCGTGGTTGACGACGCCGATGCGCGCAACGATGGTCGAGAACAGCACCACCGAGCCGCCACCGGAGGCGGCCCCGGCACTGCGATGGACGTCGACGAAGGCGCGCAGCGAGAAGAAGGCGGTGTCGAGGTTCGCGGCCAGCACCGAGCGGTACTGCGCTTCGCTCGTGCGATGCATCGGCAGGATCAGCGTGCTGCCAGCGGCATTGACCAGCGCACCCGGCAGCCCGAAGCGCGCGGTGCAGTCGGCCAGCGCGGCGGTGGCACCGGCCTCGGTCGAGACATCGGCCTCGACCATGCCTCCGGTCCAGCCGGCGGCGGCGAGCTTCGCCGGCGAGCGGGTGGCCAGCACCGGCGTCCATGCCGAGGCTTCGAGCGTGGTGGCGATGGCGCGGGCGAGTCCGCCGGAGCCACCGGTGATCAGTACCGGTCGTGTCATTGCAGGAGGTCCTTGGGTCTGTGGTCGGGGGGTATGCCGTCGTTGGCGCGGATCGCGGTGGCTTGTGCGTCGATCGCTGCACGGGTGTGCGCATCGAGCCGCGTGAGGTTCTTCAGCTGCAGCGCCATGCGCGTGTTCTTCGACAGGCGCGGCTGGTGGCGCAGCAGGAAATCCCAGTAGAGGGTGGTGAACGGGCAGGCATCCTCGCCGGTCGATGCGCCCGGATCGAAGCGGCAGCCCTTGCAGTAGTTGCTCATCCGGTCGATGTAGCGGCCGGTGGCGGCGTAGGGCTTGGAGGCCATCACGCCACCATCGCCGTAGAGCGCCATGCCCAGCGTGTTGGGCAGCTCGACCCATTCGACCGCGTCCACGTAGACCGCGAGGTACCAGCGGTGCACCGCCTTCGGATCGACGCCCAGCAGCAGCGCATACAGCCCGGTGACCATCAGCCGCTGGATATGGTGGGCGTAGCCGAGTTCGAGCGTCTGCCCGATCGACTCGCGCAGGCAGGCCATCGGCGTGTCGCCGGTCCAGTAGAACGCAGGCAGCGGCTGCCGGGCGTCGAGCGCGTTCATCTCCAGGTAGCCGGGCATCGCGCGCCAGTAGATCGCGCGCACGTACTCGCGCCAGCCGAGTACCTGGCGGATGAAGCCTTCGACCGCCGGCAGCGGTGCACTGCCCGCGCGCCAGGCGCGCTCGGCCGCAGCGATCACTTCCCGCGGGTCGAGCAGCTTGAGGTTCAGGGCGGCCGACAGGTGCGCATGGTAGAGCCACGGCTCGCCGGTCCACATCGCGTCCTGGTGGTCGCCGAACAGCGGCAGCCGCTGCTCGACGAAGGCCGCGAGCGCCAGCAGCGCGTCGGCGCGGGTGACTGGCCAGGCGAAGCGGGCGAGTGCACCGGGCTGCGCAGGCAGCCGCTGTTCGATGCAGTCGATCACGCCGCGCGTGATCGCATCGGGTTCGAACAACATGGGCGCCGGTACCCCGCGCGGCCCGGTGGCCGGGAACGACTTGCGGTTCTCGGCATCGAAGTTCCACTGTCCGCCGGCCGGCTGGTCGTCCTCCATCAGCACCGAATGGCGCACCCGCATCTCGCGGTAGAAGAACTCCATCCGCAGCTGCTTGCGGCCCTTCGCATGCCGTTCGAAGTCTTCCGCGCTGCACAGGAAATGGCGGTCCTCCAGCAGCGAAGGAGCGCAGGCATGCCCGGCGAACGCTTCGCGCAGCCGGTACTCGCCGGGGGTGACCATGCACACCGACTGCGGTGCCAGGGCAGCGACCGCCTGCGCCAGCGCGGCGGGCAGGGAGGTGGCGCAGGCGGAGTCGTCGAGCCGGTTGTACCAGGTGCGCAGCCCGTCGTCGGCGGCCTGCTGGGCGAAGTGGCGCATCGCGGACAGGAACATGGCGGTGCGCGGCTTCGCGCTCCAGGCCTGGGTCGACTCGTCGATCGCCTCGGCCATGAACAGGGCATCCTGCGCCGGATCGAAACCGTCGAACGCCGCCGACCGGCGGTCGAGCTGGTCGCCGAGCACGAACACCAGCCGCCGCACCGGTGGCGACGGCGGGCGTTCCGGCAACGCGGGCACGCTGAAGGCGGGCTTGCGGGTGGCCATCAGGATGCCGTCCCGGCAGGCCCGCAGGCCGGTGCGTCGACCTCGGCCCAGAGGCTCTGCTGCCCGGATGCGGCTGCCGCCGTCGCGTCCTTCGAACGCCGGCTCCTGCTGCCCGCTGCTGCGGTCGACGGCCCACCGCGGCGGCTGCCGGGAGTGGTGGTCGGAGGCAGCCCGCTGCGCCGGCTGCCGTGGCGGCGCTGGATCTCGTCGGCTTCGGTGCGGGCGTCGGGGCGACGCCGGATGGCGGCGATGCGCTCACGGGCTTCGCGGAAGGCCGTCGCGTGGTCGACCACCGGGGCCGGATAGTCGCGGCCGATGAGGCAGCCGGACTCGCGCTGCACCGACGCTGGCATCGTGTGCGGCTCGGCCAGGTAGCGCGCAGGCACCCGCGCCAGCGCCGGCAGTTCCGTCCGGATGAAAACCCCCTGCGGGTCGTGGTCGAGCACCTGCTTCGCCGGCGAGTAGATGCGGATCGTGTTGATGCCGGTGGTGCCCGACTGCATCTGGAACTGGCTGTAGTGGATGCCCGGCTCGAAGTCGAGGAAGGCGCGTGCCAGGAAGGGCGCGGTATGGCGCCAGTGCAGCCAGAGGTGGTAGGAGGCGAAGGACACCAGCATCGCGCGCATGCGGAAGTTGATCCAGCCGCAGCGGGCGAGTGCGTGCATGCAGGCGTCGACCATTGGATATCCGGTCTCGCCGTGCTGCCAGGCGAGCAGGCGGGCAGCCGCCTCGCTGCCCGGCAGGATCGGCGCGGCGTCGCGCAGCGCATCGCAGACGCGCGCGAAGTTCTCGAACTCGATGCGCGGCTCATCCTCGAGCTTCTGCATGAAGTGGCAGTGCCAGCGCAGCCGCCCCTGGAACGAATGCAGCGACCCTGCCCAGCGTGGGTCGATCGGTTCACCGGCCGCGCGGCGCAGGCGCACGTCCAGCGCGCGCGCCGCGGCGGCCTGCGCGACCCGGCGCATCGAGATCGAACCCCACGCCAGATGCGGCGACAGGCGCGAGCAGCGTTCGAAGGCGTGCACCGGGCTCGACATGCCGCGCCGGTAGTCGACGCCGCGCACCGCCAGGAACTGGTCGAGGGTGGCCAGCGCGGCCGGTTCGCCGCCGCGCTGTGCATCGGGGCGGGTCGACCCGGCCAGCCCGAGTGCGCCCGGTTGCAGGCGTTGGCCGTGGTCCAGCCCGGCCGGACCGGCGAGCCGCCCGGGTACCTCGGCGATCGGCTCGGCCATCCGCTGTGACCAGCGCCGGGCCCATCCGTCGCGGGTCTTCAGCCGGCGTACCACGCCGGTCTGCGCGATCTCGGTCCAGGCGACGCCGTTCGACCGGCACCAGCGGCCGACCGCGAGGTCGCGGTCGAAGGTCAGCCGGTTACCGGTCTCCTCGTGGCTCCACAGGGTGTCGAAGCCGGTGGCCCGGCGCAGGGCGTCGAGCACCTGCGGCAGTTCGCCGATACGCAGCGTGAGTGCGATGCCGCGCCGGCGCAGCCCGTCGTCGAGCGCGGCCAGGCATTCGTCGATGAAACGCAACTGCGCTGGATCGAACTCCGGCGAGTGCAGCAGCGCGGGTTCGTGCACGTACAGCGCGATCACCGGCCCGCGCGCCGCGGCCAGTGCCAGCGGCCGATGGTCGTCGATGCGCAGGTCGCGCTTGAACCATACAACGGAAGGGGCCACGGGCCGCTCGGCTCGGATCGGGTCGGGAGGGGGCCGAGTCTATGCGTGCGCCGCACGGTCAGGCCTGCGCAGGTGCGTTGTCCGGGGGGCGGTGGCGCGCGTCGCGGCCCGAGTCGCGCTACCCTCCGGGTCCGTCCAATCCCTGCCGAGGAGCCCTGCCGTGCACAAACCGATCCGCCGTATCGTCACCGGACACGACGCGAAAGGCGTCGCCGTCGTCATCGAGGACCGCGACGCACCGAACGTGCGTACCGTCGAACTGCGCGGCGGCCTGACCATGAGCGAGCTGTGGGTGAGCGACCGTTCGCCGATGGCCATCGATGCGCCGGATGCGACCGCGTCGGTCAAGACCCTGCAGCCGCCGGCCGGCGGCAACGTGTTCCGCGTGGTGCGCTTCCCGCCGGAGAAGACCTTCATCCACAACCTGACCGGTGAGAAGGCACGCGCCGCGTTCGGCGCGGTCGGTTCGGCCGAGGCCTCGCAGCATAGCGAGAACGTGCGCCATCCGCTGATGCACAAGACCAAGACCGTCGACTACGGCCTGGTTCTGGAAGGCGAGATCTGGCTCGTGCTGGACGACTCCGAGGTGCTGTGCCGGCAGGGCGACGTGATCATCCAGCGCGGGACCAACCATGCCTGGAGCAACCGTTCCGACAACGACTGCGCGGTCGCCTTCATCCTGATCGACGGCGAGCACGACAAGTAACGATCGGGCGCCCGGTCAGGCGACTTCCAGCAGTTCCTGCATCGGGCGCACCTCTAGCGTGATGCCTACCCTGCGCCACTGCGCGATCTCCTCGCGCAGCAGCGCGG
Organism: Betaproteobacteria bacterium; assembly: GCA_947458265.1. Lineage (GTDB taxonomy): Bacteria > Pseudomonadota > Gammaproteobacteria > Burkholderiales > CAIKXV01 > CAIKXV01. The sequence continues at coordinate 311,273 of CANGYF010000003.1, forward strand.
CGGTCAACGGGTTCGCCGCGAGCCACTGCGGCTCCAGCTTCAGCCGGTACTCGCCGCGCTGCACGCGCGCCTCGATGGCCGGCAGTACGATGTCGGTGCGCGACCGGTGGAACATCGCAGCCAGGCGCAGCGCCATGGTCGAGGCGATGTCGGCTGGGGCCTCCAGCATGCCCTGCATCTTGTCGAGCGAGCCACGGTGGGCCAGCACGAGGGTGGCCAGGCGTGCCTGTTCGCTGCGCGAGAAGCCGGGCATGTCGGCATTGCGGACGATGTAGGCGGTGTGCTTGTGGTAGCCGGAGTGGGCGACCGTGATGCCGATCTCGTGCAGCCGCGCCGCCCAGTCCAGCAGCAGGCCAGCTCCGGCGGCCACGGCCGGCTCATCGGCCAGCAGGTCCTGCAGCAGCGAATGCGCGAGCGTGCCGACCCGCCGCGCCTGGGCCGCGTCGACGTGGTAGCGATGCATGAACTGCTCGACGGTGAGGTCGCGCATGTCGTGATGGTGGAAGCGACCAAGCATGTCGTAGAGAATGCCCTGGCGCATCGCGCCGGTGGCCATCGCCATGTGCGGCACTTCCAGCGCCTCGAACACCGCCAGCATGATCGACAGCCCGCCGGGCAGCACCGGTACCCGGTCGGCACGCAGACCGGCGAGCGCCAGTGCGTCGAGCCTGTCCATCGTACCGATGCGGATCATGTGCGCCTTCAGCCTCTGCAGGCCCTCGAGGGTGATGCCGTTGTCGGTGTAGCCGTTGAATTCGAGCAGGTCGCCGAGCGCGCGTGCCGTGCCGGAGGATCCGATCGCACGCGTCCATTCGCCATGGCGGAATGCCCTGCGGATGGTCTCGAGCTCGGTGCCGGCGGCGGTCTCGGCCGCGCGGAAGTTCGCCTTGGTCAGCCGGCCGTCGGCGAAGTGCCGCATCGAATAGCTGACGCAGCCCATATACAGGCTCTCCAGCTTGAGCGGTTCCAGCCCGGCCCCGATAATGCATTCGGTCGAGCCGCCGCCGATGTCCACTACCAGCCGCGGCGCTGGCGAGGGTGGCAGGCCGTGGGCCACGCCGAGGTAGATCAGCCGTGCTTCCTCGCGACCGGCGACCACCTCGATCGGGAAGCCCAGCGCGGCCTCGGCCTTGGCCAGGAATTCTTTCGCGTTCTTCGCCACGCGCAGCGTGTTGGTGCCCACCGCGCGCACCGATTCCAGCGGCATTCCGCGCAGCCGTTCGCCGAACTGACGCAGGGCATTCAGCCCACGTTGCTGGGCGGCTTCGTCCAGGCGCTTGTCGGCGCCCAGGCCGGCGCCGATGCGTACCGGCTCGCGCAGGGAGTCGAGCGGATAGACCTGCTCGCCCACGACCCGGGCGACCTGCAGGTGGAAGCTGTTGGAGCCGAGGTCTACGGCCGCCAGGGTGGACAGCTGCGTCATCGCGCGGGTATCTCCCCACGCATGCGCATCGGGCGCCGGTTGCCGATCATTGCTCCACTTCGCGCTCGAGCTGTTCGGCGCTGACATGCCGCACGTCCTTGCCCTTGATCAGGTACACGACGTACTCCGACATGTTCTTCGCATGGTCGCCGATGCGCTCGATCGCCTTGGCCACCCAGAGGATCTCGAGCGACGACGAGATGGTGCGCGGGTCTTCCATCATGAAGGTGATCAGCTTGCGCACGATGGTCTTGAACTCGTCATCGACCTGCTCGTCCAGGCGCACGACTTTGGCCGGTACGGCGATGTCCAGTCGGGCAAACGCATCGAGCGACTGGCGCAGCATGTCGACCGCGATCTCCGCCACGTGCTTGATGTCGCGGTAGCGAGGGATCTGCAGCGAGTCGCGCTCGTGCAGGTTCTTCGCCATGCGCGCGATCTTCGCCGCCTCGTCGCCGATGCGCTCGAGGTCGGTGATGGTCTTGATGACCGTGAGGATCATGCGCAGGTCGATCGCCGTCGGCTGGCGGCGCGCGATGATGTGGCTGCACTGCTCGTCGATCTCGATCTCGAGCGCGTTGACCCGGTGGTCGGCTTCGATGATCTGGTCGCACCGCTCGATGTTGCCGGTGGACAGCACTTCGATCGCGCTGGTGATCTGCTGCTCGACGATGCCGCCCATCTGAAGTACCCGGGCGCGCACGGCTTCGAGTTCCGCATCGAACTGCTTGGCGATGTGCTGGTTCATGGCGGTGTCCCGAATACGAAATGCAGGTGACCGGACAGGATAGCCGCCCAATGTGACAGGCACATGGCGGCCTGGCCGGTGCGGGATCGCACGGTCAGCGTACCAGCGTGCGTACGCCAGCGGCCGAGGCGACGAGTGCGATGTCGGCCGGGCGGCGGGCAAACAGCCCGTTGCAGACCACGCCGGCGATCTGGTTCAGTTCGGATTCGAGTGCGGCCGGGTCGTGCATCTTCAGTCCCGGCACGTCCAGGATCAGGTTTCCGTTGTCGGTGGTGAAGCCGCTGCGCAGCGTCGGCTGACCGCCCATGCGCGCGACCTGCCGGCCGACATGGCTGCGTGCCAGCGGCAGCACCTCGATCGGCAGCGGGAAGCGTCCGAGCGTGTCGACCAGTTTCTTCTCGTCGACGATGCAGACGAAGCGGGTGGCGACCGCAGCGACGATCTTCTCCCGGGTGAGCGCACCGCCGCCGCCCTTGATCATCCGCAGCTGGTTGTCTATCTCGTCTGCGCCGTCGATGTAGACGGCGACCTGGTCGACGCTGTTCAGGTCGATTACCCGGATCCCGGCGGCCCGGAGCTTCGCGCTGCTGCCCTCGGAGCTGGACACCGCGCCTTCGATGCGGTCTTTCATCGCCGCGAGCTCGGCGATGAAGAAATCGACGGTCGAGCCGGTGCCCACGCCGATCACCGCGTCCTCCGGTACGTGCGCCATCGCGGCCTTGGCGGCGATGCGCTTGAGTTCGTCCTGCGTAGCCATGAGATGATTATTGCAGGATCACGCACCGGATGCACCCGGATCGGCCTCGTGCCCCCTCCGGGGGACCGTCGCCCGGCCTGCCTGACCCGTGCCCGCCACCCCCATCAGCGCTGGAAGCCATGCCCACGGAATACCTCGAACGCATCCTCAAGGCCCGCGTCTACGACGTCGCGATCGAGACCCCGCTCGACCTTGCCCCGTCGCTGTCGGCTCGCGTCGGCAATTCCGTGCTCCTCAAGCGCGAGGACATGCAGCCGGTCTTCTCGTTCAAGCTGCGCGGCGCTTACAACAAGATGGTCCATCTGCCGGCCGATGCACTGCGCCGCGGCGTGATTGCCGCCTCGGCGGGCAACCATGCACAGGGCGTGGCGCTGTCGGCGCAGAAGCTCGGCTGCAAGGCGATGATCGTGATGCCGGTCACCACGCCGCAGATCAAGGTGCAGGCGGTGGCAGGACGCGGCGCCGAGGTGGTGCTGGCCGGCGACACCTACGACGAGGCCCATGCGCATGCCCTGGCGCTGATGAAGCGCCACCGGCTGACCTTCGTCCATCCGTATGACGATCCTGACGTGATCGCCGGGCAGGGCACGATCGGCATGGAGATCCTGCGCGAGCATCCCGGGCCGATCGACGCCATCTTCGTCGCCATCGGCGGCGGTGGGCTGATCTCCGGCATCGGTGCCTATGTGAAGCGGTTGCGGCCGGAGATCCGGCTGATCGGCGTCGAGCCTGTCGACTCGGACGCCATGTACCAGTCGCTGCAGGCGGGACGCCGGGTGAAGCTGGACCAGGTCGGGCTGTTCGCCGACGGCGTCGCGGTCAAGCAGGTCGGGGAAGAGACGTTCCGGCTGTGCCAGGTGCTGGTGGACGAGATCGTGCGCGTGGACACCGACGAGATCTGCGCCGCGATCAAGGATGTGTTCGAGGACACGCGGTCGATCCTGGAGCCGGCCGGCGCGCTGGCGATCGCCGGCCTGAAGGCCTGGACCAAGCGCGAGAAGGTGCGTGGCAGGACCCTGGTGGCGATCGCCTGCGGGGCCAACATGAACTTCGACCGCCTGCGCTTCGTCGCCGAACGGGCCGAGATCGGCGAATCGCGCGAGGCCATCCTGGCGGTGACCATCCCGGAGCGGCCGGGCAGCTTCAAGGCGTTCTGCACGCTGCTCGGCCCGCGCAGCGTCACCGAGTTCAACTACCGCTATGCCGACGCGGGGCAGGCGCAGGTGTTCGTCGGCATCGAGGTGAAGAGCCGGCGCGAGACGGCGGACCTGGTGAAGACGCTGAAGAAGGCTGGCCTGGCGGCGCAGGACCTGACCGATAACGAGATGGCCAAGCTGCATGTGCGCCACCTGGTCGGTGGCCGCGCGCCGTCGATCGACGACGAGATCGTCTACCGCTTCGAGTTCCCCGAGCGCCCGGGCGCGCTGATGCGCTTCCTTGAGGCGATGAGCGGTGGCTGGAACATCAGCCTGTTCCACTACCGTAACCACGGCGCCGACTATGGACGGGTGCTGGTCGGCATGCAGGTGCCGGCGAAGGACGCGGCGCGCTTCCGCCGTTTCCTGGCGGAACTCGGCTACCGCTACCAGGACGAGTCGTCGAACCCGGCCTATCGCCTGTTCCTTGGTCCATCGAAATGCTGACCGCCGGTGCTGCACCGCTTCGACGGCGGGTTGCCCGGCTTGCCCTTGCGCTGGCTGCCGGCGCCTTCGTCGCGCTCGGGCCCCTGGGAGCGACGCCAGCCGCCGCCCAGCCGCAGGTGCCGGCGCAGATGCTGCAGCAGGACGAAGACTTCCGCGCCGCGCGCGATGCGTTCCGTGTCGGACAGGCGGCCCGACTCGACCAGGCCGCGGCCCGGTTGCGCGGCCATCCGCTGGAGCCGTGGGTGCAGTACTGGCAGTTGCGGCTGCGGCTCGACACGGCCGAGGTGGCCGAGGTGCAGGCTGCGCTGGCGCGGCTGGCCGACACCCGGGCCGGCGACCAGTTGCGTTCGGACTGGCTGAAGGTGCTCGGGCGGCGCGGCCAGTGGGACCTCTTCGCCGCCGAGCATCCAAGGCTGGTGAACAGCGATATCGAGGTCGATTGCCATGCGCTGACCCAGCGGCGCGTGGTCGGCGACGCTTCGGCGCTGGCCGAGGCGCGGCCGCTCTGGTTCACGAGCCGCGACGTGCCGGAGAGCTGCACGCCCCTGTTCCAGGACCTGATCGCCGCTGGATCGCTGCGCGTGGACGACATCTGGGCGCGCATCCGGCTCGCCTTCGAGGCCGGGCAGGCGGGCACGGTGCGCCGCGTGGCGGCGTTCCTGCCGGTGGGCCAGCAGCCCGACGGCAAGGCGGTCGACTTCGCGCTGAACAATCCGCAGGCGGTGCTCGACCGGAAGAACGAACTGCGCACCCGTGCCCAGCGCGAGGTGGTGATGTTCGCCGCGCACCGGCTGGCCCGCACCTCGCCGCAGAATGCGGCCGAAGCCTGGGAGCGCATCGACCAGCTGTTCAGCGAGTCCGAGCGCGGCTACACCTGGGGCGCTATCGCCTGGCTGGCTGCGCGCCGTCTCGACCCGGAGGCGCTGCGCTGGTTCCGCATGGCCGGCGGCGTGCAGCTCAACGACGAGATGCTCGGCTGGCGGGTGCGCGCCGCGCTGCGCGCCGAGGCCTGGACGGAGGTACTCGCGGCCATCGGCCAGATGACGCCGCGCGAGCAGCAGGATGCCGCCTGGCGCTACTGGCGCGCGCGGGCGCTGCGTGAACTCAAGCGCAGCGACGAGGCAGTGCCGATCCTGGTCGCCCTGTCGCGCGAGTTCAGCTTCTACGGCCAGCTCGCGCTCGAGGACCTCGGGCCGGTCGCCGGGGCGCCTGCGCCGCCTCCGTTCAAGCCCTCGCGCGAAGAGATGGACGCCTTCGGCAAGCATCCGGCGGTACATCGGGCGCTCGCGTTCTACCGCCTGCAGATGCGCTTCGAAGGCAATCGCGAATGGTTCTGGGCCATCCGCACCATGACCGACGAGCAGCTGCTGGCGGCGGCCGAGTGGTCGCGGCGCAACCGCCTCTGGGACCGGGCGATCGCAACGGCCGAGCGCACCCGTGAACACCACGACTTCTCGCTGCGCTTCCTGGCACCGTTCCGCGAGGAACTGCAGCCGCATTTGAAGAGCCAGCAGCTGGACGAGGCGTTCGTGCTCGGCCTGATCCGCCAGGAGAGCCGGTTCCTGCCGGACGTGCGCTCGCATGCCGGGGCCTCGGGCCTGATGCAGCTGATGCCGGCCACCGCCGCATGGGTGGCCAAGCGCAGCGGCATGCTCGATTTCCGGCCGGCGCTGGTCAACGACGTGCAGGTCAACCTCGGGCTGGGCACTGCCTACCTGCGCACCGTGCTCAACGACCTGGACGACCATCCCGTGCTGGCCTCGGCGGCATACAATGCGGGTCCGGGTCGCGCCCGTGCCTGGCGTACGGTGCAGCCGCTGGAGGCGGCGATCTACGCCGAAAGCATCCCGTTCGGCGAGACGCGCGACTACGTCAAGCGCGTGATGTCCAACGCGACCTACTATGCCCAGCAGTTCGGGCACCAAACGACATCCCTGCGCGCCCGCATCGGCACCATTCCTGCACGCAACTGAGCGGCGCGCAATTGAGCTGGAACACGAGATGAGCAGAGTGAACAGAGTCTGCCTGGTCGGCGGCAGCGGATTCGTCGGACGCCACATGGCCGAGCGGCTGGCCGCGCGCGGCGTGCGCGTGATCATCCCCACGCGCAATCGCGAGCGGGCGAAGACTGACCTGATCGTGCTGCCCAGCGTCGAACTGGTGTCCGCGGACGTCAACGATCCCGCGCAGCTGTCGGCGCTGGTGGCAGGCTGCGATGCGGTGGTCAACCTGGTCGGCATCCTGCACGAGAGCCGCTCCGGCGACTTCCGCCGGGCGCACCTGACCTTGACCGAACAGTGCATCGCCGCCTGCAAGCAACATGGCGTACACCGCTATCTGCACATGAGTGCGCTGGGCGCCGGTCCGTCCGCGCCCAGCGAGTACCAGCGCACCAAGGGCGAGGCCGAGCAGCGCGTGGTAGCCGCGCAGGCCTCCGGGCTGGCGACCACGATCTTCCGTCCCTCGGTGATCTTCGGCGACGGCGACAGCTTCCTCACGCTGTTCGCACGGATGCTGGCGCTGGCACCGTTCGTGCCGCTCGGCTCTCCCGGGGCGCGCTTCCAGCCGGTCTGGGTCGAGGATGTCGCGCACGCCTTCGTGGCGGCGCTCGACCTGCCGCAGACCGTGGGCCAGTGCTACGACCTGGTCGGGCCAGACGTGTTCACGCTGCGTGAACTGGTGCAACTGGTCGGCAAGGTCACCGGCAACGAGCGGCCGGTGGTCGGGTTGCCGGACGGGCTGTCGCGGCTGCAGGCACGCGTGTTCGGCATGCTGCCGGTGAAGCTGATCACCTACGACAACTACCTGTCGATGACCGTGGATAACGTGTCGTCGATGCCTTATCCGGCGGTGTTCGAGCGCACGCCGTCGGCGCTCGAGCCGATCGCGCGCCAGTACCTGGGCAACGCCACGCCGCGCGGCCGCTACCAGGCCTTCCGCTACCGCGCGGGCCGCTGAGGCGAGGCACGATGCACGGCCGGCCGCCCGGACCTGACGGTACGCCCGGCGCCGGCCCGGCGCTGCTGCTGGTGATCGGCAACCGGAACTATTCGTCCTGGTCGCTCCGGCCCTGGCTCGCCCTGGCGATGACCGGCGCGGCATTCGAGACGCTGCGTATCCCGCTGTCCCAGCCGGACACCCAGGCGCGTATTCGCCAGTACTCGGCTGCCGGCAAGGTGCCGGTGCTGGTGGACGGCGGCTGCACTGTCTGGGATTCACTGGCTATCTGCGAATACCTGGCCGAGCGATTTCCTTCGGCCAGGCTGTGGCCGGCCGACCCTGCCGGGCGCGCGCAGGCACGTTCGGTTGCGTGCGAGATGCATTCCGGCTTCACGGCGCTGCGCCGCGAGCTGCCGATGAACATCCGCCTCGACCGCGTCGGGCATGCCTGGTCGCCGGAGGCGCAGGCGGACATCGACCGGGTGCTCGCCCTGTGGTCCGGCCTGCGTGCGCGCCACGACGCTGGCGGGCCGTTCCTGTTCGGCCGTTTCTCGATCGCCGATGCCATGTATGCACCGGTGGTGCTGCGCCTGCGCAGCTACCGGGTGCCCGTGCCGGAGGACGCCGCCGCATACATGCGCTCGGTGCTCGACCTGCCGCCGATGCAGGAATGGATCGCGGCAGCCGTGTCGGAGGCCGAACGGATCGAGTCGTTCGAGCGGTGAGCCGCTGATGGAAACCTTCCTGGTCGGCGGATCGGTGCGGGACGGACTGCTCGGCCTGCCGGTGGTCGACCGCGACTGGGTGGTGGTGGGCGCGACCCCGCAGCAGATGCTGGACCTCGGCTATCGTGCCGTCGGGCGCGACTTCCCGGTGTTCCTGCATCCGGACACGCACGAGGAATACGCGCTGGCGCGCACCGAACGCAAGAGCGGGCCGGGGTATCGCGGCTTCGTCGTGCAGGCCTCTCCCGAAGTGACGCTGGAGGAGGATCTCGCCCGGCGCGACCTGACGATCAATGCGATCGCGCGCGATGCCAGCGGCGCGCTGATCGACCCGCACCACGGCGTGCGCGACATCGAGGCGCGCGTGCTGCGCCATGTGAGCAGCGCATTTACCGAGGACCCGGTGCGCATCCTGCGCCTGGCGCGCTTTGCAGCCCGTTTCGCCGACTTCAGCGTTGCGCCGGAGACGATGGCGCTGGCGCGCAGCATGGTCGATGCCGGCGAGGTCGACGCGCTGGTGGCCGAGCGGGTGTGGCAGGAACTGGCCAAGGGGCTCGGCGAACGCGAGCCATCGCGCATGTTCCAGGTGTTGCGCGAGTGCGGTGCGCTGGCGCGCATCCTGCCGGAGGTCGACCGCCTGTTCGGCGTGCCGCAGCCGGCGCTGCACCATCCGGAGGTGGACACCGGCGTGCACGTGATGATAGCGCTCGACCTCGCCGCCCGCGAGCAGGCGCCGCTGCCGGTGCGCTTCGCGCTGCTGGTGCACGACCTCGGGAAGGGTACTACCCCGCCGGCAGAATGGCCGCGCCACATCGCGCACGAGCAGCGCGGCGTGCCGCTGATCGACGCCCTTTGCCAGCGGCTGCGCGTGCCGTCCGAATGCCACGACCTCGCGCGGCTGGTCTCGCGGTTCCATACCGATGTGCATCGCGCGCTGGAACTGCGCCCGCCCACCGTGCTGAAGGTGATCGAGGGCAACGACGCGCTGCGCCGCCCGGAGCGTTTCCTGCAGGTATTGCTGGCGTGCGAGTTCGATGCCCGTGGCCGCCTGGGGCTGGCAGTGCGTGCCTACCCCCAGCGCCCGCTGATGGAAGCCGCACTGGAGGCTGCGCGCAGCGTCGATGCAGGTGCCATCGCACGCTCATCGGCGCGCGAGCAGATCGCCGAAGCGGTACGGCAGGCCCGCCTGGCCGCCGTCGCCTCGGCGATCGGCGGCCAGGCGGGCTGAGGCGACAGGCTCAGTCCGGCCGGCTGTACGAGCGGCCGCGCGGTGCGCCGGTAGCGGCGCGGTCGCGATGGCGGAAGTTGCCGCCGGGGCCACCCGGCGCCGCCGGATTGCCCGGACGACCGGCGCTCGGGCCGGTATGACGGCGCACCGACGGACCCGAACGGTCGCGGTCGTACGGCCGCGACGACGGCGACGATGCCGGGCGCGGACGCGGCTCGAGGCCGGGGATCGTGGTGATCGGGATCGTCTGCGAGGTGAAGCGCTCGATCGTGCGAACCACGCCGCGGTCGCGGATGCCGATGAAGCTGATCGCGATGCCCTGGCGGCCGGCACGGCCGGTGCGGCCGATGCGGTGCACATAGTCTTCGGCCTGGCGCGGCAGGTCGTAGTTGATCACGTGCGAGATGCCCTGCACGTCGATGCCGCGCGCGGCGACGTCGGTGGCCACCAGCACGCGCAGGCCGCCGGAGCGCAGCGACTGCAGCGTGCGCGAACGCTGGCTCTGCTTCATGTCGCCATGAAGTGCCGCCGCCGAGAAGCCGCTCTGCAGCAGCGACTGCGCGAGGTCATCGGCCGAACGCTTGGTCGAGGTGAACACGATGGCCTGCTTCATCTCCACGTCGCGCAGCAGGTGGTCGAGCAGCCTGTTCTTGTGGCCCATGTCATCGGCGATGTGCATGCGCTGCTCGATGTTCACGTGCGGCGTCTGATGGGTGTCGACGGTGATGCGCACCGGATCGTTCAGCATCGAGGTCGCCAGGCGCACGATGCCCGGTTCCATCGTCGCCGAGAACAGCATCGTCTGGCGCGAGGCGGGCATCTTCGACACGATGGCATCGAGGTCTTCGCTGAAGCCCATGTCGAGCATGCGGTCGGCTTCGTCCAGCACCAGCAGCTGCAGCCGCGACAGGTCGACCCGGCCGGAGTTCATCTGGTCGAGCAGCCGGCCCGGCGTCGCCACCAGGATGTCGACGCCCATCTTGAGCATGCGGTTCTGCACCGGGTAGGGCATGCCGCCGACGATCGAGACCGTCTTCACGCGGCGCAGGTTGCGGCCGTAGGTCTCGCTCGCGCGGGTCACCTGCATCGACAGTTCGCGCGTCGGGGTGAGTACCAGCACGCGCGGGCCATTGCCGTGGACCGGGTGCGGCACGGTCAGAAGTTGCAGCGCGGGCAGCATGAAGGCGGCGGTCTTGCCGCTGCCGGTCTGGGACGAAACCATCAGGTCTCGACCCTGCAGTGCGACCGGGACGGCCTGGGCCTGCACGGCGGTGGGATCGGTGTATCCGGCGGCCGTGACGGCTTCCAGGATGGGCGTGGCAAGGCCAAGTTCGGCGAAGGTCATTCTCTGATTCCTCTGCGCCGCCATTCCGGTGGGGGCGCCTGCGATTGCGATGGGCAGAAGGGCATGCCGTCCGAAAGCGGAAACGGCAACTCTGACGCGCAAACGACGCGCAGCAGTCGGCAGGCCCGTACACCGGCACCAACCGAATCGGAATCCATCAGGTAAACCTGCGGAAACGCTGCTGGAAGAAACATCCTGCCGCTGCTACTCGGCGGATCGTCCTTCCTGAGAGGTCAGGGACGATGAGCAAACAACATGGATCGAGAGCGGTGCAGGGGACAAGACGCATTGTGCATCGCAACCCCGCCGCTCGCGGAAGCCGGAAGATACGCGAGATCGGCCGAAACGCCAAGCGAATTCCGCCCCCGTGCTTGGGCACGGCCCCGGATTCAAGAATGCCGCTCGGTGGCCGTTGATTGAACCTTCCCTGTCCGCGACCGCATGCCCGGAAGGGCGCGGGCGCCTCCCCGGCTGCCGACCCGAACCATGCGTGAAGACTTCCCCAAGAAGATCGGCAAGTACCCGATCCTGCGCGAGCTCGGCCGCGGCGCGACCAGCAGCGTCTACCTCGCCTCCGATCCGTTCGGCAACCGCGAGGTGGCGATCAAGCTGTTCACCCGAAGCAACTCCACCGATGAGCGGACGGTACGCCGCTTCCGGAACATGTACCTGAACGAAGCGACGCTCGTCGGCAAGCTGTCGCACCCCTACATCACGACGATCTTCGACGCGGTGGACGACGAGGACGCGAGCTACATCGTGATGGAGTACGTGCCCGGCGGGACGCTGGAGTACCACAGCAGCGTCGCGCGCCTGCTGCCGGTCGAGCAGGTGGTGGAGATCGTATTCAAGTGCGCGCAGGCGCTGTTCTTCGCCCAGCAGCGCGGCGTGATCCATCGAGACATCAAGCCCGCCAATATCCTCGGGAGCGCCGAGACGCTGTTCAAGGTCAGCGACTTCGGATCGGCGCTGTCGATGACCTCGGAAAACACGCAGATCAGCGGCATCGGGTCGCCCGCCTACATGTCGCCGGAACAGGTGCGCGACGAACCGCTCACCCACCAGACCGACATCTATTCGCTCGGCGTGGTGCTCTACCAGCTGCTGACCGGCAAGCTGCCGTTCGCCGGCGGCAGCCATGCAAGTCTCGTCTACCAGATCCTGAACATCGAGCCGGTCAAGCCGTCGGAGGCGCGCGAAGGCCTGTCCCCCGACCTCGACCACATCACGTTGCGCGCGATGGCCAAGGATCGTGCACGTCGCTACTCGAGCTGGCAGGAGTTCGCAGACGACCTGTCGCGCGTGATCGGTACGCTCTCGCTGCCGCAGAGCGACCTGAACGATACCGCCAAGTTCGCGTCGATCAAGGGTCTCAGCTTCTTCCACGAGTTCGCCGAGGTCGAGGTCTGGGAGGCGCTGCGCGTCACCCGCTGGTGGCGCGCAGCGCCTTCGACCGTGTTGATCCGGGAAGGCGAGCAGGGCGACAGCTTCTTCATCCTGGCGGAGGGCGAGGTCAGGGTGTCGCGTGGCGGCACCACGCTCAACATCCTCAAGCCCGGCGACTGCTTCGGCGAGATGCTCTACTTCAACGCACCGGTCGCGCGGCGCACGACCTCGATCACCGCCATCACGTCGGCCATGGTGATCGAGATCAAGGCGTCCTCGCTCAACGCCGCCAGCGACGCCCTGCAGGTGAAGGTGAACCGCGCCTTCCTGCGCATCCTCATGGAGCGGCTGACCCTCGCCAACGCGCGCCTGGCCGCAGCCTGACCACGGCCACGGTTGGCGCGGCTGCGGCCGTGGCTACTGGAGCTTCATCACCACGTGGTCGCGGTAGCCCTTGCGCGCCTTGAGACGGTCGTACCAGGCCTCCAGTGCCGGCAGCGATGGACGCTCGAAATCCATGTGCAGGAAACGGTGCGCCGCGCAGCCGAGCGGGATGTCGCCCATGGTGAATGCGTCGCCAGTCACGTAGGCGTTGCCGGCCAGGTGGCTGTCGAGCATGCGGAAGTACTGGATGCTCTGGGCGATGGCCGATTCCACCGCCTTCGCATCGCGCTTCTCCGGCGCCACCCGGTACAGGTTGAAGAAGGCAATGCGCAGCGAGGTGCCCCAGGCGCTGGTCGAGTGCCATTCCATCCAGCGGTCGGCGTCGGCGCGCGCCTGCAGCGATGCGGGGCACAGCGTGCCGCTGCCGTATTTCTCCGCGAGGTAGCGCACGATCGAGTTGGACTCCCACAGCACGAAGCCGTCGTCGTCGATCGTCGGCACCAGGCCGTTGGGATTCATCTTCCGGTACCAGTCTTCGGTATTGCGCCCGAATTCCAGGCCGGCGTCGATCCGTTCGTACGGTGTACCGGTCTCGGCCAGGCACCAGAGCACCTTCTGCACGTTGATCGAAGTGATGCGGCCCCATACTTTCAGCATCTGCGTTGTCTCCGGGAGATAATGATTCGGCTGCGAGCCTGGCTCGATGCCTAACCCGCCGTTAACGGTCCTGCGGATAGGCTCCGGCATGCAAGTCTGACAGAACCGGCGGCGCTGGGCCTTGGCCTTGCCGATCCCGCCGGACCGACCCAGCCGGACCAACCCTGGCCATCGATGCGCATCCTGCTCGTAGAAGACGACACCATGATCGGCGACAGCGTTCGCTCGGCGCTCAAGCACGAGGGTTTCGCGGTCGACTGGGTTCGCGACGGCCGCGCCGCGCAGACCACGCTGGCTACCGAGCGCTTCGACCTGGTGCTGCTCGACCTCGGCCTGCCGCAGGTGCCGGGGCTGGACGTGCTTCGCGCCCTGCGCACGCAGAAGGATGCAACACCGGTGATCATCGTCACCGCTCGTGATGACCTCGCCAGCCGGGTCGCCGGGCTCGACGCCGGGGCCGACGACTACCTGGTCAAGCCGTTCGAACTCGAGGAACTCACCGCACGCATGCGCGCGGTGATCCGCCGCCATGTCGGGCGCGCGGAGCCGGCGATCGAGGTTGGGCCGGTCACCTTCGACCCGACCACGCGCACGGTGACGGTGAACGGCGAGCAGGTGATCCTGTCCGCACGCGAGTACGCAGTGCTCGAGGCAATGATGCTGCGCCCGGGTGCGATCCTGTCCCGCGCCCAACTCGAGGACCGGCTCTACGGCTGGGGCGAGGAGATCGAGAGCAACGCGATCTCGGTGTACGTGCACCAGCTCAGGCGCAAGCTCGGCGATGACTTCATCCACACGGTGCGCGGCGTCGGGTACTACGTCGGCAAGCCGCGCGCCGGGCGCTGACAGGGCACCGCGATGCATTCGATGCAGGCGCGCGTCCTCTGGTCGTCGTTCGCGCTGGTGTCGCTGACTGCGCTGATCCTCGGCGTGGTCACCTATTTCAGCGTGCTGCGTGAGAGCGAGGCACTGTTCGACTACCAGCTCAAGCAGATGGCGCTGTCGTTGCGCGACCAGAGCGTCGCCGCACCGGTCGAGCCGGCGTTGCCGGCGCCTGAGCCGACCGATTTCGTGGTCAATGTCTGGAACAGCGATGGCCAGGCGGTGTACCGCTCGCGCTACGTGCCCGGCATGCCCAGCACGGTTTCGCTCGGCTACGCGACGGTGCAGATTGCCGGTGACCCGTGGCGGATATTCAGCCTGGGCTTCGGGAACCGGGTGATACGCGTGGCCCAGCCGATGGCGGTGCGGCGGCAACTGGCGGCCGAAGCGGCGCTGCGCAGCGTGATGCCACTGATGGCGCTGGCGCCACTGCTGGCGCTGGCGGTGTGGTGGCTGGTCGGCTTTTCGCTGGGGCCGCTGCGCCGGGTCGCCAACGAGGTGAAGGGGTTGCAGGCACAGGCACTATCGCCGATCGATGCCCGTGGCCTGCCGAGCGAGATCGAGCCGCTGGTGGGCTCGCTCAACGCGCTGCTTGGCCGGCTGCGCGGAGCGTTCGACAAGCAGCAGGCGTTCGTCGCCGACGCGGCGCACGAGCTGCGCTCACCGCTCACCGCACTCAAGATCCAGCTCGAGGTACTGCGTCGCGCCGTCGAGCCCGAGGCACGGCTCGAGGCGACCGACCGGCTGGCGGCCGGCATCGAACGTGCGCGGCATCTGGTCGAGCAGCTGCTGACCCTGGCGCGCAGCGAGCCGCGCGAAGGATCCACCGGCGCGCGCGAGGCGGCGCCGCCACCGATACGGATCGACCTGGCCGAGGCCGCGCGCAGTGCGATCGTCGACACGGTCGCGCTGGCTGCCGGGCGCGGCATCGAGCTGTCGCTGGAGCGCGGGCCCGAACTGCCGGCCGATGCGCTGGCGGGCGAGGGGCCCGGCAGCGACGCCAGCCCGGTGCCTGCGTCGCGCAACCGGCAGCCGGTGTTCACCGATTCCCCCGATCCGCAATCGCTGCCCGCGCTGGTGCGCAACCTGGTCGACAACGCCGTGCGCTATGGCCGCGATGGCGGGCGGGTGGTGGTGCGCGTGCAGGACAGTGAGAGCGGGGCGATGCTTACGGTGGACGATGATGGACAGGGCATCCCGGTCGAAGAGCGCGAGCGCGTGTTCGATCGTTTCTACCGGCGCCATCCGGGCGAGACCACCGGCAGCGGCCTCGGACTCGCGATCGTGCGCGCGATCGCCGAGCGCCACCAGGCGCAGGTCACCCTCGGCGACGCGCCGATCGGCGGCCTGCGCGTGCAGGTGCAGTTCCCCAGGATGGGCGAGCCTGCTTGACCCGCCGCTGGCGGCAGGCGTGCAATCTTTCGTGATCGGGAAGCCCGGGTTGCTGGCCGGGTCAGGCCTGGGCGATCCGGGTGAGGCTTTCCTGGCGGGCCATCCAGTCGGTCTCGGCGGCCTCGAGCCGTGCGCCGACCTCTGCACTGCGCGCCAGCGCGGCGGACAACTCGGCGGCCCGTGGCGGCAGGTACAGGTCGGGATCGCCCAATTGCGCGTCCAGCCGTGCCTTCTCGGCGGTCAGGCGTTCGATCTCCTGCTCGAGCTTCGCGATCTCGCGCTCGATCGGCTTGCGCTGCCCGGCGGCATCGGATTTCTGGCGCTGCCCGCCCTTCGGCTGGGCCTCGTCGGACTTCGCCGGTCGGGGCTTCGGGATTTCCGCCGGCGCTGCGGCGACGGGCATCGCCACCTTCGGCGCGGGCTGGGCGGCACCCTTCGCGGCCTGGCGCGCCGCCGCCCGGGTGCGCTGTTCGAGCCACTGGCGGTAGTCGTCCAGGTCGCCGTTGAACGGCTCGACCTTGCCGTCGGCGACCAGGATGAACTCGTCGGCGGTCGAGCGCAGCAGGTGGCGGTCGTGCGACACGAGGATCAGCGTGCCATCGAACTGCGCCAGCGCCATGGTCAGCGACTCGCGCATCTCGAGGTCGAGGTGGTTGGTCGGCTCATCGAGCAACAGCAGGTTGGGCCGGCGGAACACGATCATCGCCAGTGCCAGGCGAGCCTTCTCGCCGCCGGAGAACGGCGCGATCTTCGACACCGCCATGTCGCCGCCGAAGTCGAAGCGGCCGAGGAAGGCGCGCAGTTCACCCTCTTTCGCGCGGGAATTGATCTCGCGCGCGAGCCGCGTGATGTGGCCGATCGGCGTGTCGTCGGGCCGCAACCGTTCGATCTCGTGCTGGGCGAAGTAGCCGATCGCGAGGTTGCGGCCCAGTGTAAGGTCGCCGCCCAGCGGCGCCAGCTCGCCGGCGAGGGTGCGCACCAGGGTCGTCTTGCCCTGGCCGTTGGCGCCCAGCACGCCGATGCGCTGCCCCGGGATCAGGGTGAGGCTCACGTTGCCCAGGATCACCTTCGGCTTGCCGGTGTCCGTGCCGGGTCTCGGACTTGCATCGCTGCCGCTGGCGGGGTAGCCGCAGGCGACATGGTCCATGTGGATCATCGGGTTCGGGCTCTGTCCGGCATCGTAGAACTCGAACTGGACCGGGCTGGAGGCATGGGCTGGTGCGACCAGCGTCATCCGCTCCAGCGCCTTCACCCGGCTCTGCGCCTGGCGTGCCTTGCTCGCCTTGGCCTTGAAGCGCGCGATGAACGATTCCAGGTGTGCGATATGCGCCTGCTGCTTGACGAACGCCGACTGCTGCACGGCCAGCTGTATCGCGCGCTCCTTCTCGAAGGTCGAGTAGTTGCCGCCGTAGCGCTTGAGCGTCCCGCCATCGAGGTGCAGGGTGACGTTGATCGCCGAGTCGAGGAAGTCGCGGTCGTGCGAGATGATCACGAGCGTGCCGGGGTAGCGCTCGAGCCATTCCTCGAGCCAGACGATCGCGTCGAGGTCGAGGTGGTTGGTCGGTTCGTCCAGCAGCATCAGGTCGGACGGGGACATCAGCGTCTGCGCCAGCGCCAGGCGCATCTTCCAGCCGCCGGAGAAGCTCGA